>JAABQW010000252.1 GCA_011391275.1 Betaproteobacteria bacterium
AAGAAGATTGCCCACGCGCGGCTGCGCGGCAGCGGCCGGCAGGGCGCGCTCGAGACCACGGCCCTCGTCCACGACAGCTACCTCAAGCTCGCGAGCGGGCCGGCCATCGCCGTGGGTGACCGGCTCCAGTTCTTCGCCTACTCCTCGCGCGTGCTGCGCAGCATCGTGGTCGACCTCGTGCGCGAGCAGCGCGCGCTGCGCCGCGGGGGCGACAAGGAAATCGTGACGCTCGATACCGCGGCGATCGCGGGCATCGCCGCCACGGCCGACGTGGAGGCCGTGAACGATGCGCTGGACGACCTCGCGCGGCTCGACCCGGCGCTAGCGCGGCTGGTGGAGATGCGCTTCTTCGGCGGCATGACCGAGGACGAGATCGCCGAGGCGCTCGCGGTCTCCAGGCGCACCGTGACGCGCGAATGGCAGAAGGCGCGCGCGCTGCTGCTCACGATCATCGCGGACGAGCCCGGCTGAAGCTCACTCCCGAGCGCTGGCGGGAAGTCGAGCCGCTGCTGTCGGCGGCCCTCGACATGGCGCCGGCCGAGCGCGACGGCTGGCTCGCGGGTCTCGAAGCCACGCATCCCGGCGCGGTGCCGCTGTTGCGGAAACTCATCGAATCCCACGAGCGCGGCGAGCGCTCCGGCGAACTGGAGGCGGTGCCGCGATTCGCCCCGCTGCCCGGCTGGTCGAGCGCCCACGTTGCGGGCCTCCGGACAGGCCCGTTCGAGCTCGTGCGCCCCCTCGGGCGCGGGGGCATGGGCGAGGTATGGCTGGCCCGGCAGGTGGACGGGCGCGTGCAGCGCGAGGTGGCGCTCAAGCTGCCGGGGATGCTCCAGCATGGCAGCGTGTGGCGCGAGCGTTTCTCCCGCGAGCGCGACATCCTCGCCCGCCTCGAGCATCCGCACATCGCGCGGTTCTACGACGCGGGCGTCACCGAGTCGGGGCAGCCGTGGCTCGCGATGGAGTGCGTATTCGGCACGACGCTGCTCGATCACGCCGCGGCGCGGGCACTTTCGATCCCCCGGCGCCTGGCGCTGTTCCGGCAGGTCCTCGCCGCCGTCGCCCATGCGCACCGCCATCTCGTCGTGCACCGGGACCTGAAGCCGGGAAACATCCTCGTCGACGAGGGCGGCGTGGTGAAGCTCCTCGACTTCGGCATCGCCAAGTTCGTGGAGGAGGGCAACGACGACGCGGCCGGCGACCTCACGCGCCTGGGCGGGCGCATGATGACGTTGCGCTACGCGGCGCCCGAGCAGGTGGCCGCGGGAAGCATCACCACGTCGACCGACATCTACGCGCTGGGCGTCATTCTCCACGAACTCGTCACCGGCCTCTCGCCGTACCGTGCCGTGCGCGAGGGCAAGCCGTTCAGGGACGAGATGCTGCTCGACGAGCAGTCGACGCTGCCGTCCCGGCTCGTGCCCGGGCCGCTGGCGAGGGCCGTGCTGGGCGACCTCGACGCGATCGTGCTGAAGGCGATGCGCCGCACCCCGTCGGACCGCTACGCCTCGGTGGAGCTCTTCGACGCGGACGTCGCCGCCCACCTCCAGCAGCGGCCGGTGAAGGCGCGCGCCGGCACCTGGCGATACCTGGCCGGGCGCTTCGCCGTGCGCCACAAGCTCCCGCTGGCTCTCGCCTCGACCGTCCTCGTGTCGCTGGTGGCGGGGCTGGTCGTCGCCGAGCGGGAACGGCGGGTCGCGGTGGCGGAGAAGGCGCGCGCCGAGCGGCATTTCGCGAGCGTGCGCAAGCTCGCCAACACGTTCATCTTCGACGTCCACGGCAAGATCGAGAACCTCCCGGGCTCGCTCGCCGCGCGCGAGATGCTGATCGCGACTTCGCTCGAGTACCTCGATGCCCTGGCCAGGGAGCCCGGACGGGACCCGGCGCTGCTCCTCGAGGTCGCCACGGCCTATCGCAGCATCGGCAACGTGCAGGGCGAGCCCCGGGGTGCCAACCGCGGCAACCTCGCCGCGTCGATCGCCAACTTCGAGAAGGCCACCGCGATGCTCGAGGAGCTGGAGCGCCTGAAGCCGGGGGACATCGCCGCGGTGCGCGAGCACCGGCGGACTAGCTACGCCCTCGGCGAGGGCTACTTCCAGGTCACCGACCCTCGCTGGCGAGCCACGATGCAACGGGCCATCGGGCTGGCCGACCGGATCGCGTCGATGCCGGACGCCAGCGCGGACGATCGCTCTCTCGCGGCCTTCATGCGGGGACAGGAGGCACATCTGGTCGCCATTTCGACCGGCCGAACGCCCGAGGTCACCGCGACGCTCGCCGGTGCGATCGAGATTCTCGAGGGGCTGCGGCCGCAGGCACCCGCGGAAGCCGCGCACCACGAGCGTCTCGCGGCCCTCTACCGCAACGCGGGTGTCGCCCTGGCTGGCCCTGGCGAGGGCGAGCCGCGGATGGCGGAAGCGATCGCCTACCTCGAGCGGGCGATGGCGATGGCCCGGGAGCTGGCGGCCGCTGCGCCCCAGGACACCCGGCTCCGGAGATTCGAGCGGGTCACTACCCTGGTGCTTGCCCGGCACCTCGCGGCGAATGGCGACCTGCGCCGGGCCGACGCACTCCTGGCCGAGGCGACGGCGCGCATCGACCCGCTGGTCGCGCGAGATCCCGACGACGTCACGCTGGCGGTGAACCGGCTGGAGATCCTCGTCGGGGCCGCCGACGTGGCCAATCGCCTTGGCGACCTGCCGCGGGCCATGCGGCTGTGCCGCGAAGTGCTCGCCAGCGCCGCGCGGTTGCCGAAAGAGGCCTCGCGGCTGCGCGATGTCCGCATCCAGGTGACGGAGGCCAAGGTGATCCAGGGCTACGCGCTCGTCTCCTCGGCGGAAGCCGGCGCGGGCGATCGCGAACGGCGCCTCGCCATGCTGGCGGAGGCCCGGTCGTTGTTCGCCGACGTGAGCCGCTTTCTCGACGACGTTCGCGCGGAGCCGGCCCTCGGCGCCGTGCCCGAGTTCAAGCTGCGGGAATTCGCGCAGGCACGCGAGCGCCTCGAGCGGGCCTTCCTGAAGATCTCCACGAGCTAGGACGGCGCCGCCGGCCCGGCACCCGCCATCCGGCGCGAACGACGGTTCGTTGCTCTGGCGCAAACTCCGGCAGGACCTCGGGGCCAGAATGGCTTCGGGAGGGACGGGATGAACTTCGACCACCTTCGCCTGCAGCTGGACGACCTGGAGCACCGGGCGGACGATGCTCGCGACCCGGCAGACCGGCGGCAGATCGGCCTGGAATGCACAGCGATGGAGCGGTCCATCGTCGCGGTAGAGCAGGAGCTCGAGCGCAACATGGCAATGCTCGAGGCCATCCGCAAGCGCCTTCGCCGCCTGCGTGCCCGTGCCTGAGGGCCCGCGCTGACACCGGGCGGCCCGATCTGGGGCAGAATTTCGCCTCCCCTTGCCCGGAGGCCGCCATGCAACTCATCGGTATGCTCGACTCGCCCTACGTGCGCCGCGTCGCGGTGTCGATGAAGCTCATGGGAATCCCCTTCGAGCACCAGCCGGTGTCGGTGTTCCGCCACTTCGAGCGCTTCCGCGAGGTGAACCCGGTGGTGAAGGCGCCCACGCTCGTGTGCGACGACGGCACGGTGCTCATGGATTCCACGCTCATCCTCGACTACCTCGAGGGGCTGGTGCCGCCGGCGAGGCGCCTCATGCCCGCCGGGGGGGCGGCGCGGCTCGAGGCGCTGCGGCTCACGGGCCTGGCGCTCGCCGCCTGCGACAAGGGCGTGTCGATCCTCTACGAGCGCGACCAGCGCCCGCCGGAGAAGCGCCACCGCCCATGGGTGGAGCGCAGCCTCGCCCAGGCGATCGCGGCGTACTCGGCGCTGGAGGACGCCGCCGGGCGGGCCGACCCCTGGCTGCAGGGCGCCGGCCCCAACGCGGCGGACGTGGTGACGGCGGTCGCGTGGCGCTTCGGCCAGTACTACAACGCCGAGCTGGTGCCGGCGTGGAAGTTCCCCTCGCTCGTGAGGGTCGCCGCGCGCGTCGAGGAGCTGCCGGCCTTCGAATCCACGCCGGTCGACTGACGGGGCTTGAATCCGGCGGGGGCGGCACGATCTTCCGGAGATCCCCTCGCCGGCAAGCCCACCATGAAGAAGCCCGTCCTCATCCTCGCAGCGGCCCTGTCCGCCGTGGCCGCGCTCGCTCCCTGGGCACAGAAGGGCGGCGCGCCCGAGCCGCGCGCCGTGGCGCCGCGGGGCCCGCTCCTGCCGCACGAGCAGGCGCTCGCGAGCCTCTTCGAGTCCGCCGCCCCCTCCGTCGCCTACATCACCACCGAGCGGCTGCAGCGGACCGGGTTCTTCACCGCGGGGCTCGCCCAGGGCGCGGGAAGCGGCTTCGTGTGGGACCGGCAGGGGCACGTCGTCACCAACTTCCACGTGCTCGACGGCGCCCGCAGCGTCACCGTGAGCCTCGACGCCTCCGGCAAGCCCCTGGCCGCGAAGGTCGTGGGCTACGCCGAGGACTACGACCTCGCCGTCGTGAAGCTCGTGGACCCGCCGAAGAATCTCAAGCCCATTCCGGTCGGCACGTCGCGCGAGCTGCGCATCGGCCAGTCGGTGTTCGCGATCGGCAACCCCTTCGGGCTGTCGCGCACGCTCACCACCGGCATCGTGAGCGCGCTCGACCGCCACCTGCCCACCTCGGAGTTCCGCGAGATCGCGGGCGCCATCCAGACGGACGCGGCCATCAACCCCGGCAACTCGGGCGGGCCGCTCCTCGACAGCGCCGGGCGCCTCATCGGCGTGAACACGGCCATCCGCTCGCCCTCGGGCGGCTCGGCCGGCGTGGGCTTCGCCATCCCCGTGGACCTCGTGAACCGCATCGTCCCGCAGCTCATCGCGCGCGGGAAGGCGTCGCTGCCGGGCATCGGCATCCGCGCGGTGGACCCGGTGCTGGCCGCGCGCGCGGGCATCACGGGCGTGGTGGTGGCGCAGGTGGTCCGCGGATCGCCCGCGGCGAAGGCGGGGCTCACCGGCGTGAACCGCCAGACGGGGGACGTCGGGGACGTGATCGTGGCCGTGAACGGCCGGCCCGTGGAGACCATGGGCACCTTCGCCGCCGAGCTCGACCGCGCTGGCATCGGCACCGAGGCCGAGCTCACCCTCGTGCGCGACGGCAAGGAGCGCAAGGTGCGCGTGCAGGTGGTCGACGTGCGGGGATAGAAAAGGGGCAACGATTCGCCCGACCGCTTAAAATGGCGGATTCGCACCACGAAACCCCCGCATGGCCTCCCGCTACGACGAAAGAAGCATCCGCGTCCTGAAGGGCCTCGAGCCCGTCAAGGAACGCCCGGGGATGTACACCCGGACCGACACGCCGCTGCACATCATCCAGGAAGTGATCGACAACGCCGCCGACGAGGCGCTGGCCGGCGCGGCGACGACCATCACCGTGACCCTGCACGCCGACCGCTCCGTGAGCGTGGAGGACGACGGACGCGGCATTCCCGTTGGGCCGCACCCCGAGGAGAAGGTCCCGACCGTCGAGGTCGTGTTCACGCGCCTGCACGCCGGCGGCAAGTTCGACAAGAAGGTGGGCGGCAGCGCCTACGCCTTCTCGGGCGGGCTGCACGGGGTCGGGGTCTCCGTCACCAACGCGCTCTCGAAGCGGCTGGAAGTGCGGGTGAAGCGCGAGGGCGCGGCCTATGCGCTCGCCTTCGAGGACGGGTTCCTCGTCGACAAGCTGAAGAAGACGGGCACGGTACCCGCGAAGCAGAGCGGCACCTGGGTGCGTGCCTGGCCGGACGCGAAGTACTTCGACTCGGACAGGATCAAGCGCACCGAGCTCGAGCACCTGCTGCGCGCGAAGGCCGTCCTGCTTCCGGGCCTCGCCATGCGCCTCGCGGACGAGGCCACGGGCGAGACGGTGGAGTGGAAGTACGAGGGCGGCATGGCCGCCTACCTCCAGGAAGGGCTCGCGGGCGAGGAGGGTGTCGCGAGCCCGATCATCGTGGGGGAATCGTGGGTGGCCGAGGGCGACCCGCAGTTCGCCACCGGCGAGGGCGCGGCCTGGGCGCTCGCGTGGGTGGACGGCGGGGGCGGCGGCGAGTCCTACGTGAACCTCATCCCGACGGTCGAGGGCGGCACGCACGAGTCGGGGCTCAAGAGCGGCGTGTTCGAGTCCATCCGCGAGTTCTGCCTGCACCACGAGCTCCTCACGCGCGGGGTGAACCTGCAGACCGAGGACGTGTGGAAGAACCTGCGCTTCGTGCTCTCCGTGCGCCTGCTGGATCCGCAGTTCCAGGGGCAGACCAAGGCGAAGCTCAACTCGCGCGACGCCGTGAAGCTCGTCGCCTCGCGGCTCAAGGACCCCCTCGACGCCTGGCTCAACCAGCACGTCGAGGCGGGCAAGAAGATCGCCGAGCTCGCGATCCGGGCCGCGGTGGCGCGCCAGAAGGCCGGCAAGGCCACCGAGAAGCGCCGCGGGTCGGGTGTCGCCGTGCTGCCCGGCAAGCTCACCGACTGCGAGAGCGAGGAAATAGGCCGCAACGAGCTCTTCCTCGTCGAGGGCGACTCCGCGGGCGGCTCGGCCCGCCAGGGGCGCGACCGGCACTTCCAGGCGATCCTTCCCCTGCGCGGCAAGATCCTCAACACCTTCGAGGTCGACCCCACGCAGATCTACGCCAACAACGAGGTGCACGACATCGCGGTGGCGCTCGGCATCGAGCCGCATGCACTCACGGACGCGGACAAGGCGCTGGCGGGGCTGCGCTACGGCAAGGTCATCATCATGGCCGACGCGGACGTGGACGGCTCGCACATCCAGACGCTGCTGCTGGCGCTCTTCTTCCGCCACTTCCCGGGGCTGCTGGCCAACGGCCACGTCTTCGTCGCGCAGCCGCCGCTCTATTGCGTGAAGGTCGACGCGCAGGGCAAGACGCGCCCCGAGCGGCGCCTGTATGCGCTGGACGAGGCCGAGCGCGACGCGACCCTCCTCAAGCTCTCCGACGAGAAGGTGCGCGAGACCGCCATCCACGTCGGCCGCTTCAAGGGCCTGGGCGAGATGAACCCCGAGGAGCTGCGCGAGACCACGATGAGCCCGGACACCCGCCGCCTCCTGCCGCTCACCGTTTCCCAGGAATTGCTGTCCGATACGCACCGCATGTTCACGCTCCTCATGGGCAAGGGCGAGGCCTCCTCGCGCCGCAGCTGGATGGAAGAGCGCGGCAACCTCGTCGAGGCCGACATCTAGGAAAAGGGGTCAGATCCCTTTTTCGAGGAACTGAATCGCGCGAACACCCCGCCACAAGGAGAAAAAGGGATCTGACCCCTTTTCCAAGAGAACCATGCTCGACACGAAAACGCCTGACCTCTTCGATTCCGCCCCCCCGTCGCCGCCGAAGCCGCCCGGCGGCGCTTCCTCCGGCGAGGGCGAGGTGCCCCTCGCGCAGTTCGCCGAGAGCGCCTACCTCGCCTACGCGATGAGCGTGGTGAAGGGGCGCGCGCTGCCGGCCGTCGAGGACGGGCAGAAGCCCGTGCAGCGCCGCATCCTGTACGCGATGCGCGAGCTGGGCAACCGCCACGACGCGCCGTTCAAGAAGTCCGCGCGCATCGTGGGCGACGTGATCGGCAAGTACCACCCGCACGGCGACTCCGCGGTGTACGAGGCGGCGGTGCGCATGGCCCAGGACTTCACCCTGCGCTACCCGCTCATCCAGGGGCAGGGCAACTTCGGCTCGCGCGACGGCGACGGTGCGGCGGCCATGCGCTACACCGAGGTGCGGCTCACCGCGTTCGCGGAAGAGATCCTGCTCGCCGAGCTGGAGCGCGGCACGGTGGACTTCGTGCCGACCTACGACGGCTCGATGCAGGAGCCGCGCCTGCTGCCGGCGCGCCTGCCGATCGCCCTGCTGAACGGCGCCTCGGGCATCGCCGTGGGCATGGCCACCGAGATCCCGCCGCACAACATGCGCGAGATGGTCGAGGCCTGCGTCGTGGCGCTCAGGAACCCGAAGGCTGCCGATGCGGAGATCCTCGCGTCCGTGCCCGGTCCCGACTTCCCGGGCGGCGGGCAGGTCATCTCGGCTCCGGAGGAGATCGCGAAGGCGTACGAAACGGGCCGCGGCTCGGTGCGCGTGCGCGCGCGCTGGTCGGTGGAGAAGCTCGCGCGCGGCCAGTACCGCGTGGCCGTGACCGAGATGCCGCCGGGGACGAACGCGGCCAGGGTGCTGGCCGAGATCGAGGAGCTCACCAACCCCAAGCCGCGCGCCGGCAAGAAGACGGTGTCGGCCGAGGCGCAGGCGCTCAAGGCCGCGGTGCTCGGCGTGCTGGAAACGGCGCGCGACGACTCCGACCGCGAGCACCCGGTGCGGCTGGTGCTCGAGCCGCGCACTTCCCGCGTGTCGCCCGAGGAGCTCATGAACCTGCTGCTCGCGCACACCTCGCTGGAATCGAACGCGCCGCTCAACCTGGTCGCGATCGACCGCGAGGGCAGGCCCCGGCAGGCGGGGCTCGCGCACTGGATCCGCGAGTGGGCGGCGTTCCGGCTCGAGGCGCTGGAGCGCCGCCTGCGCCACCGGCAGGGGGAGGTGGTCGACCGCCTCCACATCCTCGACGGCCGCATGATCGCCTTCCTCAACATCGACAAGGTGATCAAGGTCATCCGCAACGCGGACGACCCCAGGGCCGACCTGATGGCGAAGTTCTCGCTTTCCGAGCGCCAGGCCGAGGACATCCTCGAGATACGGCTTCGCCAGCTCGCGAAGCTCGAGGGCATCAGGATCGAGCGCGAGATCAAGGAGCTGAAGGCCGAGCAGGCGGAGCTCGAGAAGCTGCTCGCCAACGATGGCGCGAGGCGCAAGCTCGCGGTGAAGGAAGTTGCCGCCGACGGCGAGCGCTTCGGGGACGCGCGCCGCACGACCATCGAGGCGGCCGAACGCTCCGCCGCCGCGCCGGTGGAGACGCTCACCGACGAGCCCATCACCGTCATCTGCTCGAGGAACGGGTTCCTGCGCACGCGCACCGGGCACGGCATCGACGCGAGCACGCTCGCATGGAAGGAAGGCGACGGGCCGCTGGCGGTGATCGAGACGAGGACCATCCACCCGATCGTGCTGGTGGCGACGAACGGACGCACCTTCAGCGTGCGCGCGCTCGACCTGCCCGGCGGCAAGGGCGACGGCGCGCCCGCGACTTCCCTCGTCGACCTGGCCGGCGCGCGCATCGTGGGCGTGCTCGCGGGCGACCCCGAGACGCGGCTCATGCTCGCCTCGAGCAGCGGCACGGGCCTGCGCTGCCAGCTGAAGGACCTCGTCACGCGCCAGCGCGCCGGCAAGGCCTTCATGAACGTGGGCGAGGGCGAGAAGTGCCTGGCGCCCGTGGTCCTGCGCGCCGGGACGACGGAAATCGCCACGCTGTCGGCCGAGGGCCGGCTACTCGTTCTCCCCCTCGAGGAAGTGAACGAGCTTTCCGGCGGCGGCAAGGGCGTGATCCTCATGCGCCTGCACGAGGGCGAGGCGCTGCTGGGCGCGCAGGCCGTGGCCGGTGCCCTGAAGGTGAAGGGCAAGGGCCGCGGCGACAAGGTCTCGTTCGTGACCGTGACCGCCCCCGACCTGGAGAACTACCGTGGCAATCGCGCCCGTACGGGGCGTGCGCTGCAGGGTACGCTCAAGTCGGTGGCGGGATTTTCGGAGTAGTGTGAAGGTTCGAGCCAACCCGACTCCGTTGCCATGAACGCCAAACGCCCCCTCCTGCCGCGATCCGCGGCACCCGGCTGCGGCGTCTTCCTGATGATCCTGCTTGCGATGCCCGCCCACGCGGCGCCCGCGCGCCCGCTCACGCCCGTCGAGGCGGTGGGCAAGCGGATCTTCTTCGACGCCGGCCTGTCCCGAAATCGCAACCAGTCCTGCGCGACCTGCCATGCGCCCGCGGCCGGGTTTGCCGGCCCGCACACGGCGATCAACGCCGGCGGTGCCGTCTACGAAGGGTCCGTCCCCGGGCGCTTCGGCAACCGCAGGCCGCAGTCGGCCGCCTACGCGACGCCGTCGCCGGTGTTCCATTCGCGCGTGGAAGAGGGCGAGAAGCTCTACGTGGGCGGCAATTTCTGGGACGGGCGCGCGACCGGCGAGCGCCTGGGCTCCCCCGCCGCCGAGCAGGCGCAGGGGCCCTTCCTCAATCCCGTGGAGCAGGGGCTGCCGGATGCCGCGTGCGTGGTGCAGCGCGTGTGCGCCGCGGACTACGGGGCGGATTTCCGCGCGCTGCATCCGCAGTCGTGCGAGATCGCCTTCCCGAAGGGGCTCGACGAGGCCTGCGCGAATGGGCGCCCCGTGAAGCTCGCCCCCGCCGTGCGCAGGCAGGTGCAGGCCACCTACGACCACATCGCCCTCGCCATCGCGGCGTTCGAGCACTCGCCCGAGGTGAACGCATACTCGTCCAGGTTCGACGCGGTCCAGGCCGGACGCGCGAGCTTCACGGCGCAGGAGGCCCAGGGTCTCGAGCTCTACAAGGGCAAGGGCAAGTGCGCCGACTGCCACCCCGTGGACAAGGGCCCGGGCGGGGAGCCGCCCCTCTTCACCGACAACACCTTCGACAACCTGGGCGTGCCGCGCAACCCGGCCAACCCCTGGTACAGGCAGGCGAAGCTCAATCCGTCTGGCACGAAGTGGGTGGACGAGGGCCTGGGCGCGTTCCTGCGCGGGCGCAAGGACCTGCGGCGCGACGCCGCGGGCAACGCGGGCAAGCAGCGGGTGCCGACGCTTCGCAACGTCGACCTGCGGCCCGATGCGTCGTTCGTGAAGGCCTACATGCACAACGGCTGGTTCAAGAGCCTCAAGTCCGTGGTGCACTTCTACAACACGCGCGACACGAAGCCGCGTTGCCCCGGAGCGCTCGCGGAGGCCGAGGCGCTCGCGCGCGGTTGCTGGCCGGCGCCGGAGACGGCGGCGAACCTGAACCGCGAGGAACTGGGCGACCTGAAGCTCACCGCGGCGGAGGAGGACGCGATCGTCGCGTTCATGCGTACCTTGTCGGACGGATACGTGCCCGGGCCCTGAGCGCGCGGCAGCGGCGCCGGCGTTCGTGGCCGCAATTTTCGTTCCATGGTGAAGAGGGTTGACGCGACGGCCGCGGCGCGACACGATCGGTTCACGCAAGGAGGAAACATGAACGCCAAGGTATTCGACAAGCCCGATGCGAAAGTCCGTCTCGACGGCATTTCCGCCGATCCCCCGAAGGGCATGACCCGCGAGAAGGCGGAGAAGCGCTTCGCCACGCTGGGGCAGGAGCTCTTCGACCTGCAGGACGCGATGTTCGGCTCGAAGGTGAACAGCGTGATGGTGGTGCTCCAGGGCCGCGACAGCGCGGGCAAGGACGGCGCCATCAAGCACGTGGTGGGCTGCCTCAACCCGCGCGGGGTCATCGTAACCTCCTTCGGCGTGCCCACGACGGAGGAGCGCGCCCACGACTTCCTCTGGCGCGTGCACCGCCACGCCCCGCGGCTGGGCGAGTTCTCGATCTTCAACCGCTCCCACTACGAGGACGTGCTCGTGGTGCGCGTGCACGGCCTCGCGCCGAAGCCGGTCTGGAAGGAACGCTTCGGACACATCCGCGACTTCGAGGAACTGCTGGCCGAGCACGGCACGATCATCCTCAAGTACTTCCTGCACATCACGAAGAAGGAGCAGGAGGAGCGCCTGCTCGAGCGCGAGGAACAGCCCGACACCGCGTGGAAGTTGAATCCCAACGACTGGAAGGAGCGCGACCACTGGGACGAGTACACCGGGGCCTACGAGGACGCGATCTCCAGGACGGCGGCGAAACACGCGCCGTGGACGATCGTGCCCGCCAACGCCAAGTGGTACCGCAACCTCGTGATCGCGGAGTCGATCGTGGAGGCGCTCCGGGGCCGGCGCAAGGACTGGGAGAAGACGCTCGAGGAAATGGGCAGGACCGGCCGGGCCGGGCTCGACGCCTACCGGGCGCAGGTCGCCGCGAAGAAATGAGAATGCGCCGCGTTGCGGCTGCCGCCGCAGTCCTGTTCGCGATGCTGCTGCCCCTTCGTGCCGCTTCATCCACCACGTGGGGAATCGACATGACGGACCTGTGGTGGAACCCCGGCGAGAGCGGCTGGGGAGCCAACATCTCGCACCAGCAGGATGTCGTGTTCCTCACGCTCTTCGTCTACGGCGCCGACGGCAAGGCCCGTTGGTACGTGGCGCCGGCGATGGTTTCCGGGCTCGCTTCCCTGGGGGCGGGTCACCAGTACACGTTCGCCGGGGACCTCCTCGAAGCATCCGGCCCTCCGCTCGGCGGCGTCTTCGATGCGCAAGGCGTGTCTCGCAGGACCGTGGGAACCGCGACCCTGCAGTTCAGCCAGGCGGAAACGGCGACGCTTTCCTATTCCGTCGACGGGACTGCGGTGACGAGGGCGATTACCCGGCAGGCTTTCCGCCAGGACGACCTGTCGGGCACGTACACCGGCACCGTCATGAGCCGACCCTACAGTTCCGGTTGCGCGACCCTCTCGGGAGGCGGCGGCGCGACGGAGTTCTCGATCACGCACGCGGGCTCCTACATCCGGATCGCCGCGACGATCGGCACGTCGGCCTGCGAGATCACGGGGGCCTATGCCCAGGCCGGAAAGATGGGCCGTCTCGACGGCCAGGTGGCGTGCGAGAACGGGCTGCGCGGGCTCTTCCGTGCGTGGGAAGTGGAGGGGAACTACCGGGGCTTCATGGCCAGCTACTTTGCGGACTTCGGCGCCGGCTGCATGGAAGCGGGCCGGATGGGGGGCATGCTTCGCTACTGAGGCGATCCGCCGGTTCGGCCGGATGCCTTCCACTGCATCGCCGCCAGCACGCGCCTTTCAACCGAGGGGTGGCTGTAGAAGAGGATCTCCTGCAGCGGGTGGGGGCGCGGATCGCGATACTCCGCGGTCTTCACGAGCGCGGTGGCGAGCGCGTCCGGCAGGTTCACGGTTTCCAGCGAGTAGCGGTCGGACGCCCTCTCGGAGACGCGGCTCAGGGCGCTCATCACCGGGGTCGCCAGGAGCAGGAACAGCGACACCATGAAAAGCACCACCGGCAGGCCGCGCGGATCGGGTAGCGCGGCACCGCTGCCGAGGAGGCGCGCGAAGGTGGGGAACAGGCGGTCGGCGAGCAGGAAGGCGACCATGGTGATCGCCGTGATCGCCGCGATCCCCCACCAGACGTGGCCCAGCACGTAGTGGCCGATCTCGTGCCCCGTCACCGCCTTTACCTCGTCCAGCGAGGCGCCCTTGAAGGCCACGTCGGAAATGGCGATGCGCGCCGAGCCGCCGATCCCCGCGACGTTGGCGGTGAAGTTGTTCGACTGCCGCGAGCCGTCGAAGACGAACAGGCGGTCGGGCGGGACGCCGGAGCGCTTCGCCATTTCCTCCAGCGCGGTGCGCACCTCGCCCGGGGGCACCGGCTTGTAGTCGTTGAAGAGGGGCTCGATGAAGACCGGGCCCGCCAGCATCAGCACGCCGGCCGTCGCGGCCGTGAGCGCGCCCGACCACAGCCACCACCGCGGCCCCGTGCGCCGGATGAGTGCATAGACGCCGACGAAGAAGAGCGCGCCCACCACCGAGGAGATCAGCGTGGACAGGAGCGCCTGGCCGAGGAAGTCCCCGACAGGCTGGCTCGTGCGGCCGTAGTCGCGCTCGCGCCACCATTCGGCATAGAGGGTCCAGGGCAGGGACAGCAGGGCCGACACGGGGAAGTAGACGGCCCCCGCCGCGAAGGCGCGGGCGTTGGCGCCGCGCTTGCCCAACCGGGCGTCGAGCCTGTCCAGGAGACCCGAGCGGACGACCACCCAGGCGAGGAGGCCCCCGACCACGAGGTTCCAGAGCAGGAGCCAGTGGTTACCCGCCGTATAGGAGGCTGCCTTCGCGAGCGATTGGGCACCGAGCGAGTCGATCAGGGTTGCGGTCGCGGCAAGCGGGTCGAGGGTCACGGGAAACTCCAACGTTCTTCGGGGCGTCAGTCTAGCCCGTCTTTGCCTGCCTTTTCACAGGCAGCGTTGCGTGCGTCGCCGGAAACCTTGCACATGACCCGTTCATCCGGCTCCGCCTCGAACTCCTCGACCTGCTGCGGGCTGCCGGGCGTGAAGCCGAGGGCGCGGAGCAGGGCGAGCGATCGGTGATTCGATGCCTTGAGCACCGCGACGAATGTGTGCACGCCGTAGTCGGCCGCGAGTTCCTCGAGCATGGCCCGTACCGCCGAGCTTCCGATGCCCCGGCGCCAATGGCGGCTGGCAAGTTCATAGGCGACGTACGAGGCGCCGGACTGCAGGACCGTGGCCTGCACGTAGCCCGCCAGTTCCCCGCCGGGCAGCCGGACGACCCAGTTCAGCCACTTTTCCGTGCCGTCGGAAGAGCGGCGGCTTTCCAGCAGGGTGTAGCGCTTCCTCAACCAGTCCTCGGAGGACGGCGGCTCGTTCTCGAACTCGTAGATCATGGGGTCGCTCAGCACCGCGAACATCTCGTGCGCGTGGGCCGCGACCAGCGGTTCGAGCGTGCAATGCGAGGCGCGGAGGGTCTTCATGACGAGTCCGGCCATTCTTTGCGCTCATCTGCGGACGGTCAACCTCAACGAGCACCGGCCGGCGCAAAAAAAACGGCAGCCCGAAGGCTGCCGTTTTCAGTTGCTTCGGGCGCGGCTTACAGCGGCTTGATCGCCGTGGCCTGCTTGCCCTTGGGGCCCATCTTGACTTCGAACTCGACGCGCTGGTTTTCCTTCAGCGTCTTGAAGCCCGCAGCCTGGATCTCCGAGAAATGCGCGAAGAGATCTTCCCCGCCGCCTTCCGGGGTGATGAAGCCGAAGCCCTTGGAATCGTTGAACCACTTGACAGTTCCGGTAGCCATATTTGTGTCCTATATACAGATTTGAGAAAAATGCGGGCATGCCCGCGTACCGCAAGCGACACAGATTGACCAGATGGGAACTGAGTAGAGGCGCCGGGAATCCGGCGGTACTGGAGTTGCTTCTGAGCAGGCTGAATCACCGCTGGACGAGACTATACGCGCAAAACGGGACTGATGCATCAGGGTTTTTTCGCCGCGGCCGCGGCGTCCTCGGCGTCCTGGTAGGCCTTCACCTTGGCGCGCCACTCCGTCCAGTCGACGGGGCCGGTCGCGAAGCGCTTCTCGAGATTGACCAGCACGCCGCCCCACGCCCGGTCGAAGTAGGCGAACGCCTGGTCCCACTGGCCGCCGTCGCCCCAGCCTGAATGCACCAGGCGGACTTCCGTGGCCCCCTCGCCGGCGGGCTTCATGCGCACCGTGACGCTCGTGCGCTGCCTGCGCACCTCCGGCAGGTGCGGGGGCGCGTTCCACGTGAAGGAGAGCATCCGCTTCTCCTGCAGCGCGAGGAACACCATGTCGTCCGCCCCCTTCATGCCCGGCCTCGCATAGGGATTGATGTAGACCTCGAAGGGGCCGCCGGGGCGCGCTTCCACGCGGGCCTCCGGCGCGAAGAACGACTGGATTCCTTCGGTCGTGGTCCACGCCTTCCAGACTTCGTCCACCGTGGCCTTCACGGTGGCCGTCTTCACGAGAGTGCGCTCCTGGGCCTGCAAGTCCGGTGCTGCCAGGGCGAGGGCAAGGGCGAGCGGCAGCGCGGCGGATGTCCTCATGGCGGGTCCCTCACGCCTGGTCGTAGGCGGCGTGTAGCCAACCCACGAGCTCGTCGTCGATGTCCTTCGCGGTCGCCACGCGCACGCGGTGGCTCACCATCGCGTTGAAGCTGCCCGAGGCTTCCAGCCGTCCCCGGGGCGCCATGCCCTTCAGGTTGATGCCGACGTCGAGGCGGTCGGCGGTGGAGGGCTGCACGAGCGCGAACTGCTTCGAGCGGCGCAGGCTCACGTAGGTCTTCTTGGGCGAGAACTCGACGTCGCCGCCGAACTTCGCGACAGCCTTCGCGAGCTGGTCGTAGAGGGGCCGCAGCGCCGCCTTCTTGCCGGCGTACTGCGCCTCGACGAGGTCGTCGCCGGCGGGCGCGGGCGCGTCGCCCTTCAACACCGTCATCGCCACGAGGTTCGCGTAGCCGTGGCCCATGCCGTGCTTCTCCTTCAGGTGCTTCACGATCTCGCCGTGCTTCGCGAGCTTTTCCTTCTTCGCGATCGCCACCCACGCCTCGAAGGGCTTTCCCGTGTTCTTCTCGTAGTTGGCGATCATCGTCGCCGTCGCGTCGTCCATCGTTTCCTCCTCCCGAAAAAGTGGACTTCCTCTATTGGGACGGTTCTACAGAACCGGTCTATTCAGGAACTGGTGCACGGACTTCGCCGATTAGGGAATAGACCGGTTCTGTAGAACCGTCCCAATAGAGGAAATCCACTTTTTCGTCAGTCGAGCGGCCAGTTCCCGGACTTGGTCTTCGCCGGAAGCACGAACTCCAGCGCGCCGAACATCGCGTACATGAGCCGCGTGCCCAGCGGCGGGCGGCCGGTCTCGACGATGGCCTTGAGGGTGCGCAGGATGAAGTCGCCGCCCTTCATCATCTCCTTCTCCGTGCCCGTGCCGGCGGGGATGTTCTCGACGGTAAGCGTCACCTCGACGCCGCCGTCGACCTTCCTCAGGTCGTAGACCACGGTGCAGGAGGGATCGTCGTACTGGGTGAAGCGGTGCGTGTGGGCGAACCGCGTGGGCGGCTCGTGCGCGACGACCTCCCCCACGACGATGGCATGCCTGCCGCTGCCCGTGCGCATCTGCATCCTGCGCCCGCGCACGAGGCCGGGCTCGCCCAGCGTGAGCACGGCGTTGAAGATCGCGCCCTGCGGCTCGCCCGTCTTGGTGAGCTCGCGGAACACCGCCTCCATCGTGCCGTCGATGACGATCCGGAACACCGCTTTCGTCGGTTCAGCCACGTGCGCCTCCCTTCGCTCCGGCCAGCGGAACCGGGGCGTTCTCGAGCCGGTACTTCATGCGCGCGAGCCGCCCCGCCCAGTAATCGCTGAACTCCGTGGTCCAGCGGTCGTAGATCATGTGGATGGGCACCGGGTTGAACCACAGCCGCCGTTCGCGCCCCGCCTTTTCGGAGACCACGAGGTTGGCCGATTCGAGGGCCGCCAGGTGCTTCATCACCGCGATGCGCCCGATGTCGAAGAACCCGCAGACATGGTTCACGTTGCATCCCGGCTCCTTCTTGAGGATGTCCAGGATGCGCCGCCGCGGCTCGCTTGCGAGCGCGGCGAACACGGCGTCCATCTCGTCGTTCTTCATCCGTCGGGTGCCTTATAAGTCACCCAAAGGTGACATATTGGGGAAGGCGGTGTCAAGCGGGCGCGGACCCGGCGGTTCAGGGCAGGGTCTTGCCGGGAGTCGCGAAGCCGAGTTGCTCGAAGACCGGGAGGAGAGCCCGGCCGACGGCGCCGGCGTCGAGGTCGGGGTCGCGGGCGGCGCGCACGACGAGCCCCTCGATCAGGCATTGCATCAGGAGCGCGCGCGGGGAAGCCTCCCCGGCCGGCATTCCCAGGCCGCCGGCACTGCGGTCGCGTCGCATCCAGCCCTCGAATTCCTCGAGCACCAGGGCGTCCGACTTGCGCAGGGCCTCCAGGATCTCGGGGGAGCGCGAGGCCTCCGCGCTCATCTCGAGGAAGAGCGCGGCGTTCATCACGTCGGCCGAGGCCGTCTGCCACGCGCGGAACTTCTCGAGCACCGCGGCGAGGAAGTCCACCCCGCCGCAGAGCTCCGCGATGCGCGCGCGCTTGCCGTCGAGCTCGCGCGCGATGATCGCGAGCATGATGGCGTTCTTGCTTTCGAAGTAGCGGTAGGTCAGCCCCGTGCTGATGCCGGCCGTCTCGGCGATGAGGGCCATGCCTGCACCGTGGAAACCCTGCTCGATGAAGCACTTCTGCGCGGCGTCGAGGATGCGCTCGCGCTGCGACTCGGCCCGTGCCTCGGCCTTCGGGGTCCTGCGCTGAAGGGCGCTCAAGGCCCGGTCTCCTTCCAGTCGCCGCCGAGCACCTTGTAGAGGGTGACCCAGTTGGCCTGCTCGGCCAGCCGCGCGGTGATGAGCCCCTGCTGCGAGACGTAGAGCGTGCGCTGGTTGACCAGGCTTCCCAGGTAGCTGTCCTGCCCCGCCTTGTAGCGGGCGCGCGCGAGACGGTCCGCGTCGCCCGCAGCCTCCACCGTGGCCTCGAGCGCGCGGCGCTGGTCGGCGAGGGTGGCCGAGAATGCCAGCGCGTCGGCGACCTCTCGGAACCCCGACTGGATTGACCTCTCGTACCGGGCCAGCGCGATGTCGCGGTCGACGGTGGCGACTTCCAGGCCGGCCGTCAGGCGCCCGCCCTGGAAAATGGGCAGGTACAACTGCGGCGCCACGCTCCACACGAAGGTGCCGCTCTTGAACAGTCCCGATAGTTCGCCGGCGGCCGTTCCCGCCGAGCCGGTGAGCGTGATCGACGGGAAGAACGCGGCGCGCGCGGCGCCGATGTTCGCGTTGGCCGCGAGAAGCGAGTGTTCCGCCGACCGGATGTCGGGGCGTCGGAGGAGCAGCTCCGACGTGAGCCCGGCCGGAACGCCTTTCCAGCGCGTCACCGGGCCTTCCCAGCCTTCCGGCAGGAGGGCCGGGTCGAACGGGCCGCCCACCAGCAGGGCGAGCGCGTTCCGGTCCGCGGCCACCTGGCCTTCGTACCGCGCCGCGTCGGCGCGCGCGGCTTCCGCGAGAGTGCGCACCTGGGCGTGGTCCAGGGCCGAGATGGCGCCCAGCTCCTTGCGCCTTGCGGAGAGCCGGAACTCGTCCTCGCGGGTGACGAGGGTGGCCCTGGCCAGGCGCAGCTGCTCGCGATCCGCCGCGAGTGCCAGCCAGGCGTTGGCGACTTCCGCCACGAGCGCGAGGCGGACGCTGCGCTGGTTTTCCTCCTCGGCGAAGTAGCGCTCGAGGGCCGCCTTGTCGAGGCTCATCACCCGGCCGAAGAGGTCGATCTCGAACTGGGTGATGCCCACGCTGGCCGAGTAGGCGCTCGTCGTGTCCCGGTTGTCGCCGCCGGAGCGCACGAGCGCTCCCGAGGCGTCCACCGACGGAAAGCGGTCCGACCTCTGGATCTGGTGCAGCGCCCGCGCGCGTTCGACGTTCAGCACGGCCACGCGCAGGTCGCGGTTGTTGGCGAGCGCCTTTTCCACCAGCGCGACGAGCTTCGGGCTGGCGAGGAAGTCGCGCCAGCCGATGCCTGCCGCGTCAGCGGTCTCCGCCGCCCCGGCTGCCGGTTCCCACTTCGCGGGCACCTCGGGCCGCGCTTCCGGCACCGTCGGCTCGAGCATGCCGCACGCGCCCGCGGCGAGCGCGACGAAGGCGAGGGCCGCGTATCCGGCGAGCCTTCTCATGGCGCACCTCCTTCCGGCTGCCGCGCCGCCTTCTTCCTGCCGAAGACGCGGAAGACGAGCACGAAGAAGAGCGGGATGAAGACGATGCCCAGGAACGTGCCCACCGCCATGCCGCCCAGGACGCCCGTGCCGATGGCGCGCTGCGCGCCAGAGCCCGCGCCGGTCGCGATGGCGAGCGGCATGACGCCCAGCCCGAAGGCGATCGAGGTCATCAGGATGGGGCGCAGCCGGTCGCGCGCGGCGGCGACCACCGCGTCGACCGCCCCCATGCCCTTGGCCAGGTTCTCCGTGGCGAACTGGATGATGAGGACGGCGTTCTTGCTCGACAGGCCCACCGTCGCGAGCATGGCCACCTGGAAGTAGACGTCGCGCTCGTAGCCGCGGGCCATCGTGGCGAGCACCGTGCCCAGGATCCCCAGCGGCACCACCATCAGCACCGCGGTGGGCACGCTCCAGCTCTCGTAGAGTGCCGCTAGGCACAGGAACACCACCAGGATCGACAGGCTGTAGAGGAGCGGCGTCTGCGCGCCCGCGGCACGCTCCTGGTACGACGCCCCCGTCCACTCCAGGCCCACGCCCGGGGGAAGCTGCGCCACGAGGCGCTCGACTTCCGCCATGGCGTCGCCGGAGCTCACGCCCGGCGCGGCTTCCCCGTTGATGTTCATCGCGGGCACGCCGTTGTAGCGCTCCAGGCGCGGCGAGCCGTACTCCCAGCCGGTGGTGGCGAAGGCGGTGAAGGGCACCATCTCGCCCTTCGCGTTCTTCACCGACCAGCGCCGGAAGTCCTCCGGCACCATGCGGTAGGGCGCGTCGGCCTGCACGATCACGCGCTTCACGCGCCCGCGCTCGTTGAAGTCGTCGATGTACTGGCTGCCCCAGGCCACCGCGAGCGTCGTGTTGATGTCGGCAGCGGTCAGCCCGAGGGCGCCGGCCTTGGCGAAGTCGACGTCGACGCGAAGCTGCGGCGTGTCCTCCTGGCCGTTGGGCCGGACGTTGGCCAGCAGCTTGCTCTGCGCGGCGATGCCCAGGAACTGGTTGCGCGCCTCGGTGAGGGCGACGTGGCCCATGCCCACCGTGTCCTTGAGGTAGAAGGCGTAGCCGCCGGCCACGCCCAGCTCGGGCACCGGCGGGGGCGCGAAGGCGAAGACGAAGGCGTCCTTGATCTGCATGAAGCGGCCCATGGCGCGCCCGGCGACCGCCTGCACCGACTGCTCCGGGGACTGGCGCTCGGACCAGTCCTTGAGGCTCACGAAAGCCACGCCCGTGTTCTGCCCGACGCCGCCGAAGCTGAACCCCTGCACGGTGAAGAGCGAGACCACGGCCTCCTTCTCGGTGTCGAGGAAGTGGCTTTCGATCTGCTTCATGACTTCCATCGTCCGCTCCTGCGTCGCCCCGACCGGCGCCTGCACCTGCGCGAAGAGGACGCCCTGGTCCTCGGCGGGCAGGAAGGCGGTCGGGATGCGCAGGAAGAGAACCACCATCACTGCCGCCATCGCGAGGAAGACGGCGAAGTAGCGCCGCGAACGGCTCGTGATGGCGCGCACCGACTTCTGGTAGCCGGCGTTGCCGCGGTCGAAGACCTTGTTGAACCAGCCGAAGAATCCCGCCTCGGAGGCGTGGTGGCCCTTCTCGATCCTCGTGAGCATCGTGGCGCACAGCGCCGGCGTGAGGACGATGGCCACGACCACCGACAGCGCGATGGCCGAGACGATGGTCGCGGAGAACTGCCGGTAGATGACGCCGGTCGAGCCGCCCAGGAAGGCCATCGGCACGAACACCGCCGCGAGGATCATCCCGACCGCGACCAGCGCGCCGGTGATCTGGTCCATGGACTTGCGCGTCGCCTCGAGCGGCGTGAGCCCCTCCTCGCTCATGAGGCGCTCGACGTTCTCGACCACCACGATGGCGTCGTCCACCAGCAGGCCGATGGCGAGCACCATCGCGAACATGGTGAGCATGTTGATGGAGTAGCCCAGCGCCGCGAGCACCGCGAAGGTGCCCAGCAGCACGATCGGCACCGCGATGGTCGGGATGAGGGTCGCCCGGAAGTTCTGCAGGAAAAGGTACATCACGAGGAAGACCAGGAGCACGGCCTCCAGCAGCGTCTTCACGACCTCCTTGATCGAGGCCAGCACGAACGGCGTCGTGTCGAAAGGCACGACCGCCTTCAGCCCCTTCGGGAAGTTGGGCTGCATCTGCTTGATCAGCGACTCGACCTTCTGCGCGGTGGCGAGCGCGTTCGCGTTGGTGGCGAGCGAGATCGCGATTCCCGCGGAAGGGCGCCCGTTGTAGCGCGCGACGGTGGAATAGTCCTCGGCGCCCAGCTCGACGCGCGCCACGTCGCCCAGCCGCAGCAAGGACCCGTCGGGACGGCTCCTCACCACGATGGCGCGGAACTGCTCCGGAGTCTGCAGGCGCTCCTGCGCGGTGACCGTGGCGTTGAGCTGCTGGCCGGGAACGGCCGGCGTGCCGCCGAGCTGGCCGACGGCGACCTGCGCGTTCTGGGCGCGGATCGCCGCGATGATCTCGGCGGGCGTGAGCTTGTAGGTGTCGAGCTTGCCCGGGTCGAGCCAGATGCGCATGGCGTAGCGCGCGCCGAAGAGCCGCACGTTGCCGACGCCGTCGACGCGGCTGATGGGGTCCATCACCGACCCGCGCACGTAGTCGGCGATGTCGCGCTGGTCCATGCTCCCGTCCTCGGAGACGAAGCCCATCACCATGAGGAAGCTGGGGTTCGCCTTGCTCACCGTGATGCCCTGGGTCTGGACGATCTGCGGCAGCGAGGGGGTGGCGACGGCGAGCTTGTTCTGGACCTGGACCTGCGCCGTGTCCGGGTTCACGCCGCTGTCGAAGGTGAGCGTGATCGTCGACAGGCCGTTGGACTCGCTGGTGGAGGCGATGTAGAGCAGGCCGTCGAGGCCCGTCATCGCCTGCTCTATCACCTGCGTCACCGAATCCTCGACGGCCCTGGCCGAGGCGCCGGGATAGGCCGCGTTGATGGTGACCGAGGGCGGCGCGATGGTGGGGTAGCGGGAGATGGGCAGGCGCGTCATGGAGATGGCGCCCGCCACCATGATGAGGATCGCGATGACCCACGCGAAGATGGGCCGGTCGATGAAGAAGCGTGCCATGGCGGCTTCCGCCTACTTCTTCGCCGCGGGCGAGGGCGCGGCGGCGGGAGTCGCGGCAGGAGCCGGCGGCTGCGCGACCTTCGCGGGCATCCCCGGGCGGATCTTCTGCAGGCCCTCGACGATGACGCGCTCGCCGGCGGCTAGGCCTTCGTCCACGAGCCACTGGTCGCCGACGGTCTGGCTAACCTTGAGGGAGCGCATCTGCACCTTGCCCCCGGCGTCGAGCACCATGGCGAAGGCGTTGCCCTTCGGGTCGCGCGTGATGGCGCGCTGCGGAGCGAGGATGGCGTTGTCGCGCGTGCCGCTGCCGACGACGGCGCGGATGTAGATGCCGGGCAGCAGGACCTGGTCGGGGTTGGGGACCACGATCCGCAGCGTGTAGCTGCCGGTCGCGGGGTCGACCGTCGTTTCCGAGAAGGCGAGCTTGCCCTTGTGGGCGTGGCGGCTTGCGTCCTCGAGGACGATTTCGACGGGGATGTCGGCCGCCTTCATGCGGCCCGAGGCGAGCTGCCTGCGAAGCTCGAGGAGCTCGCTGCTCGACTGCGTCACGTCGACGTACATCGGGTCGAGCTGCTGCACCGTGGCGAGCGCGGCTTCCTGGTTGGCGGTGAGGAGGGCCCCCGGGGTGACGCTCGACTTGCCGATCCGCCCGGAAATGGGCGAGGCGATCCTCGCGTAGGCGAGGTTGATCTGCGCGCGGTCGAGGACCGCGCGGGCCGCGGCGACGTCGGCCTCCGCCTGCTGCCTGGCTGCCTGCGCGTTCTCGTCGTCCTGCCTGCTCACCGCCTCGATCTTCAGGAGCTCCACCGATCGTCTTGCGTTGAGCGTGGCGGTGTTGAGCGTCGCCTCGGCGCGGGCGAGCGCGGCGCGGGCGCTGGCGGCCTCGGCGCGGTAGAGCGAGTCGTCCAGCTGGTAGAGGGGCTGCCCTGCCTTGACGAGCGCGCCTTCCACGAAGAGGCGCTCCTTCACGATCCCCGTGGCCTGCGGCCGGACCTCGGCGACGAGGTATGGGACGGTGCGCCCCGGCAGCTCGCGCGATAGCGTCACCGTCTTCGGCGCCAGGGTGACGACCGACACTTCCGGCGGCGGCATCCCCGCGCCGGGCGGCGGCGCGCCTTCCTTCTGGCCTGAGCAGGCCGCCAGCAGGCCGGCCAGCGTGACGGCGCAAGTAATTGAAATGGCGCGGGAAAAGTGGAGTCGCATGGGAACCTCGGAAAGCGGGGGCGGGAGGGCAGGGCGCGGGAGTCATGTAGAATGAACGTTCATTCATTAACTGTCAAGGCTTCGGGAGGGCGCGCGCATGACTCTTTTCGATCTGCAATCCTGGGAGACGGCCTCGTACGTCGTCACGGTGATCGGCCTGCCGGTGGCGATCGCCATCTTCCTCGCGGACCAGCGCAAGGAAAGGCGCAACGAGGAGGAGGAAAGCTGGCAACGGCTGTCGGATGCCTACAACGAATTCCTCCAGGTCGTGATCGAACATCCGGACCTGCGCCTGCGCACCGGGCGGGGAAACGCGAGCCTCACGCCCGAGCAGGAGGAACGGATGATGGTCATCTTCACCATGCTCATCGGCCTCTTCGAGCGCGCCTACCTCGTGGCGTGGGAGCCGGACATGAACCCGGAGCAGGCGCGCCGGTGGAACTCGTGGGAAGACTGGATGCGCGAGTGGTGCCGGCGCCGGGATTTCTCCGGGCACCTGCCCGACCTGCTGCGCGGGGAGGATCCGGATTTCGCCGCCTACATCCGGGGCATCGCGGAACAGGAGGCTTCCGCCGCCGCGTGAGGGGGCATCCGCGGGCTAGAATCGCGCCATGGCCGGGCCGCACGAACGCTGGGACATCTTCTGCCGCGTCGTCGACAACTACGGTGACGTGGGCGTGGCGTGGCGGCTGGCGCGGTGCCTCGCGCACGAGCACGCGAAGCGCGTCCGCCTCATCCTCGACGACCTCACCGTGCTCGCACGGCTGCGGCCGGAGACGGATCCCGCGCGGGACGGGCAGCGCATCGACGGGGTCGACGTGCGCCGCTGGGACGCGGGCTGGAACGACGCGGTGCCGGCCGGCGAGGTGGCCGACGTGGTGGTGGAGACATTCGGCTGCGACACGCCCGAGCCGTATGTGCGCGCCATGGCCGCCCGCGCCCCGCACCCGCGCTGGATCAACCTCGAGTACCTGAGCGCCGAGGAGTGGGTGGAGGGAAGCCACGCGCTGCCTTCCCCGCATCCCCGGTACGCGCCGCTCACGCGGCATTTCTTCTTCCCGGGCTTCACCGCGCGCACGGGCGGGCTCCTGCGCGAGCGCGGCCTCCTCGAGCGGCGCGACGCCTTCCAGGCCGACCGCGCGGCGCAGGCCGCCTTCTGGCGGGCACTCACGGGTGCCCAGCCCCCCGATGCAGCCCTGAAGGTGAGCCTCTTCGGCTACGCCGGTGCGCCTTACGGGGCGCTCCTCGAGGCCATGGCGCACCACGCCGGGCCGGTGTGGCTCGTCGCGCCGGAGGGCGTCGCGGCAAGCGCCGTTTCCGCCTGGCTCCACGGCAAGGCACGGGGCGAGCGCGGCGCGGTCGAGGCATTCACGGTGCCCTTCCTCGACCAGGACAGCTACGACGAGCTGCTGTGGGCCTGCGACCTGAACTTCGTGCGCGGCGAGGATTCCTTCGTGCGCGCGCAGTGGGCGGCGCGGCCGTTCGTGTGGCACGTCTACCCGACCGACGACGCGGCCCACTGGGTGAAGCTCGGCGCCTTCCTGGCCCGCTACGCCGCGGGCATGGACCGCGCCCACGCCGCACGGCTCACCGCCTTCTGGGAAGCCTGGAACCGCCCGGCACCCCTGGACCGCGCCTGGCCCGCCTTCGAGGCGGCGCTGCCCTCGATGGCACCGCACGCCGAGGACTGGGCCGCACGTCTCGCCATCCGGCCGGATCTCGCCACGAGGCTGGCGGATTTCGTCGATAACGTGTTAAACTGAAAGGCTTTTCGGGGATCCCGCCGGCACGGCGGGCGACAGAATTCACGGACGGAATTTATGAAAACGGCTCAGGAACTGCGTAGCGGCAACGTATTCATGGTGGGCAAGGAACCGATGGTGGTGCTCCGCGCGGAGTACAACAAGGGCGGGCGCAGCTCGGCCACCATGAAGATGAAGATGAAGAACCTCCTCACCGGCACCAACACGGAGACCGTGTACAAGGCCGACGAGAAGTTCGAGCTCCTCATGCTCGAGAAGCGGGACGTGACCTACTCCTACTTCGCGGATCCCATGTACGTGTTCATGGACGGCGAGTACAACCAGTACGAGATCGAGAAGGAAGTCCTGGGCGACGCGCTCACCTACCTCGAGGAAGGCATGCCCTGCCAGGCGACTTTCTACGAGGGGCGCGCGCTGTCCGTGGAAATCCCGACGACGGTCGTTCGCGAGGTCACCTACACCGAGCCCGCCGTGCGCGGCGACACCTCGGGCAAGGTTCTCAAGCCCGCCAACCTCGCCAACGGCCACATCGTGCAGGTGCCCGCGTTCTGCGCGACGGGCGACAAGATCGAGATCGACACCCGCACCAACGAGTACAAGCGCCGGGTCAACTGAGCGCTTTTCCTCGCTTCCCGGGAGGGGCGCTTCGGCGCCCCTTTTTGTTTTTTCCGCTGGCGCGGGGGGTAAACCTTTGGACACGGATGAACACGGATAAAGGCGGATGAACACGGATGATTCATGATCGGCTGGGCCCGCCTGCGAGAAGGTCGGCAACGGGATTCTCCTCGATGGCGCATCAAGCCCTTGCAGTTATCCGTGTTCATTCGCCTTTATCCGTGTTCATCCGTGTTCCAGAGGTTTCCCCCCCACCATGGGCAAAGCGGATTGCGGATAAGCTTCGCGCATCGACATCGCGGAGCTCCCAATGGCACTGAAGCGCCCCAAGTGGAAGCCCGGCACCGTGGTGGTGCTGGAGCACGTCTCGAAGGTCCTCAAGGACAACCCGCTGCGCGACCCCTTCGTGCGCAACGTCGCCGTGTGGCTGCCGCCGCAGTACGACGAGGGCGCGACGCGCGGCCGCGGCAGGCGCTTCCCGGTGCTGGTGGACCTGGTCGGGTTCACGGGCTCGGGGCTCTCGCACATCGCCTGGAAGAACTTCAGCGAGAACGTGCCCGAGCGCGCCGCGCGCCTCGTGCACGAGGGGAAGATGGGCCCGGCGATCATCGTCTTCCCGGACTGCTTCACGGCGCTGGGCGGCAACCAGTACGTGAACTCCTCGGCCATCGGAGCCTACGCCGACTACCTCACGAGGGAGATCGTGCCCTTCGTGGACCTGCACTTCCGCACGCTCGCCTCGCGCGAGCACCGCGGGTGCTTCGGCAAGTCCTCCGGCGGCTACGGCGCGATCGTCCACGGCATGAAGTACCCGCAGACCTGGGGGGCGGTCGCCGACCACTCGGGCGACGCGTACTTCGACTTCGTCTACCACCACGACTGGCCGAACACGCTGAGCGAACTCGCCAGGTACCGCCCGAAGAAGGCGGCGCCCGGCCGCTACGACGCGCTGAAGATGGAGAAGGGCTGCGACCGCGGCGTGGACGACGGGCGCGTGAAGGCATTCCTCGAGGCCGTGTGGGCGAAACCCAAGCTCTCCATGGCCGAGGGCCACGCGATCATGAACCTGTGCATGGCGGCCACCTACGACCCGGACACGTCGGCGCCCAACGGCTTTCGCCTCCCCTTCAACCTCGAGACCGGTGAGCGGATCGAGGCGCGCTGGAAGCGCTGGCAGGCGAACGACCCGGTGAACCTCGTCGGGAAGTACCGGAAGAACCTCGAGTCGCTGCGCGGCATCTACATCGACTGCGGCTCGCGCGACCAGTACCACATCCACTTCGGCACGCGCATCCTGTCCAAGCGCCTCCAGGAGGCGGGCATCCGCCACACCTACGAGGAGTTCGACGACACGCACTCCGACATCGACTACCGGATGGACGTGTCGCTGCCGTTTCTCTACAAGTCGCTGAAGTAGGGGCGGTGCCTGCGACCTTCTTCCCGGAGGACCGGCCCGTTCGGCGGGCGAGGGTGATCGGGATCGGCCGGATCGCCATCGTGGCCGTGATGGTCGCGCTTGCCGGACCCCCGGTCCTGGCCGGCGCGGCCGACGAGGAACGGCCTGCGACATCGCTGTGCCCGGCACCTTCAGGGCCCCTGCGCGATGAACGCTTCGTGCCCATCGGCGGCATCGAGCAGTGGGTCGCGGTCAAGGGCGGGAGTTGCGCCAATCCGGTGATTCTCTTCCTGCACGGCGGCCCGGGAAACACGCTCAGCCCCTACGCGGACTCCATTTACGGCGCCTGGGAGAAGGACTTCACGCTCGTGCAGTGGGACCAGCGTGGCGCGGGGAGGACCTACGGCCGCAATGCGCCCCCCGCGGATCCGACGCTCACCGTGGAGCGCATGGCGGAAGACGGAATCGCGCTCGCCGGGTACCTTGCCCGGCGTCTCGGCAAGAAGCGGATCATCCTCATGGGCGGGTCATGGGGATCCATCCTCGGCATCCACATGTCGAGGTCCCGGCCCGACCTGTTCCACGCCTACGTGGGCGTTGCGCAGATCGTCGGCTATCGTGACAACCAGTCCGCGAGCTACTCGAAGACGATGGCGATGGCGCGCGCAGCCGGGGATCGGCCCACGATTGCGGCGCTCGAAGCGCTCGGGCCTCCGCCCTGGGTGAATCCGCGCAATTCCGGGGTGCTGCGCCGCGCGACCAGAGCCTACGAAGCAAGGACCGCCATCCCCGCACCGAAGTCCTGGTGGGTGCGCGCTCCCGCCTACGACACGCCGCAAATGCGCGCCGAGTACCTGGAAGGCGAAGACCATTCCTACCTGCAGTTCGTCGGCCTCAAGGGCGACGGCATGTTCTCGCGGGTCGATTTGCCGGGGCTCGGAGCCGCGTTCGAGATTCCCGTCTTCATCATCCAGGGGTCCGAAGACCTCGTCGCGACACCCGAAGTGGCAAGGCGGTATTTCGACAGCATCGCCGCGCCGCAAAAGGAGTTCGTCCTGGTCCCGCACGCCGGGCACGACCCCAATGTGCCGCTGGTCGAGGCGCAGTACCGGATCATGAGCGAACGCGTCCGCCCCCTGGCGACACGCGCGGAACGGTAGAGCCGGCGCTCTCGCGCCGCCGGGCAGGCGCCCCGGGGCGCCGGGAACTAGCGCTTGCGGCGCGCTTTCTTGCGCCAGACCGAGGGCGGCTTCGCGAAGGCACGCTTGAAGGCGCGGGAGAACGAGTTCACCGCCTCGTAGCCCGCGTCTTCCGCGATCGACTCGATCGAGTGGTCGGTCGTGAGCAGTTCGTGGGCGGCGAGCTGCAGGCGCACCTGCGTGAGGAAGCCGAAGATGGGCTCGCCCACCACCAGGGAAAAGCGCTCGGCGAGGGCGGAGCGCGAGAGCCCCACCTGCCGCGCGAGCCGTTCCACCGTCCAGCGCTCGCCCGGGCGGCCATGCACGAGCGCCAGTGCCGCGCCCACGTAGCGGTCGTTCAGTCCCGCGAGCCAGCCCTTGCCGCCCGGCGGCAGGTCCTCCACGTGGCGGCGCAGCGCTTCGATCAGCACCAGCTCCGCCACGCGCGAGAGCGCTGCGGTCCCGCCGGGGCGCGGGGCATCGCTTCCGGAAAGCGAAAGGCCCAGCGAATCGGCGAGCCAGGCGAGCGGTGCGGTGCCGCGCAGTGCCGTCCTGAGGACGGGAGGCAGGGCGGCGAAGAGCGGTTCGGCGAGGTGGCGATCCAGCGTGATCGCGAGCGTCACCCAGCGAGTGCGCCGTCCGGACCCGCCGAGCGTGACGGGCGCGAGCTCGCCGGCCACCGGGGGCCTGAGCAGCGTCGCGAAAGGCGTCGGCGGCGCCGCGAGGTCCGAGCCGATGACGTGGCTCTCGCCGCGGGCGAGGAAGGCGACGTCGCCGGCGCGCAGCGTCACCGGCCCGGCCTCCCCGGCCTTCAGCGAGCAGTCGCCCTCTAGGACGACGTGCGCGAACGAGCGCGAGGCCGCCGCCGGCACGGAAACGCACCAGGAACCCCCGGCCGTGGCGTCGGCGAGCACGGATCCGGAGAGGCTCGCGAGGCGCAGGACTTCTGAGAGGGCATCCATGTCGGCACTGGCAGGGGTAGAAAAAGGGATCTGACCCCTTTTTCAGTGGAAGTGGGCGGCGGGCGAGTCGGCTTCCTCGGGAAGCTCGGCGTGGACGATCTCGGCCTCGGGGTTGGGGAAGAGGGGCGCGCCGCAATCGTCGCAGTACTCGGGCTCGAAGGTGCCGGTGAGCTTCTTCACTTCGGTGACGCCGCACTGCGCGAGCTCCGCCACGAGGTCCTCGACGGGGCCCGGCCGGGTGCCCTCGTCCTCGCGGCCGTAGAGCGGCCAGACGACGCCGTGCGCGACGTGGCTGTCGCCGTCGACGGTGAAGCCCACGCGGTACTCGTCGACGCGGTCCTCGCCGAATCCGGCGATGACGGCGCGAAGCTGCGCGGGCTCGACCTGCAGGGCGCTCTCGAGGAAGGCCACGCCGGCGCGCACGGCGTACGGGCGCACGCGGCGGTCGGCCTCGCGGCAGTTCACGTAGTAGGCGTCCGGCAGCAGGGACTCGAAGATGCACCCGGGAAGCATCCTGGCGATGGTCGGGCGGGCCTGCGCGATCCACTGCTCGAGGCTCGTCGTGCGGCCGGTGTGGCCGCTGGCGTCCTCCTGCCAGCGGAACATTGGCTTGCCGCGCGGCGTGGCCGCGGAGGCGATGACGAAGCGCGAGTCGGAGAGGAGCTGCGCGGTCTCCGGCATGCGCCCGAAGTCGATGCGCGGAATCTCGCCGGTGACCGCGGCGTCGCCCAGCTTGGCCGCCAGGCGGCGCAGCTCCGAGAAGTGCCTCGGGAGCTGGTCGACCGAGTAGAGGTAGGGCACGAGGGTCAGGCGCGTGTCCGCCGCCGTGACGTGCGCCTGCAGCTGCACCTGGAGCGCCTGCGCGTCCTCGCGGGAGATGGGGCCCGAGGGAATCGCGTACCGGGACCACACGACCACGGGGGCGGCCACGAGGAGCGTCTCCCAGGCCAGGTCGCCCTGCATGACGGTCACCGACTCGGCTATGCCCTCGGCGCGCTCGATCAGCACGTCGTAGGCGCCCGAATTGGTCTGCCAGAGGTGGTCGAGCGCCCCGTCCAGCGGCACGTCGTTGCCGTGGTCCAGGAGCTTCTCGACGAGGGCGGCTATCTGGCCCTCCCAGAACCGGTCCTCGGTGAGGCTCCCGGAGGTGTGCAGGCCGTTGGCCAGTGCGATGAGTCGTTCGGCGTCCCGGGTGAGGCGGGGCGCGGATTTGCTGCGGGTGCGGGCCATGGCGGGGGAGGCCGGAAGGAAATTCCGGCCGCGGTGTCGATTCGAGGGACGCGTATTTTATCATTGCGGCAACGAACGACCGGAAACGACCCGATGCCCGAATCCCTGAATGTCCTCGGCGGCGAGCTGCGCGCCTGCTCCTTCGACCCCCTGACCGGCTACTGGCGCGACGGCGCCTGCCGGGACGCGCCCGACGATTCGGGCACCCACGTGATCTGCGCCCGGATGACCGCGGAGTTCCTGGCCTTCAGCAGCGCCCGCGGCAACGACCTCGTCACCCCCCGGCCGGAAATGCGCTTCCGGGGGCTCAAGCCCGGCGACCGCTGGTGCCTGTGCGCGCTGCGCTGGCTGGAGGCGCTGGAGGCCGACGCGGCGCCGCCCGTCGTCCTCGAGGCCACCCACGAGCGGGTGCTGGACCTCGTGCCGCTCGAGGTGCTGAAGCGCTTCGCCTACGACTCGAGCCCGAGCGCGAAGGCCCCCTGAGCCCCTCATTGCACCTGCTCGCGCCCGCCGTCGCCTTCGTCGACCTCGAGACTACCGGCACGTCCGCCACCGGCGACCGGGTGACCGAGGTCGCGATCGTTCGCGTGGTGGAGGGCGAGCTCGTCGAGGAGTGGTCCACGCTGGTCGACCCCGAGCGCTCGATCCCGCCGGACATCCAGGTCCTCACCGGCATCACCAACGACATGGTGCGCGGCGCGCCCACGTTCGCCGACATCCGCCGCGAGGTGCAGGAGCGCCTCGAGGGACACCTGTTCGTGGCCCACAACGCGCGCTTCGACTACGGGTTCCTCAAGAACGAGTTCGCCCGCCTGGAGATGGCGTTCACGGCGGATGTGCTGTGCACGGTGCGCCTGTCGCGCCGGCTCTACCCGGACGCGGTGGGGCACGGCCTCGACGCCCTCATCGCGCGCCACGGCCTCGCCGACCCGCTCGACGCGATTGCCCCCGCGGCGCGCACGGGCCGCCACTCGGCGCTGGGGGACGCGCGGGCGCTCTGGCGCTTCGTGAACGTGATCGCGCGCGAGAGGCCGCCCGAGGAGATCGCCGCGGCCGTGAAGCGGCTCCTCAAGATCCCGAGCCTGCCGCCGCAGCTTCCCGCCGACGCGCTCGAAGGCGTGCCGGACTGCCCGGGCGTCTACCGTTTCTTCGGGGTGAACGACCTGCCGCTCTACATCGGCAAGAGCGTGAACCTGCGCGACCGCGTGCGCTCGCACTTCACCTCCGACTACCGGAACTCGAACGACCATCGCCTCTCGGCCGAGATCACGCGGCTGGACTGGATCGAGACCGCGGGGGAGCTGGGCGCGCTGCTGCTGGAATCGCGCCTCGTGAAGGAGGTGGCGCCGCTGCACAACGCGTTGCTGCGCCGCCGCCGCACCAACTGCGTGATCCGCCTGCCGTCGCTTCGCGAGGCGCCGGAGATCGCTAGGATCGACGACATCGACTGGGACGCGCGCGGCCCCGGCGCCGAGCCCCTCTACGGCCCCTTCGCCTCGCCGCGCGCCGCGCGCGACTGCCTCGAGTCGATCGCCGCCGAGGAGGGCCTTTGCTGGCGCCTCCTGGGCTGGGAGAAGCGCGGCGGGCCCTGCTTCGCGCGCCAGGTGCACAAGTGCCGCGGCGCGTGCGTGGGCGAGGAGTCGCCCGAGGTCCACAACCTGCGCCTCGCCACCGCGCTGCAGGCGAGGCGCATCCCCGACTGGCCCTTCGCAGGGCCGGTGGCCATCGTCGAGCGCGATGCGGCGCGCGGCGTCGAGGAGGCGCACGTCGTCGATCGCTGGCGGCACCTGGGCACGGCACGCGACGAGGGCGAGCTCGAGGCGCTGGCCGCCACGCGGCGGCTGCCGGAGTTCGACCCGGACGTCCTCAAGGTGCTGCGGCGCTGGATCGACGAGCACCCCGGGCGGGCGCGGGCCATCGGCGTCCCGGATTGACTCGAGTCAATACGGTAGTGCACCCTCGGGATCAGGATGGATCAGGGGAACTCCCGCGGATGTGGGGCTTCCAATCGAAAGTCCGGGATTCCCGGGCACCCCCCGTAAGGAGACATTCATGGATACCGTAAACGCTCAAGTCACGAAGGAAAAACTCCTGCAGGACCTGAACGCCGTGGTTGCCGAGACCGAGCAATTGCTGCGTGACACGGCCGCGGTCGGCGGCGAGAAGGTCGCTACCTGGAGAGCGGGCGTCGAGCAGAACCTCAAGTCCGCCAAGGGCCGTCTCGGCGACCTCGAGCATGCCGCCCTCGAGAAGGCCAGGGCCACGGCCGAGGCGACCGACCACTACGTCCACGAGAGGCCCTGGCAGGCGATCGGCATCACGGCCGGCGTCGGGGTGCTCGTCGGGCTCGCGGTCGGCATGCTGCTGAACCGCCGCTAGGCCGGTTGCGCGGTCGATGAGCGAAGCGCCGGAAGGCGGGCCGATGTCGTCGCTGCGGGCGCTGGGCGCGGATCTTGTCGCGCTCGTGCGCGTGCGGCTCGAGCTCCTGGGCGTCGAGCTGAAGCAGGAATCGGAGCGCCAGAAGGAGCTGCTCTCGCTCACGGTGGTCGCGGCCCTGTTCCTCGCGGCGGGGTTCTTCGCGCTGGCGGTGCTCGTGGTCGTCGTGTTCTGGGACACGCACCGGGTGGCGTCGCTGGTTGCCGTCTGCGCCGCCTACCTCGGCGTGGGAGGCTGGGCGTTCGTGCGCCTGCGCGGGATCCTTCGCGACCGGCCGCCGCCGCTGGGTGCCACGATCGCCGAGTTCCAGCGCGACCTCGAGATGCTCAAGGGGGACGAATGAGCGGTCGCGACGATATTCTCGCCCTGCAGAAGGATGTCCTCCTCGCGCGTTCCTCCCTTTGCCGGCTGAGGATCCACCGCGACGTCCTGCAGCTGCGCCAGGGAATCACCTTCGCCAGGGCGGGCTCGGCGCTGGCGGGATCGGCACCCCTGCGCGAGATCGCGCTGGGGCTTGCCGCCACCGGGTTCGGCGGGGGGAGGGTCGCTCGCTTCATCGCCCTCGCGGGCCGGGCCGTGGTCATCGCGAGGCTGGCGCTCGCGCTCTACCGGACCGCGCGGGCTGCCCCTCCGCCGCCGACCTGATTGCCGCTCAGGCGTCCTCCAGGACGTCGGGCGAGTCGTTCCTCGGGTTCCCCACCCGTTTCGCGATGGCGCGTATCGCCACCGGTCCCGCGTAGGGCGCGAGGAGGGCCTGCGCCGCGGCTGGCGGCGCGGTGAGCCAGTCCTGCACGCGGTCGGCCGGCAGGATCACCGGCATGCGGTCGTGGATCGCCGCGACCGCGTCGTTGGGCTCCGTGGTGAGGATGGTGAAGGTCTCGAGCGCGGGGGCGTCCGGCTTCGACTTGTCGTGCCAGCTCTCCCACAGGCCCGCGAAGGCGAAGAGCGGCTGGTCGGCCGCGGTGATCGCGAACGGCTGCTTGTGGCCCGGTTCGCCCTTCCACTCGAAGAACCCGGTGGCGGGCACCACGCAGCGCCGGCTGCGGAAGGCGTTCCGGAAGTAGGGCTTCTGCGCGGCGGATTCGCTGCGCGCGTTGATCATCCGGTTGCCGGCTGCGGGGTCCTTCGACCAGAACGGCACCAGCCCCCAGCGCAGCATCGCCACCTCGCGGCCGCCCGCCTCGTTCACGCGGATCACGGGCGCTTCCTGCGTGGGCGCGATGTTGAAGCGCTTGCGGATGCGGTCGTGCACCGGCACGTGGAAGGTGTACGCGATCACGTTGCCGTCGGCGTCCAGGAAGTAGCGGCTGCACATGGCGAAAGTATTGCACAGGGTTGCCGCCTCCCCGGGGGGCCGGTAACCTGTGCGCACCTTATGCCCACGACCCACGCCTGCCCGAGCTGCCGGGCGCCCATGGCGAAGCAGCGCTTCGGGCGAAAGCCCCACGGCGAGGTGATCATCGACGTCTGCTGGGACTGCCACGCGCTGTGGTTCGACCAGTACGAGAGCACCTCGCTCACGCCGCGCGCCGTCGTCGACCTCTTCCAGCAGATCCACGAGCACCGCGACAAGCCCGCGCGCACGCTGGGCGACCGCCTCGCCTGCCCGCACTGCAGCTCGAAGCTCGCCCTCACGCAGGACGTGCTGCGCTCCAACCGCTTCACCTACCACCGTTGCACCCGCGGGCACGGCCGCCTCACCACCTTCTTCCAGTTCCTGCGCGAGAAGCACTTCGTGCGCTCGCTCACGCCCCTCGAGATCCACGGCCTCAGGGCCACGGTGAAGCAGGTGCGCTGCTCGGGCTGCGGGGGTTCCGTGGACCTCGCGGCGGACGCCGCGTGCTCCTACTGCCGCTCGCCGATCTCGGTACTCGACGACGACGCGGTCCGCAACGCGCTGGCGACGCTGAACGAGGCCGAGCGAAAGCGTGCCTCGATCGATCCCGAAGCGCTGGCCAACGCGTTCGATTCGCTGGTCGGCACGCACAAGAGCCCGCGGGGCACCCCCTCGTGGTCGATGCCGGTCAACCATCCGCTGCAAGGCTCGCCCGTCGTCGACCTCCTGGTCGCCGGCATCGGGCGGCTGTTCCGATGAAAGGGAAGCGCCCCATGAAGAAATCCAAGCTGTTTCGCGCCGCGGCTCTCGCCGCGGCGTCATTCGCCGCGGCGGCCTGCAACCTGGTGCCCGTGAAGCGCGAGCCTCCGCCGCTTCCGTTCACGGGCACCAAATGGATGCTCGTGACCGAGCGCCGGGTGACGGGCGAGGCGCCCTGGCTCGAGTTCGGCGACGGGGCGGTGTCGGGCTTCTCGGGATGCAACCGCATCATGGGCCGCTACCTGCAGGACACCGTGGGCGCCGGCGCCATCGTATTCTCGGCGGTGTCCACGACCAAGCGGATGTGCGAGGACACGCTCATGGCGGTGGAGGAGCGCATCCTGAACGTGCTTCGCAGTTCGACGAACGTGAGGGTGGTCGTCGACACGCTGCGCATCGACGGCTCGGCGGGGGCGCTCGACTTCAAGGCCTGGATGCCGCCGCCGCCACCGCCGCCGCCGGGGCAGCCCGCGCCGGCGAAGTGACGACGGGCCGCGCGAGCGGCCCGAATGCCCGCCCGGGAAGGCGCCCTAGTTGCCGACGATCTTCCCGTTCTCGATCCTGACCTTGTCGCCCGCGCGCCAGGACGGCTCCGTGCTGTAGCGCACCACCTTGCTCGACCCGTCATCGAGGCGCACGCGCACGTCCCACGCGGCGGTGGTGCCCCGGTTCTTCTCGACCTCGTTGCCGAGGAATGCGCCACCGACCGCACCCGCGACGGTGGCCACGTCCTTGCCGCGTCCTCCGCCCACCTGGTGGCCGAGCACGCCGCCGACGATGCCGCCGAGGACGGCGCCGGCGCCGCTGCTCTCGCCCTTCTTCTCGATCGCGACGACCTCGCTCACCGTGCCGCAGTCGCGGCAGATTCTCGGCGCCGGCACGGGCGCGGGAACGGCCACCGGCGGCGGCGCGCCCGGGGAATACGCCGGGGCGCTGTTCGCGTAGCTGGGCATCGAGGGAGCGGGCCGGGCGGGAGCCGGTGACGCCTGCACGGGCGCGGGTGCCGGCGCGGGCCTGGCGACCTGCGGCCCGGGTGCTGCGGGACGCGCCTGCACGGGGGCGGGCGGCGGGATGGGTTCGGTGGCGGCGGGGGCCGGAGCCGGAACGGCGGCCACGGGAGCCGGGTCGGCCTGCATGGCCGGCGCGGGAGCGGGTGCCGGGGCAGGGGCGGGCGCCGGGGGAACCACGGCATCGGGAACGATGCCCGCCTGCTGCGCGGGCGTGGCCATGCTCACGGGCGTGGCGGGGCCCGCCGGGGCCTCGCCGGGCAGGAGGCCCAGGTAGGACGCGGCACCGGCGGCGCCGAAGACGACGACGGCAATGGCGCCGACCACGAGGCCCGGGTGGGGGCCCGACTTCGTGACGGCGCCGTTGGGGGCGGAAGAGCTCATCGGGATTCTCCTGTTGGCATCCGCGCCGCGATCCGGCGGCGCATCCGCCAACGATAACGCCGCGCGCGGCAGTTGCGTTGACGCCCGTTCAGATGTCCACGTGCGTGCCGAGTTCCACGACGCGGTTGATCGGGATGTTGAAGAAGTCGGTGGCGCGCGTGGCGTTGCGGCTCATCCACGCGAAGAGATGGTCGCGCCAGGTCGCCATGCCCTTTCGCTCGCCGGCGACGATCGTCTCGTGCGACAGGAAGTACGAGGTCTCCATCGGCTCGAAGGCGAGGCCGTACTGCTGCCGGCAGGACTCGAGGATCTGCCCGATGTCCGGGTGTTCCTTGAACCCGTACCACGCCTCCATCTGCCAGAAGCCGTCGCGCAGGCGCTTGAGCTGCACGCGGTCCTCCACCGGCACGATGGGCACGTCGTGCGTCACCACGGTGAGGAACACCACCCGCTCGTGCAGCACCTTGTTGTGCTTCAGGTTGTGCAGCAACGCGTGCGGCACCTTGTCGGGCGTGCTGGTCATGAAGATCGCCGTCCCGGGCACCGCCTGCGGGGGGCTCACGGCGAGCGCGTCGAGGAAAGGCTCGAGCGGAATGCCTTCCTCGCTCATGCGCCGCATGAGGAGCAGGCGCCCGCGCTTCCAGGTGACGAGCAGCGTGAAGCAGCCCGCCCCGATGAGCAGCGGGAACCAGCCGCCGGAGAGGAACTTGGCCGCGTTGGAAGCGAAGAACGCGAAGTCGATGAGGAGCATCGAGCCCAGCACGCCGAAGGTGGCGAGCGGCGGCCACTTCCAGATCCGGTGCGCCACCACCATCGCCAGCGCGCACTCGATCACCATCGTGGCCGACACGGCGATGCCGTACGCGTTGGCCAGGCTGCCGGAGGACTTGAAGCCGAGCACGAGCAGGATCACGGCGGCGAAGAGCGTCCAGTTGATGAAGGGCACGTACACCTGCCCGATCTGGCGGTCGGAGGTGTGCAGGATCTCGAGGCGCGGGATGTAGCCCAGGTGGATGGCCTGCCGCGTGATCGAGAACGCGCCCGAGATCACCGCCTGGGAGGCGATCACCGTCGCGGCGGTGGCGAGCGCCACCATCGGCAGCAGCGCCCAGGACGGCAGCATCAGGTAGAAGGGGTTCTTCACGGCCGCGGGGTTGGCGAGCACGAACGCGCCCTGGCCGTAGTAGTTGATGAGCAGCGCCGGCATCACGAGGCCGAACCAGGCGATGCGGATGGGGCGCTTGCCGAAGTGGCCCATGTCCGCGTAGAGCGCCTCGCCGCCGGTGAGGACGAGGAAGACGGCGCCCAGGACGAAGAAGCCGGGCCCCGGGTTCGCCACGAGGAAGACGACCGCCTGCGCCGGGTTGAGCGCCTCGACGATGTCCGGATGGTCGCCGATGCGCGAGAGGCCCGCGATGGCGATGGCCACGAACCAGGCCACGGTGACCGGGCCGAAGAAGGTGCCCACGCTCGCCGTGCCGTGGCGCTGGATCAGGAAGAGCCCGGTCAGGATCACGAGCGTGATCGGGATCACCCAGCGCGCGAAGAGCGGCGTGGCGATCTCCAGCCCCTCGACGGCGGAAAGGACCGAGATCGCCGGCGTGATCATGCTGTCGCCGTAGAACATCGCCGCCCCGAAGATGCCCAGCGTGATGACGTACCACCGCTTCTTCGGCTCGTGGTGCAGGCCGCGCAGCGCGAGCGCCAGCAGGGCGAGGATCCCGCCTTCGCCGTCGTTGTCGGCGCGCATCATCACCGAGAGGTACTTCCAGGCGACGACCCACGCCATCGACCAGGTGATGAGCGAGAGCAGGCCCTTCACGTTCTCCGGGGTCGGCGCGATGCCGTGCTCCGGGTTGAAGCACTCCTTGAGCGCGTAGAGGGGGCTCGTGCCGATGTCGCCGAAGACGACGCCGACGGCGCCGAGCGCGAGCGCGGCCACCGAGGCGCGTGGCGCGAGCGAGGGCGAAGCGGGGGAGGACGGGGAACTCATGCGAAGCTCCCGCGCCGGACGGGATTCCCGGCGCAAGTGCGGCGGGACTATACGCCGCCTTGCTGCACTGCACAACGCAGGCCTTGCCGCGAACCCGGTTCGCGAACCGGGTTCGGTTTTCCAGTCGCAGGGGGTTGTTGGACGCGCCCGCTCCCTATACCCTGCGCACACCCCACAAATACCTGAAAACATGAAGTTAATTCGATCGGCGGCCATCCTCCTAGCGCTCCTCGTCCCGTTCGCGTCCCCGGGCTGGGCGATCGAGGCCTACCGGCTGGCACCCGGCGAGAGGATCGCGCTCGACGGCAACCTGGAGGACGCCGCGTGGGCGAGGGCGCCGCTCCTCGACCGCTTCTACGAGATCTCGCCGCGCGACCAGGTGGATGCCGCGGTGCGAAGCGAGGCGCGCTTCGCCTACGACGGGCACGCGCTCTACGTCGCCTTCCGCGCCTACGACCCGAACCCCGCCGACATCCGCGCGCCCTTCGCGCGCCGCGACAACGTCTTCTCCGACCAGGACCTCGTCGCGCTCGCGATCGACCCCGTGGGCCAGCGCAAGTTCGCGCACCTCTTCCGCGCCAACCCGCGCGGCGCGGTCGCCGACGGGCTCTACAACGAGGACACCGGCAACGAGGACTTCTCGCCCGACTTCGAGTTCGACGTGGCGACCGCGCGCTTCGCGGGCGGCTGGACGGCGGAATTCCGCATCCCGTTCTCGTCGCTTCGCTACACCGACGCGCCGTTGCAGTCGTGGAGCGTGCTGGTGTTCCGCAACTACCCGCGCGACCAGCGCTACCGCATCGCCTCGAGCCCGCTCGCGCGCGACTCGAGCTGCCTGCTGTGCATGAACCTGCCGCTCACCGGACTCGACAACCTGCCGCCCGCGCGCCACCTCGCGATCACGCCGCAGCTCACGCTGCGCAGCACCACCGACCAGCAGGGCGACGGCCCGCGGGCGCGCGAGAACGATGTCGTGGCTAGCCTCGACTTCAAGTGGCGGCCGCGCGCCGACGTGGTGGTCGACGCGACGCTCAACCCCGACTTCTCGCAGGTGGAGCTGGACACGCCGCAGCTCGCGGCCAACACGCAGTTCGCGCTGTTCAACCCCGAGAAGCGGCCGTTCTTCCTGGAGGGCGCGGACATCCTGCAGTCGCCCACCAACGCGATCTACACGCGCACCGTCACCGACCCGGCCTGGGGCGCGAGGGCGACGCGGCGCAGCGAGGGGCTCGAGTACACGCTCCTCACCTCGAGCGACGACGGCGGCGGGCTCGTGCTGCTGCCCGGCACCTACGGAACGCAGTACGCGAGCCAGGACCGCCGCTCGCAGGCCACTGCCGGGCGCCTGCGCGCGCAGGTCGGCCGCGCCGCCGCGGGGTTTGTCCTCACCGACCGGACCTACGAGGGAGGCGGCTACAACCGCGTCGCCGGCCCGGACGTCGTGTGGTGGTCGGGCAGGCACGAGAGCCGCATCCGCGCGCAGTACCTGCAGTCGTGGACCACGGCGCAACCCGATTCGCGGGGCGGCCTCTCGGAGGGGCCGCGCACCGCGGGGCGCCTGGCCCGCGTGGACTACAGCCACAACGGCAAGGCGTGGCGCGAGTACCTCGTGGTCGAGGACTCGGGCAGCGACTTCCGCGCGGACAACGGCTTCTACGGCCAGAACGGCTACCGGACGGTCTACAACGAGACGCAGCACCGGTTCCTGGATGCCTGGGGATTCAACGAGGTCTCCCCCTACCTCAACGCCGAGTACAAGCGCGACCGCGACGGCGAGGTGATCTACCAGCAGAACAACCTCGGCGTCCAGCTCGGCCTGCCGCGGGCCACCAACGTCTGGCTCGAGTGGCGCCCCAACAACCTCGTGGCGGTCCGCGAAGGCGGGGGGCTCAGGAAGCGCGACCAGCTCTACGCCGGCATCGAGAGCAACCCGGCGGGCTGGTTCTCGCGGCTCTACTCCGAGATCGCGTGGGGCGACCGGGTGGACGTCGCCAACAACCGCGTCGGGCGGGGAATGTACTTCGGCCTGCAGGCCAACGTGCGCCCGCACCAGCGCGCGGAGCTGGAGTACCGCATCGACAACGACTTCATCGATTCGCTCGAGACGGTGGAGGGCTCGGAGCGCATCATCGCCCAGCGCGCGCAGCAGGTCCTCGCGATCTGGCACTTCACGGCGCGCGACAGCCTGCGCGCGATCTGGCAGGCGAGCTGGGTGAAGCGGGCCGCCTCGCTATGGGAGGAGCCGGTCTCGCACCGCGAGAAGTCGGACACGCTCTCCGTGGTGTACGGCCACCGGCGGGGCATCGGCTTCACGGTCTACGTGGGCGCGACGGTCGGGAGAAGCCTGGATGCCGACACGGGCAACAGGCGCCGCCAGTCCGAGGTGTTCGCGAAGGGGTCGTGGACCTTCGACGTGCTCTAGGCGCCTTACGCCACGTAGAGCAGGATGGCCACGTAGTGCGCGGCGCTGCCGGCCAGCACGAAGAGGTGCCAGATGCCGTGGAAGTGCCGGAAGCGCTTGTCGAACAGGTAGAAGACGACGCCGATGGTGTAGATCGCGCCGCCCGCCAGCATCAGCGCGAAGCCCGGCCAGGAGAGCGCCCGGATGAGCGGCACCACTGCCACGAGCGCCACCCAGCCCATGAGCAGGTAGATCGCGAGCGACAGGAAGCGCGCGCCCTTCGCGAACCAGATCTCCTGGGCGATCCCCAGCAGCGCGAGGCCCCACACCACGCCGAAGAGCGTCCAACCCCAGGGCCCGTTGAGGGTCACCAGCGTGAACGGCGTATAGGTGCCCGCGATCAGGAGGTAGATCGCCGCGTGGTCGAGCTTGCGAAAGATGCCCTTCGCGCGCCCGCGCGTGGAGTGGTACAGCGTGGAGGAAAGGTAGAGGAAGAAGAGCGTGGCGCCGTAGATCGAGAAGCTCACGATCCGCCACGGGTCGCCCTTGAGGGCGCCGATCACGATGAGCACGACCGCCCCGCCCAGCGCGAGGAACGCCCCGGCGAGGTGGGTCAGGCCGTTGAATCGCTCGCCGTGGTACATCTCGGGAGGGGCCCGGGGAGGCCGGGGGGCGGCCTCAGGCGGGCGGCGTCTCGGACTCGGGGTTCGGGGCGGGCTCGCCGCCTTCGCCGTCCTTCGCCTGCTTGTTCTGCATCTTGCGCTGGAGCTTCTCTTCCTTCTTGCGCTTCTGCTCCAGTTCGCGCTTGCGCTTCTCGAATGCGTAGTTGGGTTTGGCCAAGATCGTGCGCTCCTTCCGGGGGTTCGGATCCGGGCATTGTCCCATGCCCGGCGGCCCGGCGGTTGCTCCGGCTCAACCGGGCACCGGTCGGCTAGCCGGGCTCCCCGTCCTCCAGGAGGGCCGCGAACCCCTCGCGGTAAGTGGGGTAGAGGAAGCGGAAGCCCTCGCCGCGCAGTCGCGCGCTGGAAATGCGCTTGTTGCCGCCGCGCTGGAGGACCTGGGCGGAGTCCTCGCCGACGGGGGGAGGTGCGAGGCCCAGCCGGTCCGCGATCCACGCCAGGATCTCGCCCATCGGCGTGGGCGCCTCGTCGCTTCCGAGGTAGAGCGGCTGGACGACGGGGCCTTCCACCAGGTGGACGATCGCGCGCGCGCAGTCGTCGCGGTGGATGCGGTTGGTGACGGCGGCGCGGGACTTCGCCGACACTGGCGCCCCCGAGCGGACCATGCGGATCAGCCGGTCGCGCCCCGGGCCGTAGATCCCGGAGAAGCGGATGGTCGCGGACTCGACCGGCGCGCGGGCCAGCGACGCCTCGCCCTCGAGGATCAGCCTGCCCGAGAAGCCCAAGGGGGCCGCGGGCGAGGCCTCGTCCACGACGCTGCCGTCGTCCTGGCCGAAGACGCCGGTGGAGGAGACGAAGATGACCCGGCGGGCCGACCCCGCGGCGGCCGCGGCCGCGACGCGAGCCAGCCCGTCCACGTAGGCGGCCCGGTAGGCTTCCTCGGTGAAGCCGTCCGCGGACACGCAGTAGACGACGCAGTCGGCCTCGCGAAGGGAGGCCGGGTAGGTTTCGGGTCGCAGCACGTCCATGGCGTGGGAGCGCGGCTCGCCGCGGGGCGTGCGCCGGCCGATGTCCACGACGTGCCCGGCCCGCGCGAGGAGTGCGGCGGCCACGGCGCCCACGTAGCCCGCGCCGGCGATGAACACCTTCGCCATCAGGACACCACGAGCGCCAGCGCGAAGCCGTCGTAGCCCTTGCCGCCCACCGTCTGCAGGGCGGTCGCGGAAACGCGCGGTTCGCCCGCCATCATGAGGTTCAGCCGCCGCACACCCTGCACCGCCGCATCCGCGCTCGCGGCGTCGGCCACGGCGCCCTTGCGGACCACGTTGTCCACCACGATCACCGTGCCGCGGCGGGAGAGCTTCAGCGCCCACTCGAAGTACTCCGGATTCGAGGGCTTGTCGGCGTCGATGAAGATGAAGTCGAAGGGGCCGGCGCCCTCGCGCTCGAGTTCCGGCAGCGTGTCGATGGCGCGGCCCAGGCGCACCTGCACCACGTTCGCGAGCCCGGCGCGCGCGAGGTTTGCGCGCGCCACCTTCGCGTGGTTCGCGTCCACCTCGAGGGTGACGAGGCGCCCGCCCCCGGGCGGCAGCGCGCGCGCGAGCCAGATGGCGCTGTAGCCGCCGAGGGTGCCGATCTCCAGGATGTTCCTCGCGCCCTGGATGCGCGCGAGCAGGTGCAGGAACTTGCCCTGCGGCGGCGAGACGCTGATCGCCGGCAGGCCCGCGGCCTCGCTGTCGTGAAGCGCGGCCTCGAGCATCGTGTCGGGCCTGGCGAGCGTTTCGGAGAGGTAGTCGTCGACCGCGTCCCAAGTTGCCTGGTTCATGCCCCCAAGACTATCACCACTGGGCCGAGAGGAGCCGCACGCGCCTGAGCACCACGCGCGTGACGGGCAGGTGCTCGTGCGGGGCGCGTTCCTTCGTCACCGGCGCCTGTGCGATGCGCTCCACCACGTCCCATCCCGAGACGACGCGGCCGAAGACCGCATGGCCCTCGATCTCGGTGCCGGCGGGCGCCACCTGCGGGCCGCGCGGCGTGGGCACCCACGTGTCCGCCTCGAAGCGCCGGTAGTCGAGGAAGTCGTTGTCGGCGAGGTTGAAGTAGAACCCGTGCGGAGGAAGGCCGTGCCCCGCGGCGTTGCCGCGGACGAGCGCGACTGTCCCGCGGCGGTTGCCGCCGCCGTTCTTCGCCTCCGACCTGTAGGGTGCGACGCGCGCCGTGGGCCACACCGGGAACAGGTCTGGGGTGTCGGCGCGGTTCGCGTATTCGCCCCCCTGGACGACGAATTCCTTCACGACGCGGTGGAACAGGGTGTTGTCGTAGGTTCCCGCCCGGGCGCAGGCGGCGAAAGCGCCCACGGACTTCGGGGCGTTCCTCGCATCCAGCTCGATCGTGACGTCGCCCATCGAGGTCTCGAGCACGGCGTGGTGAGGCGCGGCGGCGTGCGCCGCAAGGCAGAGGCCGAGGAGGGCGGCGGCGAGGAGCCTCATGGCCGGACTTCAGCAACCCTGCGACTGGAACGACGACGTGCGCTTCACCAGGCGCCCCGGTTCCTGCGTCCGCGTCCAGGCGTGGCTCATGGCGTTGTTGTAGTGCGGCATCCAGTCGATCGCGATCGACAGCCGGCCGCTGCCGTCGAGATCGCCGGCCGAGAGGGTCATCGGGCCGTCGTCCATGAGGGGTTGCGTGACGAGGAGAGCCTGCTTCACTCCCCGGTGCTGGAGGGAGACGACGAGCGTGAGCCCGCCGCCGCTGCCGTACAGCCCGAAGGGCAGCTGCGGGAAGTAGTTCGGCCCCTCCTCCTTGCCCTGCCAGGTGGGCACCAGTTCCGCGAGCACCCGGTAGCTCTCGCCGGCAAAGGCGAGCACGAAGTCGCGCTTCACCCCCGGCGAGAGGAAACCGCCCTGCGGGTTGGCGTAGATCGCGATCCCCTTCACCTTCATCGGCCCGGACAGGGCGTAGGCCGCGGGCGTGGCCGGCCTCGCTTCCGGCAGCCGGTATTCCGGATAGGGGCGCGGCGAGTTGGCATGGCGCCACTCCTCGTAGCCGGCCTCCTCGATGCCCGACGAGAAGCCGTTTTCGGGGTCGTCGGGGTCGTGGGTGGCGCCGGCGGCGGCATGACTGCCATCGGTGCGGCTCACGGAAAGGATGTGGTCGACTTCGCCCGTGGCGAGCGTGCGCCGCAGGAGGAAGTCGGGCCTGCCGTCACCGGTGAGGTCGCCCGCCCAGAGCACCGCCTGCTCCCGGAACACGAGGCCCGCGTGGCGGCCGAGCACGACCTGCGGTGCGGCGCCAACGCCTGTGACCGTGAGCCGCATGGATCCGGGAAGGCTCCGGCCGCCGGGCCCCTTCACGGCATCCGCGCGCAGGATCCAGCGCCTGCCGTGGAGGTCGAACTCGCGCCGCCAGCCCTCGCGGACCGTCTCGTCGACGTTCACGCCGGGCATCGTCCCGGTCTCGAGCCGGCCGGCGTCCGGGCCGGTGCCGCGCGGCAGGATCCGAAACACCAGCAGCGGCGGTTGCGCGTAATCGGGCTCCGCGAAACGCGTGTCGGCTTCGGGCCGCTTCCAGTCGAAGGCACCGGGCCGTTCGCGGAAACCCCGGAAGGCCTCGACGTGCAACTCGCCGTCGCGCCAGTCGAGGGCGTACCACGGGGAGCCGGCCTTCGCGCCGATGCCCAGGGCGTCCTCGAACTCCGCGAGCGACCGGCCGGAGAGCGGCCGGGAGTGGAGCGGAAGGGGCTCGAGGAAATCGACGGATGGCGCGGCAAGGCAGGCGTGCGAGGCGAGTGCGAGGAGGAAGGCGGGGATCGCGCGCAGGAGGGTCTTCATGGGGCGTGCCGGGAATGTCGTGTACCCAGCATAGGCATCCGGCGACTCGCGATCCTGCCCGGCCGCGGATCAATTCTGGCCGACTGCGGGCAGGGTGCGCCTTCAGGACGGGCGGTCGACGCGCTTCCCGGCCATGTCGGCCACGGCCTTCCCGACGATCGCCTCCAGCACCTCGAGATCCACGTCGGCCAGCTTCCGGAGGTACAGGCAGGACTCGCTCGTCTTGTGCCTGCCCAGCCTGCCGAGGAGGTCCGCGTAGCGCGCGAACCCCGGCATGATGTAGAGCGTGAGATCGTTCTTCCGGGGCGAGAAGCCGATCACCGGCCAATCGCCCTCGCGGCCGCTTTCATGGCGGTACCGGTAGGTGCCGAAGCCCACGATGCGCGTGCCCCACATGACGGGTTTCGCCCCGGTCGCCGCTTCCATGAGCTTCGCGACCGTCCGGCAGTCGCGGCGGCGCTCCTCGTCGGGAATGGCGGCGAGGAACGCCGCCACGCTGGCGCCGGTGGGCTTCGTCTTCGCTTCGGCCATGCTCGCCTCCCCGCCCGGATCGGGCCCCGGCGTCAGGCAGGATCCGCCGCGCGAAGTGCCGCGAGCGCCTCCGCGCGCCGTTCGTCGACTTCCGCCAGCGCACTCACGGTCACGCCGAGGTCGCGCAGCATCCCGTCGGCGATGCCGTAGACCCAGCCGTGCACCGAGACGTCCTGCCCGCGCTCCCACGCGTCGCGCAGGATCGAGGTCTCGCACACGTTCACCACCTGCTCGACCACGTTGAGCTCGCACAGCCGGTCGGCCTGCGCGCCCGCGTCGGCAAGCACCGAGAGGATGTCGGGGTACTTGTTGCGCACGTCCTGCACGTGGCGCAGCCAGTTCTCCACGAGCCCCAGCCGGTCGCGCCCGAGTGCGGCGCGCACGCCGCTGCAGCCGTAGTGCCCGACCACCATCACGTGCCGGACCTTCAGCACCTCCACCGCGAACTGGATCACGGACAGGCAGTTGAGGTCCGTGTGGACCACCACGTTGGCGACGTTGCGGTGCACGAAGAGCTCGCCGGGCAGGAGGCCGACGATGTCGTTGGCCGGCACGCGGCTGTCGGCGCAGCCGATCCAGAGGTACTCCGGCGATTGCTGCTGCGAGAGCTTCCGGAAGAACGCGGGATCGTTCTTGCGGATGCGCTCGGACCACGCGCGGTTGTTGTCGAACAGCCGGGAAAGTGTGCGCATCTTCATCTCGTTCGGGCCAGCGTGGCCGGGCGGCGGTGATTATCGGCCCAGAAGGCCCACAGGACCAGAAGCCACTGCGCCTGGCCCACCCAGGCGATCGCCCCGGTGCCGGGCGGCGGGGGTCCGAGCAGGTTGCCGGCGTGGACCAGGAGGAGGAACGCGACGAGCACGGCCCAGGCCCACCTGCCGATGGCGTCGGCGGGGCGGGTGCTCCTCGCGTAGAGCCACGCGCCGGCGGCGAAGAGGGGCAGTTCGATCGCCAGCGACACGGCGTGCGATGACCACGCGCCGAGCCCGACCAACGTTGCCGACCCCGGGAAGAGGGGCAGGTCGGGCTGGTGGACGATCGCGTCGAGGAACCAGTGGCTCAGGACGAGCGCGGCGAGCACCAGGGCGCCGCTGCGATCGCGCTTCAGCGCCAGGTAGGCCGCCCCGACCGCGAGGGCCCATCCCGCCACCGCCAGGAGGCTGTGCGACACGGGGTAGTGCTCGAAGACGAGCGGCGTGACGGCGGTTGCGCCCGGCTCGATGCGCACGCGCTCGACGCCGGCGAGGAGCAGCGTCGGCCAGAGCAGGTCGATGAACTGCGCTGCCGCGAAGAGCCAGCCCAGGGAGACCTGCGGCGCGATCGCCTTCGCGCCGAATCCCGCGCCGAAGTGACCGAGGAACATGGCCGGATCAGGCCCCGCGGGGAGCGCGCAGGCCGGCCGCCGCGGCCCCGGGTACCCGGATCATCGACTCACTTCCCCTTCTCCAGCAGGGCCCTGAGATCGGCGAAGGGCGAGTGCGTCGCCGCGGCGGGCATCGACCCGCCGCCGCCACCGCCGGTGGCCTCGAGTTGCCTCTGGTGCTCGTTGTCGTGGCAATACACGCACAGCAGCTCCCAGTTGCTCCCGTCGGGCGGGTTGTTGTCGTGGTTGTGGTCGCGATGGTGCACGGTGAGCTCGCGCAGGTTGGCGCGCGTGAAGGTGCGCGCGCAGCGCCCGCAGACCCACGGGTAGATCTTCAGCGCCTGGTCGCGGTAGGTGAGGCTGCGGCTGTCGGCTGCGCGCCGGGCCTCGGCGACGATGCGGTCGAGCTTGGCGGAATCGGCCATGGCGCGCCCCTACTGCAGGCGCCGCACGCGGGGCGAGCGGTTGGTGCCCTCGATCTCCAGGTAGAAGGCGCCCAGGGCCCCGCGGCGCACGCGGACCTTCGGGTTGTCGATCGAGTGGAAGCCCTTGCTGTCGTCCACCACCTGCCAGACCTGCCCGTTGGCGAGGCGGATGTTCTCGTTGGGGCCCCAGCCCTCGAAGCGGCCGGGGATGGTGCTGTCGACCGCCTCGAGCTGCGTGAACGCCTGCTTGCGCTCGAGCCCGAACTGCTCCGGGGTGGTGGACGGAGCGGGTTGCGCCTGCGGCGCGGCGGCCGCGGGAGCAACGGCAGCCTTCGGTGGCGTGGCAGGCACCGGCAATGCGTCGTAGCAGGCAAGCCGCGCGGATGCGTCCTTGAGGGTGCGGCACTTGAGGAGACCGGCGTCATCGGCGAGCGCGGGCGAGGCGGCGAGCAGCAGGAGTGCGAGTACCCTCATGGGGATCGATGTGTCCGGGGAGAAAGGCGCATTCTGTGGGCGCGGCGGGGCGGGGTCAAACGCGGTTCGCCGGGCGCTACTTCGCGTCCTTGCGCGGCGCGCCGGCATTCGCCTTGAGGTCCTTCTCGGCATTCCGGATGATCTCGGCGAGAACGACGGCGACCTCCTTCGGCTGCTTCCCGGCCTGCGCCTTGCAGATCGCCAGGACGCGCGGGTGGTGGACCGCGTTGGCGGTGAGCGACCACCGGGCCGCGCCGCCGGCCAGCGACCTGGCCTTGTCGCCCTGCGCGTCGGTCCAGGGCAGGGCCGACATGACCCGCAGGACGGGCCGTTCGTCGCCCGTGGCCATGAAGCTGCCCCACAGGGCGTCGAGCACCCAGGTGCCCTGCTCGAGGGGGACCTGGTCGAGCTTCGGGGCGGCGTTCTGCGAGAGTTCGTCGTACATCGCCTTCTGCTCCGGCACCGACCGGGAGAGGCCGGCGAGGAGCTTTCCCGCTTCCGGATGACCCGAGTACCAGAGGCCGAGCGCCAGCACGGGCTGCTCCGCCTTGGGAAGCGACACCAGCCTGGAGGCCGCCTCGCGGGCGACGGCCGGCTCCTTGCGCATCACGCCGGACAGGAAGCCGATCATCGACGGCAACGACTTGCCGTCCTTCAGGAGGCCGAGGCGGCTCGCGGAGGCGATGGCCTCGACGGCGCGCGCGGGCTCGGGCTTCAGGTAGTAGTAGGTGATCCACTTGCCGAGTTCCGGGCCGCTCGCGAACGGGGCGGGCGCGGCGGAGGCGAGGGATGCGGCGAGGCAGGCGAGGACGACGACGAGCGTGCGCAAGATGGGGTTTCCCTGGAGGGCGATGCGGCCCCGGTCGGCGGCATCCGATCGGGCATTCTACTGAACGCGCGCCGCCGGCATGGGAGAATGCAACCATGGATCTCTACATCGTCACCGGGCACACCAGGGGACTCGGCCAGGCGCTGGTGGCGCAGCTGGGCGCCGAGCCGGACATCGATCTCGTCGCCCTCGGGCGGGCAAAGGACGGCCCCATCCCCGGGGGCGCGCAGCTCTTCGTGGACCTCGCCGATTCCCGCGCCGTCGAGGCGGCGTTCGATCGCGTCGAGGAGCGGCTGCGCGGCAGGCGCTTCGCCAAGGCGGTGCTCGTCAACAACGCCGGCGTGATCTCTCCCGTGGGCATGGTCGACCGCGTCGAGGCGATCGAACTGGAGCGCGCCCTCGCCATCAACTTCACCGCGCCCATTCTCCTCATGCGCCGCTTCCTCATCGCGACGGCGACTTCCGCGAAACTGCGGCGCGTGATCAACATCTCCTCCGGCGCGGGCCGCCGCCCCATCTTCGGCTGGGGCGCCTACTGCGCGGCCAAGGCCGGCATCGACATGGCCACGCGGGTGGCCGCGCTCGAGGCGCAGACGGCGCAAACCGGCGTGCAGGTCGTGAGCCTCGCGCCCGGGGTCATCGACACGCCCATGCAGGGCGTGGTGCGAAGCGCGACCCCCGAGGAGTTCGTCGACGTCGAGCGCTTCCGCCAGATGAAGGCGGCCGGGGAGCTTCGCGACCCGGTGGACGTGGCCGCCGACATCCTTCGCCACGAGAGATCCGGGAAGCTCTTCGCCGAGCCGATCGCCGACCTGCGCACGCTGGGCGCGTGATCACCGACCCGTTCTTCTACGCCGTGGCCATTCCCGCGGTGCTGGTGATGGGCGTCTCCAAGGGCGGTTTCGGCAGCGGCCTGGGCATCATCGCCACGCCGCTCGTGGCGCTGGCCGTTCCCACGCCGCAGGCCGCGGCGATCATGCTGCCGATCCTGCTGGTGATGGATGCGACGGGGCTCGCGGCCTATCGCGGCACGTTCCACCGCAGGAACCTCGGGCTGCTCCTCGCCGGCGGGGTGGCGGGCATCGCCATGGGCGCGCTCACCTTCCGCTTTTTCAGCGAGGCGATGATCCGCGTGCTGCTGGGCGCGATGGCGATCGTCTTCGTGGCGCACCGCATGCACCAGGGCGGCACGGCCGCGCCGGCGGAGACGCCGTCGCGGGCCAAGGGCCTCTTCTGGTCCACGGTCTCCGGCCTCACCAGCACCATCGCGCACGCGGGCGGGCCGCCGCTCGGCGTCTACCTCCTGCCGCAGAAGCTCGACAAGGCGATCCTCGTGGGCACCACCGTGATCTTCTTCGCGGTGATCAACGCGGTGAAGCTCGTGCCGTACTTCTGGCTCGGTCTCTTCGACGCGCGCAACCTCTCCACCTCCCTCGTCCTCGCGCCGCTGGCGCCCTTCGGAATCTGGCTGGGCGTGTGGCTCATGCGGCGGCTGTCGCAGGAGCTCTTCTACCGCATCGCCTACACGATGCTGGTGGTCGTGGGCCTCAAGCTTCTCTGGGACGGCGTGCGCGGCCTCGCGGCCTGAGCAGTCGCCACGCCGCACCCGCCAGCCACGCCAGCGGCAGGATGCCGGTGGCGGCCCACACGACGAGGGGCAGGGTGGAACGGCGCGCGGGCGCCGGCAGCAGGTCCGCGTCGCGCAGTCCGGGCGGGAACGACCGGGGCGGCACGGGCACCACCTGCACGTCGGCCGGATCGCGCGGCAGGGCGTTGAGGTATTCGCGCGGGTTGGCGGCGGGCCAGGTGCCCGGGCGGCGCGACGACGGGATCTGCGGCAGGCGCACGCCCACGAGCGCCACGAGGTCCCCGGCCAGCATCCTCGCCAGCGCGCCGTCGCGCGGTCCCGGGCCGTCGCGCGCCAGCTGCAGCAGCCCGAACACCGCCTCCTCGAAGGCCGCCGAGGGCATGAGCCGGGTGCGGTCCTCGCTCAGGTACTCGAAGGCCGTGCGCGCGGCGGCGATCCTGCCCTCGGCGAACACCTTCACCGGGACGGAGAGCCAGGCGCGCAGCGGGTAGGAGGGGCCGCGCGGCGGCAGCTCCCACCCCAGCGCGCGCAGCGTGTCGACGCTGATCGAGGCGCAGTTCATCGTCGAGTGCCGGTACTCGAGCTGGCGGCGCCAGAACTGCAGGTACAGGCGGTTGAGCGCCCCCTGCACGAGGGCGGCCGCGCGCTCGTCGGCGAGGATCGCGAGCATCACGTAGGACGGCCGGTACCAGGCCTGGCCGCTGTTCAGGTCGGCGAGGTAGTTGTCCAGCGGCACCGGCGCCGGGAGGATGCCCTTCTCGCTCTCGACGTCCAGGGTGTAGAAGTTCGCCACGAGCAGGTCGGAAAGCCGCCCGTCCGCGGGAAGCCGGCCGGTGGCGATGGCGAGGTGCCCGCCCCATGCCTCGTCGTCGTCGCCCTGCGCGCCGCTGAGGACGAAGGCAAGCACCGGGCGCCCGGCCCACTCGCGGCGGCCGGGTGTGCGCTCCCACACGGGGTGGGTCTCGGGCGGCGAGCCGGCGCCGCCGCGCGGGGCGCTGCGCATCAGGCCGCGAATCGCGAGCCGGGGCGTCCGGGAGTCCGCAACCCGGATCGCCGGCGCCGTTGCGTCCATGCGCCAGTCCTCGGGCCAGAGCGTGCGGGCGACGAAGCCGCCGCCGGGGACATTCTCGCCGCGCATCGTGACCGTGCGCTGCGAAAGAAAGGCGAATGTCGATGCGTCGACCCAGGAACGGTTGAGCGCAATCTTCGGGACGAGTGCGAGCGGCGCGCGGGTGCCG
>JAABQW010000231.1 GCA_011391275.1 Betaproteobacteria bacterium
CACACCTCCGCCTCGATGGACGAGGCGTCCTAGGGGCCGTGGGCGATGCGAGGTCGAGGAACGATCCGTTGATCGGACGCCACTGCGGCCCGGAGCCGAGGCGCATGCGCATCCTCGGCATCGACCCGGGCCTGCGGGTGACGGGGTTCGGCGTCATCGGGCGCGACGGCCAGCGCCTCGACTACGTGACGAGCGGCTGCATCCGCACCGACAGCGACGGCGAGCTGGCCGAGCGCCTGCGCACGATCCTCGACGGGCTTGCCGAGGTGATCGCCGCGAACTGTCCGGACGAGGCGGCCATCGAGAAGGTCTTCGTCAACGTGAACCCCCAGTCCACGCTGCTCCTCGGCCAGGCGCGCGGGGCCGCGGTCTGCGCCGCCGTGCTCGCCAACCTGCCGGTCGCGGAGTACACGGCGCTGCAGGTCAAGCAGGCCGTGGTGGGCAAGGGCCACGCCCGCAAGGAGCAGGTGCAGGAGATGGTGAAGCGGCTCCTGAAGCTGCCCGGCTACCCATCCACCGACGCCGCCGACGCGCTGGCCTGCGCCATCTGCCACGCGCACGGCGGGCTCGGGCTGGGCGCGATTCCCACCCGGGGCCTGCGCATGCGCGGCGGGAGGCTCTCGTGATCGGGCGCATCAGCGGCACGCTCGTCGAGAAGAGCCCGCCGCAGGTGGTGGTGCTCGCCCACGGCGTGGGCTACGAGATCGACGTGCCGATGAGCACGTTCTACAACCTGCCGCGCACGGGGGATCCGGTCGAGCTCCTCACCCACCTCGTGGTCCGCGAGGACGCGCACCTGCTCTACGGCTTCCTCACGGCCCCCGAGCGCACCGCCTTCCGCCAGCTCCTCAAGGTGAGCGGCGTCGGGCCCAAGGTGGCGCTCGCCGTCCTCTCGGGGCTTTCCGTCGACGACCTCGCGGTCGCGGTGGCCGCGCAGGACGCGGCGAGCCTCACGCGCGTGCCCGGCATCGGCAAGAAGACCGCCGAGCGGCTGGTCCTCGAGTTGCGCGACAAGCTGCCCTCGGCGCTTCCCGCGGCGAAGGCGTCGGCCCCGCACGGCCCGGACGTCCTCAATGCGCTGCTGTCGCTTGGCTATAATGCCCGCGAAGCGGCCGGGGCCATCCGTGACCTGCCGCCCGACCTGGTACTCACCGACGCGATCCGCCAGGCACTCAAGGTGCTCGCCAAGCCGTGATCGAAACCGACCGCCTGATGACCGGTGTCCCGGCTTCGCCGCTGGAGGAGGGCGAGGAAAGGGCGCTTCGCCCCCGCCAGCTCGCCGACTACGTCGGGCAGGTGAAGATCCGGGAGCAACTCGAGATCTTCATCTCCGCCGCCCGCAACCGCGGCGAGGCCCTGGACCACGCGCTGCTCTTCGGCCCGCCCGGCCTCGGCAAGACCACGCTCGCCCACATCATCGCCCGCGAGATGGGGGTGAACCTGCGCCAGACCTCCGGCCCGGTGCTGGAGCGTCCCGGCGACCTGGCGGCGATCCTCACCAACCTCGAGCCGCGCGACGTCCTCTTCATCGACGAGATCCACCGGCTGAGCCCGGTCGTGGAGGAGATCCTCTACCCGGCGCTCGAGGACTACCAGATCGACATCATGATCGGCGAGGGGCCGGCCGCGAGGAGCGTGAAGCTCGACCTCCCGCCCTTCACGCTGGTGGGCGCGACCACGCGCGCCGGCATGCTCACCAACCCGCTTCGCGACCGCTTCGGGATCGTGGCGCGGCTGGAGTTCTACACGCCCGAGGAGCTCACGCGCATCGTCACGCGCTCCTCGGGGCTCCTCGCCATGACGATCGAGGCCGAGGGCGCCACCGAGATCGCGCGCCGCTCGCGCGGCACGCCGCGCATCGCCAACCGGCTCCTGCGCCGCGTGCGCGACTTCGCCGAGGTGAAGCACGACGGGCGCGTGACCGCCGAGATCGCCGACCTGGCCCTGCGCATGCTCGACGTGGACGTGATCGGCCTCGACCTCCAGGACAGGAAGCTCCTGCTCGCCATCGTCGAGAAGTTCGGCGGCGGCCCGGTGGGCGTGGACAACCTGGCCGCGGCCATCGGCGAGGAGCGCGACACGATCGAGGACGTGCTCGAGCCCTTCCTCATCCAGCAGGGCTACCTGCAGAGGACGCCGCGCGGGCGCATCGCCACGGCGCTCACCTACCGGCACTTCGGGCTGGCCGGCGGCCCGGCCCCCGCGGGGGGGCTCTTCGAGTGACGCGAATCGCCACCAAGCCGGTGCGGCTGCAGCCCGAGCTCTTCGTCTACTCCTTCCCGGTGCGCGTCTACTTCGAGAACACCGACGCGGGCGGGGTGGTCTACCACGGCGAGTACCTGAAGTTCATGGAGCGCGCGCGCACCGAGTGGCTGCGCCACCTGGGGTACGACCACCAGACGCTCGCGCGGAACCATCGGGTCGTCTTCGTTGTCACCCAGGCGGTGGTCGATTTCCTCAAGCCCGCGCGGCTGGACGACAACCTCGCGGCCAGCGTGCAGCTCGAGTCGCTCGGAAAGGTGCGCTGCGTCTTCGTGCAGGAGGTCCGCCGCGAGGACGAGCTGCTGGTGCGCGCGAAGATCACCGTGGCGTGCGTGACGGGGGAGACGATGAAGCCCGCCGAGATTCCCGAGGCCCTGCGACGCAAGATGCAGGCCTCGCTCTAGGAAAGCCGAGGAAAGCATGATCGTAAGCCACGACCTCACCATCCTCGCGATGATCGTGAACGCGAGCATCGTCGTGAAGGCCGTCATGGCGACCCTGGTGCTCGCCTCGCTCTTCTCGTGGAGCTACATCTTCATGAAGGTCTTCGCGCTGCGCCGCGCGCACCGGCAGGCGGAGGAGTTCGAGCGCGAATTCTGGGGCGGCTCGGACCTCGTGGGCCTCTACCAGCGCGCCGCGGGCGGGCGCTACGTCGCGGCCGGCATGGAGCGCATCTTCGAGGCGGGGTTCAAGGAGTACCTGAAGCTCAAGGGCCGCGCCGGGGCGGACGTGACCGCGCTCATGGACGGCACGCGGCGCGCCATGAAGGCCACTCTCCAGCGCGAGGTGGACGCGCTCGAGTCGCACCTGTCCTTCCTCGCGACGGTGGGCTCCGTGAGCCCCTACATCGGGCTCTTCGGCACCGTGTGGGGGATCATGAACGCGTTCCGGGGGCTTTCGAACGTCGCGCAGGCCACGCTCGCCCAGGTGGCGCCGGGCATCGCCGAGGCGCTCGTGGCCACCGCCATCGGCCTGTTCGCCGCCATCCCGGCCGTGATCGCCTACAACCGCTTCGCGCACGACATCGACCGCCTCGCCGGGCGCTACGAGAGCTTCATGGAGGAGCTCTCCAACATCCTGCAGCGCCAGGCGCACCAGCCGGAGCGATAGATGCGCCGACGCCGCCGCGCGATGGCCGAGATCAACGTCGTGCCCTACATCGACGTGATGCTGGTGCTGCTCATCATCTTCATGGTGGCCGCCCCCCTCATCAACCCGGGCACGATCGACCTGCCGCAGGTGGGCGCCAAGCTCGACCCGGCGGTGGCACCCCTGGAGGTGCGGGTGCGCGCCAACGGCGAGCTCGCCGTCGTGGACCGTTCGCGCTCGACGCAGGAGCTTCTCGTGAAGCGCCCGCAGCTCCTCGAGATCGTCCGGCGGGCGCAGGAGGCCCACGCGGACCAGGCGGTGGTGATCGCCGGCGACCGCAACGTCCGCTACGAGGAGGTCCTCAAGGTGATGGACATCCTCCAGCAGGGGCAGGTGAAGCGCGTGGGGCTCCTCGCGCGCCCGGCGTCCTGAGAGGCCCGCGTGAAGGCCCGGGAGGACGCGCACGAACGGCCCCGCCAGCCGGGGAAGGTCCGCTCCGTCATCCTCGCGATCGCCGTCCACGCGCTGTTCTTCGCCCTGATCGTCTTCGGCGTCACGTGGCAGAGCCGGCCGACGCCGCCGCTGCAGGCGGAGCTCTGGGACAAGCTGCCGCCGGGCCCGCCCGCCGCGGCGCGGAAGGCCGAGCCGGAGCCGCCCCCGCCCGCGCCGCCCAAGGTGGAGCCGGCGCCCGAGCCGCCGAAGGCGGAACCCAGGCCGGTACCGCCCAAGCCGGAGCCGCCCAAGGCGGATCCCAAGCCGGAACCGCCGAAGCCCGACCCCGCCATCGCGGAGAAGAAGGAACGCGACAAGAAGGAACGCGAGAAGAAGGAGCAGGAAAAGAAGGAGCTGGAGCGCAAGGAGCAGCAGAAGCGCGAGGTGGCCAGGCGGGAGCAGGAGAAGAAGGAACGCGAGGCGAAGGCCGCCGCCGAACTCAGGTCGCGCGCCGAGGCGAAGGCCCGCGCGGACGCCGAGGCCCGGGTCAAGGCCGCTCTCGATGCGGCCACGCAGGCGCGCGCCTCGGAAATCGACAGCTATCGCGGGCGCATCCGCGATAAAATCCGGGGCAAGGCCAACGTTCCGGATACCGTTCGCGGCAATCCCGAAGTGCAGGTGCGCATCACGATCCTGCCCGGCGGCGAGGTCCTGGACGCCAAAGTCGTGCGCGCCAGCGGCAACCGGATCTACGACGAGGCCATCCTGCGCGCCATCCGGAGCGCCTCCCCGTTGCCGGTTCCGCCCGCGAGTTCGGAACTTTTCCCCACCTTTCGCGACCTTATCCTCAACTTCGAGCACGAACGCTAGCCGGGCCCCGGGCCCGGAAAGGGCCCCAAGTACCCATGAAACGCCTCCTCGCCGCCTTCCTCCTCGCGTTTGCCGCCCTGGCCGCGCACGCGCAACTCACCATCGACATCACCACCTCGGGCGGCCGGCAGATCCCGGTGGCGATCCTGCCCTTCGCGGGCGAGGCGGCCCAGCCGCAGCCGGTGAGCACCGTCGTCGGCGCGGACCTCGCGCGGACCGGCCTCTTCCGCCTCGTGAACGCCGTGGGCGTGAGCCCGGTGCCCACCGAGCCCTCCGAGGTCAATTTCGTCGACTGGCAGGCCCGCTCCGCCGAGGCGCTCGTCATCGGCAAGGTCGAGCCGCAGCGCGACGGTCGCGTCGAGGTGCGCTTCCGTCTCTTCGACGTCCAGAAGCAGTCGCAGCTCGCGAGCTTCTCCTACGTCGTGGCGCCCGCCCAGCTGCGTGCGACCGCGCACCGCATCGCCGACGTGATCTACGAGGCGCTCACGGGCGAGAAGGGCGTCTTCTCGACCAAGATCACCTACGTGGTGAAGCGCGGCACGCGCTACGAGCTGCAGGTCGCCGACGCCGACGGCGCCAACGCCCAGACCGTGCTCGCCGCCAACGAGCCCATCATCTCGCCGGCCTGGTCGCCCGAGGGCGGTCGCATCGCCTACGTGTCGTTCGACCAGAAGAAGCCCATCGTCGTGGTGCAGAACCTCGCGCAGGGGACGACGCGCGTGGTGGCCAACTACTGGGGCAACAACAGCGCGCCGGCGTGGTCGCCCGACGGCAAGCGCCTCGCGGTGACGCTCACCCGCGACGGCATCTCCCAGATCTACGTGGTTCCGGCCGAAGGGGGAGAGCCGCGCCGCATGACCACGACACCCGCCATCGACACGGAGGCCGGCTTCTCGCCCGACGGGAAGTGGATCGCCTTCACCTCGGACCGCGGCGGCTCGCCGCAGATCTACCGCATGCCCGCCGGGGGCGGCGCCGCGCAGCGGCTCACGTTCGAGGGCACCTACAACGTGCGCCCGCGCTTCAGCCCGGACGGCAAGTCGATCGCGTTCGTACAGCGCGAGTCGGGACGCTTCCGCATCGCGGTGCTCGAGGTCGACACCGGGCAGGTGACGGTCCTCACCGACGGCACGCTCGACGATTCCCCGAGCTACGCCCCCAACGGCAAGATGATCCTCTACGAGGCGCAGGTCGGCGGCCGCGGCCAGCTCGCCGCCGTGTCGAGCGACGGGCGCGTGCGCCAGCGCCTGGTGTCGTCGGCCGGCGACGTCCGCGATCCCGCGTGGGGGCCGTTGCCTACCAACTGAGCGCGGCGCAGAATCCACGCTGTCCGAATCGAACGAGCGCATCACCCTAAAGGAGTTACCCATGAAGAAGATATTCCTGAGCATCGCGATGGCCACCCTCGTCGCCGCGTGCGGCAGCCAGGAGGTGAAGAAGGACGTGCCCGTCACCGATCGCACCGCGCCCACCACTCAGCCGACGCAGCCGTCCACCGCGACGACCACGTCGCCTGCGACGCAGCCGGCGATCACGGCCAACCCGCTCGTCGACCCGAAGAACATCCTCTCGAAGCGCAGCGTCTACTTCGACTTCGACTCCAACGCCGTGAAGGACGAGTATCGCGGGCTGATCCAGGCGCACGCGAAGTACATGGTCGACAAGAGGGACTCGAAGATCCGCGTCGAGGGCCACTGCGACGAGCGCGGCAGCCGCGAGTACAACCTCGCCCTCGGCCAGCGGCGCGCGGAAGCGGTGAAGAAGGTGATGACGGTGCTCGGCGTGCAGGACGGCCGCATCGAGACGGTGAGCTTCGGCGAGGAGAAGCCGGCCGGGATGGGTCACGACGAGGCCGCCTGGGCCCAGAATCGCCGCGGCGACATCAAGTATGCGGGCGAGTAGCATCCGCATCGCGGCGGCGGCGGCCCTGCTGGCCTTCTCGGCGGCCGCCCACGCCGGCCTCTTCGACGACGAGGAGGCGAGGAAGAAGATCGAGGAGCTGCGCGCCGCGCAGGACAAGAATGCGCGGGAAGCCTCCGAGCGCATCGGCCGCCTCGAGGAGAGCGTGCGAAACATCGGCGTGGTCGAGCTGCTCAGGCAGATCGAGACGCTCAACGCCGAGATCGCGCGGTTGCGCGGCAGCATCGAGGTCCTGGCCAACCAGAACGACCAGACGCAGAAGCGCCAGCGCGATTTCTACCTCGACCTCGATTCGCGCCTGAAGCGCCTCGAGGGCGGATCCGCCGCGCAGGCGCCTTCGGGCGGCGTGCCCGCGACGGCCACCGCGGCCATCGAGCCTGCAGCCGCAACCCCGCCGGCTGCAACCCCGCCGGCGCCGTCCAGGGAGGAACAGGCGCGGGAGGTGAAGGCCTACGATGCCGCCTCGGGACTCTTCCGCCGCAACGACTTCGCCTCGGCCGCCGAGGCGTTCCGCGCCTTCCTGAAGGATTATCCGCAGAGCACGCTGGCGCCCAACGCCACCTACTGGATCGGCATCTGCCAGGCGAACCTGAAGGACTACAAGGGGGCGCTTGCCACCCAGGAGGGGCTCGTCGCCCGCTATCCGCAGTCGCCCAAGGCACCGGACGCGCTCCTCGCGATCGCCGCCGTGCAGACGGAGCAGGGCGATCACGGCTCGGCGCGCAACACGCTGGAGGACATCATCGCGCGCTTCCCCGGCTCGGAGGCGGCAGGGAAGGCCCGCACGCGCCTGGCCGCGGCGAGGCGCTAGCGCTACCCGTCGTGGCCAGGGCCGTCGTCCTCTTGTCCGGGGGGCTCGATTCCGCCACGGTGCTCGCCATCGCGCGATCCGAGGGCTGGACGTGCCACGCGCTTTCCGTGGATTACGGGCAGCGGCACCGCTCGGAACTCGATGCCGCCGCCGTGGTGGCCCGCGCGCTGGGTGCCGTCGAGCACCGGGTTGCGCGCGTGGACCTCGGTATCTTCGGGGGCTCCGCCCTCACGGACCGGGCCATCGCCGTCCCCACCTCGCCGACGGCAGGCATCCCGGTCACCTACGTGCCGGCGCGCAACACCGTGCTGCTGGCGATCGCCCTCGCCCACGCCGAAGTGGTCGGCGCCGACGCCATCTTCACCGGTGCCAACGCGGTGGACTACTCCGGCTATCCCGACTGCCGCCCCGAATACCTGGCCGCCTTCGAGGCCATGGCGAACCTCGCCACGAAACGGGCCGTGGAAGGCTCACCGATCGCGGTGCGCTCGCCCATCGTGCAGTTGAGCAAGGCCGGGATCGTGCGCCGGGGCCACGAGCTGGGCGTCGACTTCGCGCTCACGGTCTCGTGCTACGACGCGGACGGCCGGGGCAGGGCCTGCGGGCGGTGCGACTCGTGCCGGCTGCGCCGCGAGGGGTTCGCCGCCGCGGGCCTCCCGGACCCCACCCGCTACCGCCCGGGCGCCGGGCGATAGCCGACTCCCCATGTGGGTATCGGCCCACCCCCCATCGGAGTGATGGGCCGCCGGGGGGGTATTACCAATAATGGATCGGTCAAACGGGAGCCCCGATGAGCACTGCCGCCTCGAACCTCTCTTCCATCGTCACCTGGTCCGGCTTCGGCCTCGCGTTCGTCTTCGGCGCGGTGGCCCAGCGCACCAACTTCTGCACCATGGGCGCGATCTCCGACATCGTGAACATGGGCAGCTGGGGGCGCATGCGCATGTGGCTGCTGGCGATGGCGGTCGCCATCGCCGGGGCCTCCGTGCTGCAGCTCACGGGCCAGGTGGACCTCGCCAAGTCGATCTACGCGCGGCCCAATCTCGCGTGGCTCTCCTACCTCCTGGGCGGCTTCACCTTCGGCATCGGCATGACGCTGGGGTCCGGGTGCGGGAACAAGACGCTGGTGCGCATCGGCGGGGGCAGCCTCAAGTCGGTCGTGGTGCTCGTGTTCCTCGCGATTTCCGCCTACATGACGATGAAGGGCCTCTTCGGAATCTGGCGCGCGGCCTGGCTCGACCCCGTGGCGATCGACCTGGCCGCGCGGGGGATTCCCGGGCAGGACCTGCCCTCGCTCGCCTCGGCCGCCTTCGGCATCGAACGCAGGATCGCCTATATCGGGGTGGCCGCCGTGGCGGCCGTGGCACTCGCGGCGTTCGCGTTCAAGGATCGCGAGTTCCGCGGGGACTTAGACCACGTCCTGGGCGGTGTGGTGCTGGGCGCGCTCATCGTCGCCGGCTGGTACATGACGGGGCACATCGGCTTCGGGGAGAACCCGGACACGCTCGAGAACACCTTCTTCGGCACCAACAGCCGCACGCTGGAATCGCTTTCGTTCGTGGCGCCGGCCGCCTACCTCCTCGAGATCCTCCTGCTGTGGAGCGACAAGTCGCTCGCGTTCACTTTCACCATCGCGCTCGCACTCGGCGTGGTCGCCGGCTCCGCCGCCTATGCGCTCGCCACGCGCACCTTCCGGTGGGAGGGTTTCGTGTCGGCCGAGGACACCGCCAACCACGTGGTGGGCGGTGTCCTGATGGGATTCGGCGGCGTGACCGCGCTGGGCTGCACCATCGGGCAGGGGATCAGCGGCATCTCGACGCTCGCCCTGGGATCGGTCCTCACCACGCTCGCCATCGTCGCCGGGTCGTGGGCGACCATGAAATACCAGTACTGGCGGCTCATGCGCGAGGCCTGACCGGCAACGCGGTTTGACCCGACCTCCCGCGGAAAGCTATACTTTCGCGCTTTCCGGGGCGTTAGCTCAGTTGGTAGAGCAGCGGACTTTTAATCCGTTGGTCGGCGGTTCGAATCCGCCACGCCCTACCAGTACCCCCTCAGAGGGTCACGAGCCTTTCCCCATTCAGGGCTGTTAGCTCAGCTGGTAGAGCAGCGGACTCTTAATCCGTTGGTCGAAGGTTCGAATCCTTCACGGCCCACCAGTCTTCGAAGGGGTCCGGTCAGGCGCCGGACCCCTTTCCCTTCTTTCCGCCGGAGGAGAGCCAATGGGCGGCCTGGACACCTGGCTTCGCGAATTCGGCGTCGATGCGCTCGCCTTTCTCGCGAGCGCATGCCTCGTCGCGGCCTACTACGTGACGCTCGTCGCGCGCACCCGGCGCGATCCCACCAGCAGCATCCACGGCGTGAACGAGCTCGCCCGGAGCCTCTGGGTGAAGAGCGTCATGGGCAATCCCGGGAAGGACATCATGGCGGTGCAGACGCTTCGCAACTTCGTCATGGGGGCCACCCTCATGGCGACGACGGCTGCCTTCCTCATCCTTGGCACGCTCACGCTCACGGGGCAGGCGGAAAGCATCTCGCGCAGCTGGCACGTCTCGAGCGGATACGGGTCGAGTTCCGCGGAGCTGTGGATCTTCAAGGTGCTGTGCCTGCTGGCCGTCTTCATCACCGCGTTCTTCGCCTTTGCGATGGCGATCCGGCTCGCGAACCACGTGGTGTTCATGGTGAACGTGCCGGGCCCCTGGCCGCACGCGGCGCTCACGCCGGAGATGGTCGCTTCGCGGCTCAACCGGGCCGGTGGCCATTTCGCCGCCGGGATGCGCGCGTTCTTCTTCGCCGTGCCGCTGGTGTTCTGGCTGTTCGGGCCGGTCTTCCTGGTAGTCGCCTCGGTGGGGCTTGTCATCGCCCTTCACCGCCTGGACCGCAGCCTCGCCGGATAGGCGGGGGACCGCCCCGGCCCTTGACGGGCTTGGCGGCATTCCGGCCCCGGGTTGACCGCAAGCAAGTCGGTCCTGCCCTCGAATGGCAGGATTGCGGTGAAATCGACCTGATTTCCCGCCCTCGACCCGGTCAATCACTCCGATGGGCTGCGAATACCCCTTAGGAGTGATGGACTTCCCATGTGGGTTGCCTCGAAATCGTGTTGCTCACGAGTCCGCCACCTGCTCGACGCAGGTGCGTCGGTGCGTGCGCGAGACAACGGCTGCGAAGCAGCATGGAGACGAGATCGATCTCGTCGGGAGTGAACGGGGAAATCATGGGCGCGCAATCTACTGAGACCGTCACCGCGGCGCAGGGCCCGGCGCGATCCGAGGTCCGCAAGACCACGTGCTACATGTGCGCGTGCCGATGCGGCATCCGCGTGCACCTGCGCGACGGGGAGATCCGCTACATCGACGGCAACCCGGACCACCCGCTGAACAAGGGCGTGATCTGCGCCAAGGGCGCCTCCGGGATCATGAAGCAGTACTCGCCGGCGCGCCTCACGCAGCCGCTGCGCCGCAAGGCCGGCGCGGAGCGCGGCGCCGCGCAGTTCGAGGCGATCAGCTGGGAGGAGGCGTTCACGATCCTGGCCGAGCGGCTGGGCAGGATCCGCTCGACCGACCCGAGGAAGTTCGCGCTCTTCACCGGCCGCGACCAGATGCAGGCGCTCACGGGCCTCTTCGCGCGCCAGTTCGGCACGCCCAACTACGCGGCGCACGGCGGCTTCTGCTCGGTGAACATGGCCGCGGGGATGATCTACACGATCGGCGGCTCCTTCTGGGAGTTCGGCGGCCCCGACCTCGACCGCGCCCGGCTCTTCGTGATGCTGGGCACCGCCGAGGACCATCACTCCAACCCGCTGAAGATCGCCATCTCGAAGTTCAAGCGCGGCGGCGGGCGCTTCATCTCGGTCAACCCGATCCGCACCGGGTACTCGGCGATCGCCGACGAGTGGGTGCCGATCCGGCCGGGAACCGACGGCGCTCTCCTGCTGGCGCTCATCCACGAGCTGATCGAGCTGGGCCTCTACGACCGCGAGTTCCTCGTGCGCTACACGAACTCGGGGCAGCTCGTGAACCTCGACGAGGCGAGCGACGAGTGCGGCATGTTCGTGCGCACCGAGGTGCCGGAGGAGGAGGGCTGCTTCGACCCGCAGAACAAGCTGTGGTGGGACCGGCACAGCGGCAAGCCCGTCGTCACGCACTCCGAGGGAGCCGACCCGTACCTGCTGGGCCGCTTCAGGCTGCACGACGGCACCGAGGTGAGCCCGGCCTTCCAGCTCCTCAAGGACCGCGTGAAGGAGTACACGCCCGACTGGGCCGCGGGCGTGACCGGCATCCCGGCCGCGACCATCCGCCGCCTCGCGCACGAGATGGGCATCACCGCGCGCGACCAGAAGATCGAGCTGCCGATCGCCTGGACGGACTCGTGGGGCAAGGAGCACGACACCGTCACCGGCAACCCCGTGGCCTTCCACGCGATGCGCGGCCTCGCGGCGCACTCGAACGGCTTCCACGCCATCCGCGCGCTGGCGATCCTGATGACGCTCCTGGGCACCATCGACCGCCCCGGGGGCTTCCGCCACAAGACGCCGTTCCCGCGCCCCATCCCGCCGTGCGCCAAGACCCCCTCCACGCCGCTCGCGGTGAAGCCCGGCCATCCGCTCGACGGCGCGCCGCTGGGCTGGCCGGCCGAGCCCGACGACCTCTTCGTCGACGACGACGGGCGCCCCGTGCGCATCGACAAGGCCTTCTCCTGGGAGTACCCGCTCGCCGTGCACGGCATGATGCACAACGTCATCACCAACGCCTGGCGCGGCGACCCGTACCCGATCGACACGCTCCTCATCTTCATGGCCAACATGGCGTGGAACTCGACCATGAACGTGGACGAGGTGCGCCGCATGCTCAACGACAAGGACGACAAGGGCGAGTACCGCATCCCGTTCATCGCCGTCTGCGACGCCTTCCAGTCGGAGATGACGGCCTTCGCCGACCTCATCCTGCCGGACACCACCTACCTCGAGCGCCACGATGTCATGTCGCTCCTAGACCGGCCCATCTCCGAGTTCGACGGGCCCGTGGACTCCGTGCGCATCCCCGTGGTGCCGCCGACCGGCGAGTGCAAGCCTTTCCAGGAGGTCCTGATCGAGCTCGGCGGGCGCCTGAAGCTCCCGGCCTTCGTCACCAAGGACGGCCGGCGCAAGTACCGCGACTACCCCGACTTCATCGTGAACTACGAGACCGAGCCGGGCTCGGGCATCGGCTTCCTCTCGGGCTGGCGCGGCAAGGGCGGCGAGAAGTCGCTGCGCGGCGAGCCCAACCCGCGGCAATGGGAGATGTACGCGCAGAACAACTGCGTCTTCCACTACGAGCTGCCGAAGAGCTACCAGTACATGCGCAACTGGAACCAGGGCTACCTCGAGTGGTCGCTCAGGAACCGCATCACGCGCTACGACGAGCCCATCCTGATCCACCTCTATTCCGAGGTGCTGCAGAAATTCCGGCTCGCCGCGCGCGGCAAGGGATTGTCGCGCCGCCCGCCAGAGGCGCTGAGGAAGCGCGTCGACACTTTCTTCGACCCGCTGCCCTTCTACTACGAGCCGCTCGAGGTGCAGGCCACCGACAAGGTGCGCTACCCGCTCTCCGCGGTGACGCAGCGCCCGATGGCGATGTACCACTCGTGGGATTCGCAGAACGCGTGGCTGCGCCAGATCCACGGCCACAACAGCCTCTTCGTGAACCCGGTCACCGCCGCGGCCAGCGGCATCGCCGACGAGGACTGGATCTGGGTGGAGTCCACCTGGGGCAAGGTGCGCTGCGTGGCGCGCCTGTCGGAAGCCGTGGAGCCCGGCACCGTCTGGACGTGGAACGCGATCGGCAAGGCGCCGGGCGCGTGGAACCTCGGCCCCGGCGCCGACGAATCGCGCCGCGGCTTCCTCCTGAACGGGCTCATCAGCGACGAGCTGCCGCCGGATGCCGACGGCGCGCGCTTCTCCAATTCCGACCCGCTCACCGGGCAGGCCGCGTGGTACGACGTGCGCGTGCGGATCTTCAAGGCGCAGCCGGGCGAGGAGGGGACGGTGGCGCCCGCGGGGCCGGCGATGCAGCCCTATCCCGGCATGGCGCAGGCGCCCGGCGACGTCGCGTATATCGCAGGGAGCAAGCGCCGATGAGACGCCTCCTCGCGCTCGCACTCGCGGCGGCCGCACTCGCCGCGGCGCCGGAGGCGTGGGCTGCCGCGGCCCTGCCGGAAACGTCCATGCCGTGGTGGGGTTGGCCCCTCGCGCTGTTCGTGGTCTGCTTTTTCCTGGGCATCGTGGCCGTGCCCGCCGGCGTCGGCGGGGGCGTGCTCTTCGTGCCCATCGTGGGCGGGTTCTTCCCGTTCCACCTCGACTACGTGCGCGGCGCGGGGCTGCTGGTGGCGCTCGCGAGCGCGCTGTCGGCCGGCCCGGCCCTGCTGAACGCCGGCCTCGCCAGCCTGCGACTGGCGCTGCCGCTCGCGGTGGTCGCCTCCGCGAGTTCCATCCTCGGTGCGTTGATCGGCTTCGCCTTGCCGACCAACGCGGTGCAGGTCGCGCTGGGCGGGACCATCCTCGCCATCGTGGTGCTGATGGCGGTCGCCAAGCGCTCCGAGTATCCCGAGGTGGCGAAGCCCGATGCGATCTCGGCCGCCCTCGGCATGAACGGCATCCTGGTCGACGCCGGGACGGGCCGCCAGCACCCTTGGCAGGTGCACCGCACGCCCGCCGGCCTGGTCGTATTCTTCCTGATCGGGATCCTCGCCGGCATGTTCGGGCTGGGGGCGGGCTGGGCCAACATGCCGGCGCTGAACCTGCTGATGGGCGCGCCGCTGAAGGTCTCGGCGGGCACCTCGAGCTTCATCCTTTCCCTCGTCGACAGCTCGGCGGCGTGGGTCTACCTGAACAAGGGCGCGGTGCTGCCGATGATCGCCGTGCCATCCGTGATCGGCATGATGCTCGGCGCCAAGATCGGGGCGAAGCTCCTGAAGGTGCTGCCGGCCGCGATCGTGCGCAAGCTGGTGCTCACGCTGCTCGCGTTCGCGGGCATGCGTGCGCTGCTGAAGGGGCTCGGCATATGGACCTGAACCCGGGGCCCGAAAAGATTCCAATGACCGTAGGGAGAACGAAGATGCGTGCATTCGCAGTGATCGGTGTGGCGGCCTTCGCGGCCGCGGTGGGAACCGCCGCGGCGGCCCCGGTGCTCATGAACGACGAGTGGGTCAAGGCGGCCTGCACCGCCTGGAACGCGGACGCGACGCTCACGTCCGGGCTCTTCGAGAGCGGCTGGGCGGCCAACGACAAGAAGCGCGGCTACAAGGTCCTCCAGGTGGCACGCAACGACTGCAAGGCGAGCCCGCGGGTGGAACTGCGCATCGCGGCGAAGGACGGCAAGGCGATGTGCATCTCAGGCCAGCGTTCCGCCGACAAGCTCGACCTCGACGTCGACTACGCGATGACCGCGGACACGAAGCGCTGGGTGGAGATGGGCAAGGGCGAGTACGGCCCGATGCGCGCCATGATGTTCGGCCGCCTGAGTTTCGACGGCCCGATGGGCGAGGCCATGGGCAACATGGGGCCCTTCGAGAACTTCCTGCTGCTGGTGGGCAAGGTGCCCGGCGACACCGCGGGCTGCCCGAAGTGAGGCACGCGTGAGCGAAGCCGTCCGGCCGGCGCAGGACCAGGCGCGCTACGCGCGCCTGCTCGCGATCGGCACCCACTCGGGCCTCGCGCTGCTGGTGATCCTGTTCGGCATCTACATGCTGGGGATCGTCGAGCCGCACGTGGCCCACGAGCGCCTGCCGGAGCTGTGGAAGCTGCCGGCATCGCGTTTCCTCGAGGAAACGGGTCTCTCGGGTGGGTGGGGCTGGACGGCGTTCATCGGCAGGGCCGACATCCTCACGCTGGTGGGCATCGTCTCGCTCGCGGCCTGCTCGGTGCCCTGCCTGCTGGCGATCATGCCGGTGTACTGGGCCTCGGGCCAGCGCATCCTCTTCGCGATCTGCGCGCTCGAGGTGGCGGTGATCGGGCTTGCCGCCTCGGGACTGGTCGGGGGCGGCCACTAGGTTGCGGAAGGCTTTTCCGGCAGGGCCCCGAAGCGGGTCCGCCACAACGACGACAGGCAAGGAGACTGCATGGGATACGTGATTGGCGGTGTCGAGAAGGAAACGGATGTGGACGGCTACCTCCTGGAGGCCGACCTCAGCGACGAGGCCGTGCAGGTCATCGCGGCCGCGGACGGGATCACCCTCACCGAGGACCACTGGAAGGTCGTGAACTACCTGCGCGACGAGTTCCGCGACAACGGGCACACGCCCAACTTCCGCAACATGGTCAAGGGCCTGCAGGACGTCCTGCCCGGTTGCGACTCGAAGTCGCTCTACGACCTCTTCCCCCTGGGGCCCGCGAAGCAGGGCTGCAAGGTGGCGGGGCTCCCCCAGCCTTACGGCAAGGGGGGGTATTAGGTATATTTCCCCCGGGCCGGCCCCGCGCCGGCGAGGGGGTTTGCTCCAGCGCAAAGCGGGAAGGAGTCGGCAGGAGCAAAGTACGGCACGGCGCACAAGGTTCCCGGCACGACCGGGGCACCTCGCATTGCACAAAAATGGGAGAAAATCCATGAAGTTCGACGTGAGCACCATCATCAGCCTGCTGGCCATCCTGGTGATGTTCTATTGCCTTTGGCTCGTGCTTTCCCTTCGCAGGAACATCCCCGGCGGCGTGGTCGGCAACACCTGGAAGACGCTCACCGCGCTGGTGGTCCTCTTCACGCTCGGCTACCTCGTCACGCCGTTCTTCGGGATGCTGCCGCCGATGCTCATGAACGTGATCGTCTCGCTGATCTTCCTGTTCGGCGCGATCTACGTGGTGATCACGGTGAAGCTGATCTACCGCATCATCGAGGAACTGGCGGGCTAGGCGGATGGACCCGAACGCTGTTCTCGCCAGGACGCCGCTCGGCGCCGAGGCGCTGAACGGGGAGGGCGCCGAACTCCCCCGCGCACTGCGCCACGCGCTCATCCTCATCGACGGGCGGTCGACGGTCGCGAAGCTGGAGCAGCGCGCGTCGATGATCCCCGAGTTCCCGGCCGCGCTTCGCGAGCTGGCGGCGAAGGGCCTGGTTGCGCCGGTTGGCGGCGGGACGGCGTCCGCCGCTTCGAGGGCGGGCTCGACCCCCGGCGCCGGCAAGAACCTCGTAGCCTCCCTCGTTGCCGCTGCCGAAGCCGTCCTCGGCGACCAGGCCGGCAAGGTCGTGAAGAAGCTCGAGGAGGCCGGCGGCTCGCGCGAGACGCTCGCGGCGGCCGTCGACTCCTGCTACAAGCTCATCCGGTTGACGATCGACGAGTCGCGCGCCGAGGAATTCCGCAAGGCCGCGAAGGACCTCCTCGGCCGCGGCGGCTGAGAGGGCCGCCCTCGTCGCAGGGCGGGCGTCAGGCCAGCGTGATCGTGCAGGGCTCGAGGGAAAAGCGCCGGGCCGCCTGCGGGTCCGCCGCCATTTCGCGCGAGACGCGAATCCAGTGCTCCCGCCCGGACTCGACCGCCTCGCGCAGCTTTTGGGTCCCGGCACCGACGATCCAGGCGTCCCTCGCCGAGGCGAGCCGCGGGAAGAGCTCCCGGCGCAGCCCCGAGAACGTCGCGAACCAGAAGTGCAGCGATGCGACGGCATCGCGCTCCAGGAGCGTCGGCAGGGTGACGAGCGTGTCCGCGAGCAGGTCGCGCACGGCGCGGGCCGTGATCTCCAGGCGCCGGTCGCCGGGCCCGGCGAGGAGCAGGTCCCACGCCTCGCCCAGGAGCCGCCCGGCGGCGAGCTCCCCCAGCTCGTGGAGGATCAGCGTCTCGCGCTCGCCTTCAGCCATGCGCTCGAGCGCGAGGGCGCGGTGGTCCGCGAAGCCGTACGCCGCCAGCGCCGTGGCCAGCGCGCCTTCGGACGCCCGCGATTCCCAGGTCTCGGCCGTGACCCAGAGCCAGTTCGCGAAGGCCTCGCGGCGCAGGACGATCGTCCCGCCCTGCAGCGCGGCCGGGGCGGCGTCCAGGTCGCGCACGAACTCGCAGCCCGCCTCGAGGATCTCGACGCCGTCGCGCAGCCCGCGGCTCGCGAGCCGCGCAAGGAAGAAGTGCGGCTTGCCGAAACGCCCCAGGCCGGCGCCGTACAGGTAGCCGGCCGGGAGAAGCTCCGCGTTCACCGCGTCGACGTCGAACGGGTCCGCTTCGCCCGCGGCCAGCGGGACGCGCGCCCAGTCCGCTTCGCCCAGGGTTTCCCAGAGCGCCTCGCGCTCGGCGATCCAGCGCGCGACGTCCGCGCGCGGGGGCGGCATGCCGGGCGGCAGGTCGTGCTCCCAACGGTAGTACTCGCGCATGGCGAGCAGGTAGTTGCAGAGCGTGAGCTCCTGGGCGTGCCGGGCATCCGACAGGTGGCAGTTCGACTGCACCGCGCTGAGGATGGGCGCGAACGCGGGCGTCGTCATGGCGAGCCCCTGTCGCCCGCCACGCGCGGCCGGCCCTCCCAGCGCTGCATCGCGGCGATCACGGTCCCGAACGGGATGCCGAGCAGCCCGCCAAAGGCTTCGCGTGCCCGGCCGACCAGGGCATGGATGTCCCGGGGCGCGGCCTCGGGCTCGCCGAGCGCCGCGGCCAGGCCGCGAAGCCCGCCGCACTGCAGGCGAAGCTGCGCCGCGTGCGGCAACGGCGCGGCCGGCGGCGGCAGGCGCAGGGCGAAGGTCGCCCGCTCGCGCAGGAGCGCGTGCAGCGTGGCGCAATTGGTGTGCGCGACGGGCGAGCCGCAGCGCGGGCGTTCCGCCTCGCCCTCCAGAGCCACGGTCGCGAGGGGGCAGGCGGCCTGCCTCGCGAGGACGGCCCGGGCGAACACGCAGGCGAGCGGCGCCTCAGTCGTCATCGAGGCGCGGCGCCGGCTCGCGCACCTCTGTGAGAAGCGTCTCGGCACCGAGCTCGTCCTCGGCGAAGATCACCTTCACCTTGCAGTCGGCGGGCAGGGCCGGGTCCTTGCGGATTTCCTTTGCCTGCGCGGAGGCCTGCGGGAAGGCGTCGAGGACCGCGATCTTCTCGAGGCGGTGGAAGGGGAAGACCTTGTAGATGTAGTAGGGCATGGGTTCGCGCTCATTGGCCGTAGCGGGTGGTCGATCTGCGCTTGCCCGGCGTGGTGCGCTGGATGACCACACCGCGCACCGCGGCGAGGTCGGCCAGCCCGATGCACGGGTAGCGAGGGTTCAGGGGGCGAAGCTCCCAGCCTTCGCCCGTCGCGACGAGCTGGCGGAAGATCCACTCGTCGCCATGCCACGCGAGGACGTAGGAGCCGTCGGTCGCGAGCCCCTCGGGCTCGATGACGATCACGTCGCCCTCGGCGAACTCGGGAGCCATGGAGTCGCCCAGCACCATGAGCGCGAAGGATTCCGAGCCGCTGCAGGCGCCGTGATCGTCCTCCCCGGCGGGGGTGATCGGGATGGTCCGGCGGGGCTGCGGGGTGGCGGTCATGGCCGGGCTCAGGAGGCGTGGATGGCGATGGATCCGGCGGGCACGCCGGCTGAGAGCAGGGCGAACTCCGCCGCCCTCGCAAAGGGCTCCGGCCCGGCGACGTAGACGTCCGAGCGCACGAGGTCCGGGCATTCGCGCAGCGCCGCGACGAGCTCCTCCGCGCCGGCCGCAGGGTCGGCGTGGGCGACGGGAATCCAGGCGAAGCCGTCGAGCGCCGCGGCCCAGGCCCGGCACTGGTTGGCGAGGTAGTGGCCGTCGGGCCGGGTGGCGAGCCAGGCGACCGTGTACGAGGCCGAGGCGTCGGCGGACAGCGCGTACTCGACGAGGCTCTTGACCGGCGCGAATCCGAGGTCGCAGGCGAGGAAGACGAGGGGCCGGCCTTCCCCGGAGCGCAGCACGAAGTCGCCCGCCGGCCCGACCAGCGTCACGCGCTCGCCGGGTCGCAGCGCGCCCGAGAAGACGTCCGTGGCGAAGGCGTCGGCGTCGTCGCGGCCGACGTGGAAGTGCAGGTTGCGGTCGTCGCAGGGGCAGCTCGCGATCGGGTAGTGGCCGTGGACGTCCCCGGCCGCCACGGCCGCGCCCAGGTCGGCCGACTGGCCGGCAAGGAAGCGCAGCCGGCTGGCGCGCGGCGTCTGCAGGTGCAGCAGGCGCGTGTCGGGGCCGAGCGGCGTCACCGCGCGCACCGTGGTCACGATCTCCTGGCGCGGGATGTCCTGCGGCCCGGAGGCCTCCAGCGTCTCGATCTTCAGGTCGGTGACGGCGGAGTAGGCGCACATCAGGATGTGGCCCTGGGCGCGCTCGGCCTCCGAGAGGGGGTAGTCGTGGCTGCGGATGCGCTGCGCCTCGCCGTCGACCACGCGTGCGCGGCAGAGCCCGCACGTGCCGTTCTCGCAGCCGTAGGACAGGCGCAGGCCGGCCTTCAGGCCCGCCTGCAGGACGGAGTCGCGGCCCTCGACGTAGAACTCGTGCCCGCTGGGGCGGACTTCGACGCGCGGGGTCATGACGCGCAGCGCGTCGTCGATCGCGGCGACGGCATCGGAGGCTTCGCCCGCGAGCGCGCGGCCGAGACCGTCGGCGAGCAGGGCAGCCAGCCGCGGCTGCGCCGGGTGGCCCCCGAGCTCGGCGCGCAGCGCCTGCGCGAGGCTCTCCACGAGGGCGTGGTAGCGCTGCACGGTCCGGCGCATCTCCGCGAGCTCGAGGCCCTGGGCGAAGAGCCTCTGGGCGAGCACTTCCTGCGAGGGCAGCAGGCGTTCCCGGACACGACGGCCAAAGGACTCCTCCCTGATTCGGTTGACCCACTCGATGGCGCCGGAGCCTTCCAGGTCCGCGAGCGGGAAAGCGCGTCGCAGCTCCTCGGCGGCGACCATGCCCTCGTCGGTGGCGAGCCTGCCTTCGCTCACCAGCTTCTGGAGGGTGCTGCGGTGCACCCCGACGAGCTGGGCCGCCCTCGACAGCGACAGCCGGTGGGACACGGTGCCTCCCGCGTGTTTTCCGCGCCCCGGAACGAGGCGCCCGGGACAGTCTAGCGTAGGACTTTCGTCCGGGAGTATGTTAGTGGGCGTTGATATACGTCATTACCCATGTGGGGGGTGCGGAATTACCCTACTCGGGTATAGCCAGCGCCCAGCCGGGACCGCGACAGTGCGGTACCCGCACGGATGGGCGGCATTTCCGCATGCCCGCCGCCCAGGACACCCCGAAGGAGACGACATGGACTACAACAAGGAACTGGATGCGCGCGGGCTCAACTGCCCGCTGCCGATCCTCAAGACCAAGAAGGCGCTGGGCGAGCTCGCCGCCGGCCAGGTGCTCAAGGTCATCTCGACGGACGCCGGCAGCGTGAAGGACATGGAGGCGTTCGCCAAGCAGACCGGCAACGAGCTGCTGTCCTCCCAGCCGGAAGGCAAGGAGTACGTCTTCTTCCTGAAGAAGAAGTAGGGGGCGCGCATGACCCAGAAGAAACTGGCGATCATCGCCACCAAGGGGACGCTGGACATGGCGTACCCGCCCTTCATCCTCGCCTCCACGGCGGCCGCGCTCGACTACGAGGTGCAGATCTTCTTCACCTTCTACGGCCTCACGCTCCTGCGCAAGGACCTATCGGGCGTGAAGATCAGCCCGCTCGCCAACCCGGCGATGCCGATGCCCGTGCCGATGCCGGTGCTGGTCGCGGCACTCCCGGGCATGGAATCCATGGCCACGATGATGATGAAGGACAAGATCAAGAAGAAGGGGGTGGCCTCCATCGAGGAGCTGCGCGCCGCCTGCATCGAGGGCGGCGTCAAGTTCATCGGCTGCGAGATGACCGTCGACCTCTTCGACTTCAAGCGCGAGGACTTCATCGACGGCATCGAGTACGGCGGTGCCTCCACCTTCTTCGAATTCGCCGGCAGCACCGACATCTGCCTTTTCGTCTGACACCGCGCCTGCAACCGATCCCCTTCCACTCTCGGAGGAACACAAGACCATGACAACGATTTCGACTGCCGTGCGCCGCGCGCTTGCCGTGACGGCCTGCGCACTGCCGATCGCCGCGTTCGCGACCGACGGCTACTTCTCGCACGGCTACGGCATCAAGGCCAAGGGCATGGCGGGTGTATCGACCGCAATTGCCTCGGACGCCTTCGGGGGCGCCAACAACCCGGCCAGCATGGCGTTCGTGGGCAACCGCCTGGACGTCGGCGTCGACCTCTTCAGCCCGCGCCGCCAGGTCAAGCGCGAAGGCAGCGGCGGCGGCATGCTCGACTTCTCGGTCGACAGCGACAGCACGCTGTTCGCCATCCCCGAGTTCGGCTACAACGCGATGGTCTCGAACGTCATGTCGCTCGGCGTGAGCGTGTACGGCAACGGCGGCATGAACACCGACTTCGAAGGCGGGCAGCTCAACTGCACGGCCTTCGGGGGCCCGCCCGCGGCCAACGGCCTGTGCGGCGTGGGCCGGCTGGGCGTCGACCTGATGCAGCTGATCGTCGCCCCGACCCTCGCCTACAAGCTCGCTCCCGATCATTCGATCGGCGTGGCGCCGCTCCTCGCCTACCAGCGCTTCCGCGCGCAAGGCGTGCACCTCTTCACGATGCTCTCCCAGGATCCGGGCAGCGTCACCAACAACGACTACGACAGCGGCACGGGCTGGGGCGTGCGCCTGGGCTACATGGGCCGCTTCGGGCCGATGTCGGTCGGCGCGACGTACACGTCGAAGATGGACATGGACAAGTTCGACAAGTACAAGGGCCTCTTCGCGGAGGACGGCGGCTTCGACATGCCAGAGCACTACACCGTGGGCGTGTCGTTCAAGCCGGCGCAGGGCTGGCTCGTCGGCATGGACTACAAGCGCATCAACTACAGCGAGATCGCCTCCATCGGCAACCCCAGCACCAACCAGGCGCCGCTCGGCTCCGCGGGCGGCCCGGGGTTCGGCTGGCAGGACGTGGACGTGTGGAAGTTCGGCGCCGAGTTCCAGGCGAGCCCCGCGCTCACGCTGCGCGCCGGCTACGGCAAGACCGACAACCCGATCCTCGCGCGCGACGTGACCTTCAACATCCTCGCGCCGGGCGTGGTGAAGGACCACTACACGCTGGGATTCACCTACGCGCTCGACCAGACCTCGGAGATCTCCGGCTCCTACATGCATGCCAAGCGCAACTCGGTGACCGGGCCGTCGTTCTTCAACGCCTTCGCGCCGGGCATGGGCGGCAACGAGACGATCGAGATGTACCAGAACACGCTCGGCATCGCCTGGGGCAAGCGCTGGTAGTCCGCGCAGCCCGAAGCGACGAAGCGGCCGGCGCCTAGCCGGCCGTTTTCGTTTCGAGCCAGGAAAGCGCCGTGCCGGCGATGCGCTCCACGTAGCGGGCGCGGTAGAGGAGCCGCGCGCGGCCGGGGTCGTCCACGAAGGCGCTCCTCTCGTGCAGCACGTTGTTGCAGACGAGCCCCATGCCCGGGGCGAGCCGCGTGCGCAGGACGCAGTCGCCGGCGCCATCCAGGATCTCGAGCAGGCGCGCGGCGGCCGCCGCCGTGGCACCGTCGTCCTTCCAGGCCACGCTGCGCGTCCGGGCCGTGTAGCGCATGTGCAGGTCGCCCGTCGCCGGCTCGAGGGAGAAGACGGGCCCCACGGCCTCGGGCCGCGCGATGCCCTCGTCGTCGACGCGCGCCGGGATCACCAGGGCGTCGGGCGCCATGAGGGCGCGCACGTGCGCGGGGTCGTCGTCGCGCAGCAGCAGGTAGGCGAGCTCGTGGTCGAGGAGGGCGGTGTCGCCTCCGGATGCGGCATCGCGCACGCAGTGCAGCAGCATCGCGCGGATGCGCAGCCCCGGCGGGTTGTAGTAGCCGTCGGTGTGCCAGCGGATGCGGTGGGTGGTGTAGGGAATGAACCCCGCGCCGGCCTTGGCGCCGGAGACCGCGATGCTCGTGATGCCGTCCTCGTCGGCCAGGAAGTTGGTGTCGAGCGTGACGAGCCCCAGCTGCGCCCCCAGGCGCCGGGGCACCTCCTTGTCCTCGCCGGTGACGCCGCTCGCATAGATGGCCATGTTGTCGCGGCGGCAGCGGCGCACGATCTCCGCCTTCTCGGGCTCCGACAGCGCCCGGGGATCGCGGACCTCGACGACGAGGTCCCGCGGCTCGCGGGCCCGGGCGTCGAGCTTGCGGCTTCGCCAGCGCGCATAGGCCTCGTCGTTGCCGGGCGCGAAGGGGGACTGCGCGGCGCCGGCGGCCACGGTTTCGCCGGCGGCGATGGTGCTCATTCGCCGGCGGAGGCCGCGCGGCGCGGCCGGCGCGGCGTCTCGTCGAAGAGCCCGGCCACGCTCTTGGCGATCATGGCGGCCGCCTCGGGCCCCTCGATCGCCATCACCTGGTCCCAGGTCCAGCGCCTGTCCTTCGCGGGCATCAGTTCCGCGACGACGGTGGCGAAGTAGCGCAGGAAGCCGAAGTCCGGGCCCTCGGGGCCGTAGCCGAACTCGGCGTATTCCCCGTTGCGGCGGTTGAGGAGGTCGATGAAGGCCGCCTTGATGGCGGCCGGATCGAGGTCGCCCAGCAGCCGCGAGCGGTTCTCCGCCAGTTCCTCGCCCGTGCGATGGGCGAGCGCGGTCATGAAGGCGAGGCGCCCGGCGTCGTCGAAGCGCGGGTAGGCGAGCCGCCACGCGACCTGGATCGCGAAGATCACGGCCTCGGCCAGGAAATCGAAGTACTGCGGGCCGGGGTCGATGTCGAAGTCGGCCCGGCGCATGCTTTTCAGCATGTTCTGGGCCACGCGCCAGGTGATGAAGGCCAGCGCCCCCGCCACTTCCTCGGGCGTGTGCGGCCGCCCCGGCCTGAACCAGGTGCTCTTGACGCGAATGGGCGTGCGACTCGACGTGCTCAAAGCTTGCGCAGGTAGAACTCGAAGGCGCCGGTGCCCGTGCCTGCCGTGGACACGAGCTCCAGGTGCGTGGCTTCAGCCCAGGCGGCGATGTCGTCGCGCACGCCCGGGCAGTCGCTCACGAGCTTCAGGACCTCGCCGGACTTCATGCCCTTGAGGAGCTGGCGCGCCTCCACGATCGGCCCGGGGCAGCACACGCCGCGCATGTCGAGGCGCACGTGCGCGGCCACGGTGCCGCTGCGGCCCTTGCGCACGTAGTAGCCGGTGGCGCCGCGGTCGCGCGGCTCGGTGTGGATCACCTCGTTGCCCGTCTGCCGCGCCCAGGCGAACAGGTCGTCGCGCGTGCCGGGGCAGTCGGAAAGCAGCAGGAGCACCTGTCCGTCGCGAAGGCCCTCGAGGATCTCGCGGGCGCCCAGGATCGGCCCGGGACAGGTGAGGCCGGTGAGGTCGACCATCGCCGCCGGTTCGCCGGCTTGGGGAAGATTCATGGGAACGCTCCGTAAGAAGGCTACTCGGCCGCGACGATGGTCTTGTGGGGGATGAGGAGGCCGCAACCCACGGGCTGCCCGCGGCCGAGGCCGGCGCGCTGCAGCAGGAGGGAGTCGACGTCGCGAAGGTCGTGGACGGCGACGGGGAAGGCGGTGACGGGCCCTTCCTCGAGTTCGACCTGCACGCGGCGCCCGCAGATGATGCGCCCGCTCACGCCGAGGGCGGCGATCTCCTCCTCGATGACGGCCGTGAAGCGCGCCTCGTCGGCTTCCCCGGTGGTCACCCGCGGCGAGTAGAGCGTCGGGGTCGCCAGGTGCTTGCGGAAGGTGCCCTCGCCCACGGTGAGCATGGTGTCGCCCACCCGCAGCGTCGACCGCTCCAGGGCGCTCGCCGAGCAGACGCGGTCGCGCGGGAGGCGGATGACGATCCGCGTGCGGTGCGTGATCATGGTCCCGCCCTCGGCCGTGCGCAGGCCCTTCAGGGGCAGGATTCCCGTGCGGGGCGTCCTTGCGAGCCATGGCAGGACGCGGGTTATCTCGCGGAAGAGGTCCCACTCGAAGTCGCGCGGCAGGCTGTCGCCC
>JAABQW010000222.1 GCA_011391275.1 Betaproteobacteria bacterium
GACGACCGCGAGCAGCAACGGAGCAGCGAAATGCGACTGGCTGGGCATCACTGGATGCTCAGAAACGCAGGTCCACGTAGTGGTCGATGAGCAGCGCCGCGAACAGCAACATCAGGTAATTGATCGAGTAGCGGAACACGGTCATCGGCAGGTGCGCGGGCGCGCCGTCACGGCGCAGCGCGATCGCGTACCGCACGAACAGTGCGCCGAGCACGACGGCCGCGGCCAGGTAGATGAGCCCGGTCATGCCGGTGAGCCAGGGCAACAGCGTCACGATGCAGAGCAGGATCGTGTAGAGCAGGATGTGCAGCCGCGTGAACTCGACCCCGTAGGCCACGGGCAGCATCGGGATGCCGGCCTTCATGTATTCCTCGCGTCGCGCGATCGCGAGCGCCCAGAAGTGCGGCGGCGTCCACGCGAAGATGATCAGGAACAGCAGCAGCGCATACGGATCCACCTGCCCGGTCACCGACGTCCAGCCCAGCACCGGCGGCGCGGCGCCAGCGGCGCCCCCGATGACGATGTTCTGCGGCGTGATGTGCTTGAGCCACACGGTATACAGGACCGCGTAGCCGATCAGCGAGGCGAACGTGAGGACCGCGGTCAGCGGATTCACCAGCACCCACAGGATTGCCATGGACGCGACCCCGATCGCAGCTGCGTAGCCGAGCGCCTGACCGCTGGTCAGGTGGCCGGTCGGGATGGGGCGCAGCATCGTGCGCGCCATCTTGCGGTCGAAGCGACGATCGACGACGTGGTTGATGGCGGCGGCACTCGATGCTGCCATCCCGATCCCGAGCGTCCCGAAGACGAGCGCGCCGAGCGGCGGCAGGCCTGGCACCGCGAGGAACATGCCGACCACCGCGGTGAACACGATCAGCGCGACGACTTTCGGCTTGCCGAGTTCGTAGTAGTCCCGCCAGGTCGCAGACCCGGTTGCCAACGGCTCGCTGGCGGTCACGGGTGGCTGGTTCATTTCGGTGCCATCGCAGGTGCGGTCCAGCCGGGATCAGGTCGTGCGCCGGGGTACGAAGAGGAATCGAGTGAGCGCAACCACGGACAGCAGCAGCAGCGCGGCGACCGCATTGTGCGCGGTGGCGAGCCACAGAGGGAAAGTCTTGACGACCATCAGGGGCCCGAGGACGAGTTGCGTGACGAGCACCGCGCCGACGATGGCACCGGCAGTCCGCACCGCGCGCGACTGGCCGGTGCGGATCGCGAGCCAGGACAAGTAGCCGAGCACGAATGCCGCGACGACCGCCCCGATGCGGTGCGTGAAGTGGATGGCCACGCGCGCCGGGTGATCGAGCACGCCACCCTCATAGTCGATGCCGAGGCCGCGCCACAGCACGAACGCGTCCCCGAAATTCATGTCGGGCCAGTAAGAAGCCTGGCAGGTCGGGAAATCCGGGCAGGCGATGGCCGAGTAGTTCGAGCTGACCCACCCGCCGAGCACGATCTGCAGCGACAGCACGAGGAGACCGACGATGGCCCAGGCTCGCAGCCCGCGCTCGGCCACAGGGCGCTCGCCGGGACGTACGCCGAAGCTGAGCCACCACAGCAGCGACATCGTCGTGAGTCCGCCGACCAGGTGGGCCGAGACGATCAGCGGCTTCAGCAGCAGCGTGACCGTCCACATGCCGAGCAGGCCCTGGAAGACGACCAGCAGAACGAGCGCCGCCGGCAGGCGTACCGGTTGTGCGGGGTCGCGGCGGTTGCGGAATGCGAGCACGGCCGCGAGGACGATCAGCAGGCCGAGCGTGGATGCGAAGTAGCGGTGCACCATTTCCTTGATGGCCTTGTCCGCTTCGAGCGGGCGTTCCGGGTGCGCGGCGTTGGCCGCCGCGGCATTCTCGACGGCATCGCCGACCGTCAGGTGCCCGTAGCAGCCCGGCCAGTCCGGACAGCCGAGTCCGGCGTGGCTCAGCCGGACCCACGCGCCGAGCACGACGACACAGAGCGCGAGCAGTGCCCCGATCAGGCAGAGACGACGGAACCAGTTGTGTCGCATGGCGTTATCCAATGTGTGAGAGTCGCAGCAGTTTCTTGACGTCGGTGAGCAGCGCCTTGTCGGGCGCCGATGCCGGATAGCTCATCAGCACGTTGCCGAGCGGATCGACGAGGTAGATGCGGCCGGCGCTGCCGACCGGACCGTCGGCGTAGGACGGGATCAGCTCGATCAAGCGAGCCGCGTCCGGTCCGTGCAGCTTCACTACCAGCAGGTCCGGGTGTTCCTGCGCGAGGAACGCGCCGTCGAGCTGTTGGCCCGTGGCGAGGAACACGCGCTGCAGGCGGTCCATGTCTTTGTTGAGCG
>JAABQW010000223.1 GCA_011391275.1 Betaproteobacteria bacterium
GGCGCATCGATGGCCTCCTCCCCCGAGGCGGTGGCAACGCGCGCGCACCTCGGCACGACCGACTCCGGCGCGCCCTTCGTGAGCGCAAGGTGGCCGTCGCCGTCGCGGTGCACCGTCGTCATGCGCTTGCGGTCGGAGTCGAAGGGCAGCTCCATCACGCGCGGCATCGCTTCCGCGAGCGCCCGCTTGTCGTACCCCGCAACCGCCGCGGCCGAGTAGAGCGCCGTCTCCGTGGGGTCTCCCTGCAGGTCGCCCGAGGAGTCTTCCTCGGCGTCGTTGCAGAGCGCCATCGCCCGCGCGAGCTGCGGCCATGGCGGCGCTTCCGGCAGCGTGTCCGCCGGCCCCTCGCGGGCCATGCCCGACCAGAGCCGCGCCACGCGCATGCGGTTCTGCGTGAGCGTGCCGGTCTTGTCGGAGCAGATGACGGTCACCGAGCCCAGCGACTCGACGGCGGGCAGCCGGCGCACGAGGGCGTTCCTCTGCGCCATCTTGCCGGCGCCCATCGCCAGCGCCACGGTCACCACCGCGGGCAGCGCCTCGGGGATGGCCGCCACCGCGAGGCTCACCGCCGTGAGGAACATGAGCACGAGCGGCTCGCCGCGCAGCATCCCGGCCGCGAAGACGATGGCGCAGATGCCGAGCGCGGCCAGCGCCAGGCGCTTGCCGAAGTGCGCGAGACGGCGCTGCAGGGGCGTCTGCCCTTCCGTGGCCGACTGCAGGAGCGTCGCGATGCGGCCCAGCTCCGTCGCCATGCCGGTGGCGGCCACGATTCCGCGGCCGCGGCCGTAGGTGACGATCGTCCCCTTGTAGGCCATGTTCGTGCGGTCGCCGAGCGAAGCACCGGCTGCCGCGAGCGGCTTCACCTGCTTGTCCACGGGCACCGACTCGCCGGTGAGCGCCGCCTCCTGCACCTTCAGGCGCGCGGCCTCCACGAGGCGCAGGTCCGCCGGCACGATGTTGCCCGCCTCGAGCAGCACCAGGTCGCCCGGCACGAGGTCGCGCGCCGCGATGTCCGCCACCTGCCCGTCGCGCAGCACCCGCGCGTGCGGAGCGCCCAGCCGGCGCAGGGCCGCCATCGTCTTCTCGGCGCGGTACTCCTGGATGAAGCCGATCACCGCGTTGAGCACGACGATGACCACGATGGCGATGGAATCCTCGGGCTCGCCCACGAGGCCCGCGACGACCGCGGCCGCGAGGAGCACGAGGATCATGAAGTCGGTGAACTGCCCCGCGAGCATGAGCCACGGGGAGCGGCGCCGCCCCTCGGCCAGCTCGTTGGCGCCGTGCCGGGCCAGGCGCCGGCCGGCCTCGCCGGGCGCGAGTCCCGAGTCGAGCCCCGTCTCGAGATGCGCCGCGACCTCGTGGGCGGCGAGCCGGTGCCAGTCCGGCACCGGCATTGCGGGTGGCGTGGGAAGTTTCGCGGACAAGGCGGGATTCCTCAGAAGCCGAACGCGCGCAGGACGGCGAGGTAGACGAGGATGCTCAGCGTATCGAGGAGCACGGTGGCCATCGGCCCGCTGCCATAGGCCGGGTCGAGGCCGCGGCGCGCGAGCCACCATGGAAACATCATGCCGATGGCGCTCGCGATGGTGCCGGCCGCGAGCAGCGACAAGGCGACCGCCGCCGCCAGCCGCGCGTCCCGGAAGACCGCGGTGATCGCGAGGAACGCGAGGCCGCCGAGGACCGCACCGACCAGCGCGCCCGTGCGCAACTCGCTCGCCAGGAGGTGCCCCACGCCCGAGCGCGTGAGGGAAAGCCCGCGCACGGCGATCACCTGGCTCTGCTCGCCGATGGCGGACGACAGGTACACGAGCCCCGGCACGAAGAAGGCCACCGCCACGTGCGCCTCGATCAGCGCCTCGAACCCGGCCATGGCCAGCGTGAGCGCAACGCACGCCACGAGGCCTGCGACGAGCCACGGCAGGCGGTGGCGCGCGCGGCGCATCGGCGGATCGTCGATCGCGTGGCGCGCGCGCGACGACTCGCGGACGATGCCCGCGAGCCTGTGCAGGTCCTCCACGTGCTCGCGACGGAGCACCTGCAGCAGCGCCTGCGGCGGCATGGCGCCCAGCAGCGCGCCGCTCGCATCGACCACCGGCAGCGCGTCGACCGCATGGTGCAGCGCCACCGAGGCGGCGTGCTCCTGGTCGTCCTCGGGGTGGACCAGCGGGTAGTCGCGGGCCATCACCTCCGCGATCGGCGTGCCGGCGGGCGCGGCGAAGAGGCGGCCGATGGTGACCACGCCCTCCAGCAGCCCGTGCGGTCCCGTCACCGCGACGATCTCGACGCAGGCCGGCTGTTCCGCGGCCAGGC
>JAABQW010000224.1 GCA_011391275.1 Betaproteobacteria bacterium
GACCATGGACTGGAACCTGCACACCGCATTCGACGCCCCCGACCTCCCCCTGCTCGACCCGGCTTGCCTGGCGCAACTCGACGAGGAAGCCTGGGCACGCGCCCGGCTCGTTCTGCATCCGGGCGTGTCGATGGCCGTGTTCGAGTGGAATGTCCTGCACGTATGGCACGCGCTCGACCAGGCCGCCACGCCGCCCCCGGTGTGCCGGCTGGAGCGGCCTGCCGGGCACCTCTTCTGGCGCAGCGGGCTCGTCACCCGGTTTCGCAGCCTCGACGACCACGAGTTCCATGCGCTGCGCGACATTGCGGCCGGAGAGACTTTCGCCGCGGTCTGCGAGCGGGCGTCAACGGAGCAGGCCGGGACCTGGCTGCGATCCTGGATCCGGGACGAGCTGCTGACCGGCGTTTGCGCTTGGCAGGCGCGGCGTTGAACGCCGCGCCCTGTCATGCCTACTGCGGCTGCGTGCAGACGATCGACGTCACCAGGCCGTTTCCCGCATGTCCGGGGTTGGGTCCATAGCCGCCGTCCTGGCTCACGACGACGATCTGCTCGATGTTGCCGCCGAGATTCGGCCCGCTCTTGATGACGGTGGACGTCACGACGACCGCGATATCGGCAGGGATCGTGGCAGGCGGAGGCGGGCTGTTGCCCGGAACGGAATCCCAGGAACCGCCGCAAACAAGCTCGGCACGAGTGGCGTATCCCTTGAAGCTGGCCCTGGACGCGCCGGGGCTCACGATGCCGCTCATGACGTTGTTCTTCCACCATTGCGCGCCCCAGAAGTTCACCACGTTGCCGACCGCGTGGGGTTCGACGTCCCCGATCACGAACACGGGCAGGAGGGGTGGTACCGGCGGCGGGACGTTGGCGGGGCAGTAGTCGACCACGGCGCCAGTCAACGTCACCGCGCCTGTCCTCATCCCGTCCTCGTTCATGCCGGTCCCGCCCGCCAGGACTTGCCCGGCCAGTACTCCGCCAGTGACGGTGATGTCGGCGCCCGCGAGAATGCTTCCCTTGAAGTCCGAAGCGTCGAGTGTCGCGGCCTGGGCGGTCCACCAAAGCACGTCGTTGTTGCACGTCGCCCCGCCGGTCATGACCACCTTGAAGCTGGTGCCCGTGAGGGCGCCGGTGCCGCCGGTCCCGATCCTGAAGATCCACGAATCGGTGGCTGACCCGACGAGCGTCAACGTGCCGCCCGTCACGGTGACCGCCGCGTCATAGCAATAGACGCCCGGCGGGAGAAACGCCCCGGCCAGGGGCACTTCGTAGTACTGGCACGGCGGCTGGTCACGAACGGCGGCGTAATAGTCGAGGAAGGACCCGTAAGCCCCGCTGGCGCCCACTACCGTCGATCCGGAGATATCGCAACGGGTATTGGTGATTGCGCCCAGGTCGCCGAGGCCCACGTTCCCCTCGACAACGGAATCGGTACAGGTCACCGCCTTGCCGGCGAGGACAGTGAAGTCCGCGACGTCCTGCGCGAGGGCAACCCCGCAGGCCAGCGAAAGCGCAACTGCAAGAATGGTTCGAATGGGTTTCACGTCTTTCTCCTTGGAATTCGTTGATCGGGACTATTTCGCGTTTCGTGCGCCCCGGCCGGCGACTCGAGCGATCCCTCGGGATGTGCCCTGCCAGGCAGGGCGGGCGAGCGTTCGAATGCATGGGATCACCCAATGCCGGCCACCGGGATTGTTTGAACCTCCAATCCTCGCGACCCTGAACGGACCATAGTCCGCGACCCCGGAGACGGTCTGTGCGACATCCCGCATAACCGCGGTTCATTGCCGCCTCCCAGCCCGAGCCGCCCGATGGATCGCAAGGGCGACCCCGCGAACCCCCGGTGCGGAGAAGGCGGGATGCCGCGCCCTCACTGTGCGCCAGCGCACCGATGCGGCCCGGAGGCCGCCGCGATAATGATCCCGAGAACCTTGATGAACTTCTCCCACGAAAGCACGAACGCGTACCTGGAACGATGGATGTTCCCGGTGTTGCTGGCGATCGTTTCCGTCGCCTTCGTCTGGATCCTGCTGCCGTTCTACGGGACGATCCTCTGGGGCTCGATCATCGCGCTGGTGTTCGCACCGGTGTACCGCTGGCTGCGGGCACGACTGGGTCAGCGGCCCACGCTTTCGGCGCTGCTGACCTTGCTCGTCGTGCTGGTTGCCGTGATCCTTCCATTCGCGCTGCTCTCGGCCGCGCTCGCCAGCGAGGCGACCGCGGTATACCAGCGCCTCGAGTCGGGCGACCTGAACCCGGCGGTGTACTTCCGCGGCGTGTTCGATGCCCTTCCCGGCTGGATCACGGGGGTG
>JAABQW010000225.1 GCA_011391275.1 Betaproteobacteria bacterium
CCTCGCTGGGCTTGGGCCCAAGCGACGGCCGGTCCGCCCGTCGCACGCATCGAGCCCGTCAGCGAGACGCTGTGGGGCGAGACCGTCGTGGACCCCTACCGCTGGATGGAGAACCCGAAGGACGCCGAGTGGGAGCCGTTCATGCGCGGGCAAGGCGAATACGCGCGTCGCGTGCTCGACTCGATCTCGGGGCGCGAGGCCCTGGCCGGGCGAATCGCCGCCTTGTCCGGCGACATGCCGATCACGGTCGAGGTGCAGACCGGCGGAGGCCGCGTGTTTTATCGCAAGCGGCCGGGCGGCGCGGACAGCTACAAGCTGTACGTCCGCAACGGCCTCGGCGGAGAGGAGCGGCTGCTCATGGACCCGACCGCGATCAGGATGGACGGCAAGCATGTTTCGATCGACTGGTGGAGTGCATCGCCCGATGGCCGCCACGTCGCCTACGGCCAGTCGCCGGCCGGCTCCGAGATGGCGACCACACACGTCATCGAAGTGGACAGCGGCAAGCTGCTACCGGAGCGCATCGAGCGCACGCCATTCATCAGCGCCTCGTGGCTGCCCGACGGCTCCGGCTTCTTCTACACCCGGCTCGCCGAGTCCGCGCAGCTCGGCACGGCCGACCTCTTCAGGGACATGGTCGCCTGCCTGCACCGGCTGGGTACCGACCCGAAGTCGGACCGGACGATCCTGACGCGCGGGCTGCACGACGCGGTGCCGCTCGAGCCCTTCGAGATCCCGATCCTGGTGGCCGAGCCGAGCTCCGCATACGTGGTCGCGATCGGGCTCGGCGGAGTCCGACGCGAGAACCCGTTGTTCACCGCACGCCTCGCAGAGGTGACTGCGGGCAAGCCCATCTGGCGGCGCGCCTGCGAGGTCGCGGACGAGGTCGTCGGGTTCGCGACGCGCGGCGAGGATCTCTACCTGCTCAGCACGCGGGATGCGATGAACGCACGCGTCCTCCGCACCCCGGTCGCCAGCCCACGCTTCGCTGAGGCCACCGTCGTCGTGCCTGAAGGCAAGACCGTGATCGAGAATATCGTCGCCGCCCGCGACGGGCTGTACGTCATCGAGATGGACGGCGGCTACAACGCGCTGCGCCGGTTCGACAAAGACGGCAAGCTCACGACCGCGGCGCTGCCGTTCGACGGCGCGATCATCGGCGCGTACGCCAACAGCCTCGAGGACGGTGCATGGGTGGTCGCGACCAGCTGGCTCGAGCCCTACACCGTGTTGCGCTACGACCCGGCGACGGGCCGCGCCGCGGACACGGGCCTGTCGCCGAGACCGCCGGTCGACACGTCGCGCTACGAGGCGATCAGGACGTTTGCCACGGCACGGGACGGCACCAAGGTGCCGCTCTCGATCGTCGCGCGCCGCGGCCTCAAGCGCGACGGAAGCAACCCGGCACTCGTCAATGCGTACGGCTCCTACCAGATCTCGAACTCGCCGGCATTCAACGTCCGCGGTATTGCATTTCTCGAGCAGGGCGGCGTGCTCGCGACCGCGCACGTGCGCGGCGGCGGCGAGTACGGCCGTCGCTGGTGGAAGGCCGGCCAGAAGCTCGCCAAGCCCAACACCTGGCGCGACCTCATCGACTGCTGCGAGGCGCTGGTCAAGGACGGCTGGACCAGCCCGCGCCACCTCGCCATCCAGGGCGGATCGGCGGGCGGCATCACGGTCGGCCGTGCCATGACCGAACGCCCGGACCTGTTCGCGGCGGTGATCTCCAACGTCGGCGTGTCGAACACGCTGCGGGCCGAGTTTTCCCAGAACGGGCCAACCAATATCGACGAATTCGGCACGGTCACTGAACGCGACGGCTTCCTCGGACTCAAGGCGATGGACGCCTATCACGCCGTCAAGGACGGTACGCCCTTCCCCGCCGTACTGCTGACCACCGGCATGACCGACCCGCGCGTCGAGCCCTGGCAGGTGGCGAAAATGGCGGCGCGGCTCCAGAAGGCGACGAGTTCGAAGAATCCCGTGCTGCTCCGCGTGACGTTCGACGCTGGTCACGGCGTCGGCTCGACGCGCTCGCAGGTCGACGATGAGCGGGGCGACGAGTATGCGTTCGTGCTCTGGCGCGCGGGGGTGGCCGGGTTTCAACCGCAGGACTGAATGCCCTGCGCCGCCAACATTGCGACGAGCTCGTGGGGCTGGAGGGTGAAGACCGCATGGTCGGAGGCGATCTCGTAGCCAGTCGGCGGCCGCCAGAGCTCCACAACACCGACGGCGATCCAATCCTGCTGGCCCGTACGCGCCTGCCTGTCGCGTCGGACGCTATGGA
>JAABQW010000226.1 GCA_011391275.1 Betaproteobacteria bacterium
GAGGACCGCGTCGTGCTCGTGACCGGTGCCGGCCGCGGCCTGGGGCGCGCCGTGGCGCTCGCCTGCGCGGCCCACGGCGCCACCGTCGCCCTCCTCGGCCGCAAGCCCGAGGCGCTGACCGAGACGTACGACGCCATTGTCGCGGCCGGCGGCAAGGAGCCCGCGGCGATCCCCCTGGACCTCGCCACCGCCGGCGACCGGGAGTTCGAGACGCTCGCGGGGATGCTGCGCCGCGACCTCGGCCGGCTCGACGCCCTGGTGCACTGCGCCGTGCACTTCACGCCGCTGGTGCCGCTGCGCGACCAGCCCCTCGAGCAGTGCCTCGCGCACCTGCGCGTGAACCTGGCCGCGCCCTTCGCGCTCACCCGCGCCTGCCTGCCGATGCTGGAGGCCGCCCCCGACGGCGCGGTCGTCTTCACCGCCGAGACCCACGCGTTCCGGCCCGCGGCCTACTGGGGCGCATTCGCCGTGTCGAAGTCGGGCCTGGGAACGCTCGCGGCGGTCTGGGCCGACGAGTGCGAGCAGGCCGGCAAGCCGCGCTTCCACGTCCTGGTGCCCGGGCCCGTGGCCTCGCCGCAGCGCGCGCAGAGCCATCCGGGCGAGAATCGTGCCGCCTTGCCGACCCCGGAACGCGTCGCCGTCGCCTACCTGCGACTGCTCGGCCCCGAGGGCCGCGGCGCGGGCCCCGCCCCTCTGGAGGTTGTCGAGTAAACGGCAGACAGGCGCCACGGGAATCGGCTAAACTAAGTCTTGCCCGAACTTTGTTCGGTAAGTCCCTTGTTTTAAAGAGATAAACTGCCCACGGGAGGCGGCGTATCGCCGTTCCAAGTCGCACGATGCTCGATCAGGCCAACCGGACGTTCATCTGCAGCGTCGTGTTCATCGACCTCGTCAGCTATTCGAAGAAGCCGGTCGCCGAGCAGATCCGCCTGAAGACCAGCCTCACGAACAACCTGTCGGAGGCGATCAAGGACATCCCGGTCAACGACCGCATCATCCTCGACACGGGGGATGGCGCCGCGCTGTCGTTCCTGGGCGACCCCGAGGACGCGCTCTTCACCACGCTGTCGCTGCGCGAGGCGATGGTTCGCGAGAACCAGCCCGTCACGCAGGGCGGGGAAGAAGGCGACGACGCGGTGCGCATGGGCATCAACCTCGGGCCCGTGAAGCTGGTGAAGGACATCAACGGGCACCCCAACATCATCGGCGACGGCATCAACGTCGCGCAGCGCATCATGAGCTTCGCGCGGCCCGGCCAGATCGTGGTGTCGCGCTCGTACTACGACGTCGTCTCCAACCTCGCGAGCGAGTACGCCAAGCTCTTCACCTACGAGGGATCGCGCACCGACAAGCACGTGCGCGAGCACGAGATCTACGTCGTGGGCTTCAACGAAGGGGCGATGAAGAAGGCGCGCGACAGCATGAAGGACCGCGCCTCCAGCACGACGACCAACGTGAAGCGCACGGCCTCCGCGGCCTCCCCCACGGGCACCTCCACCGTGACGCTCACGGTGCCCAACTTCGTGCAGGACAAGAAGAAGCTCACCGTCGTCGCCGGCGTGCTCGCGGGCATCGTGGCGGTGCTGGGCTTCCTCGTGGCCACGAAGAAAGGCGACGAGCCCGCCGCCGCACCGCCCATGACGGCCGCGGCCCCCGTGACGCAGCCCGTGCAGGCCGCCCCGGTGCCGGTGCCGGTCGCCGAGGCGCCCAAGGCGGCACCCGCGTCCGGCGTCGACGACAAGGGCGCCGCCGCCAGGACCGAGCCGGCCAAGCCCGCCGCGCCCGCCGCGCCCGCCGTGCACGCGAAATCCGAGACTCCGCCCAAGCCCGAGGCCGCGAAGGCGGATGCCGCCAGGACCGACCCGGCCAAGCCCGCCGCAGCCGCCGTACCCGCGGCGCCCGCCGTGCCGCCGGCCACGATCGTCTTCTCGATCAGCCCGTGGGGCGAGGTGTTCGTGAACGGCAAGTCGAGCGGGGTGAGCCCGCCGATGAAGTCGCTCAAGCTCCCGCCCGGCAAGTACAAGGTCGAGATCAGGAACACCACGTTCCCCGTGCAGGTCGAGAACATCGACGTGAAGTCGCGCGACGAACTCACCATCAGGCACCGCTTCCAGTGATGCGCCCGCTCACCGCCCAGCGCCTGTCCGGCGCGCTCCTCATCGCGGCCGTGCTGGCCGCCTGCGCCCCGATGCCGACCGAGGCGCCCAAGCCCGTGGCACCCCAGATCACCGAGGACACGCTGCGAGTTCGCGCGCAGGAGCAGCTCGCCGCCGGCG
>JAABQW010000227.1 GCA_011391275.1 Betaproteobacteria bacterium
GGCTCATCCGTGACGAGGTCCGCGCCGAGCTCGTGAACTACTTCCGCTCGGTCCAGCAAAGCGTCCTCGACGTCGCGGCCGAGCATGCCGCCTTCGCCCTGGAGATCGCCTCCGGCATCCGCGACGCGCTCGCGAACGCCGGTGGCCCGGAAGCCGCCGAGGAGATCGCGCGCAACGCGCGGCGCGCCAAGGCCTGGGAGCACCGCGCCGACGAGCTCGTGAACGCCGCCCGCGCCCAGGCACGGCATTCCGAGCGCGCGCAGTCCTACCGCGACCTGATCGAGGTGGCCGACGACATCGTCGACGAGCTGGAGGAGGCGGCCTTTCACCTGGCCCTCGTGCCCGGCGACGGCAAGGGCGAGGCGATGTTCGCCTCGCTCCGGCCCCTGGCGGCCCTCGCCGTCGAAAGCGTGCAGGAGTACCTGAAGGCCGTGGAGACCGCGCGCACGCTGCACCGCGGCAGCCCGCGCGAGGACACGCAGGACTTCCTCGAGGCCATCCACCGCATCATGACGCTCGAGCGCAGGAGCGACGAGATCCACCGCTCCGCGAAGAGCCTGGTCCCGCAGCAGTCCGGGAACTACGGCGCCCTGTTCGGCTTCATCGAGTGCGCGCGCAACCTCGAGGCCGCGACCGACGCCCTCATGCACACGGGTCTACACCTGCGCGACGCCGTGCTGGGCGACCTGGTGGTCCAATGAGCGCCCACGACAACGCCTGCCCGGTCTTCGGCATCGGGATCGCGAAGGGAGGCGCCGGCACGGGAGCCCTGGAGCAGATGGGCTCGAAGGCCTTCAACCTGCAGCGCATGGCCGTCGCGGGACTGCCCGTGCCGCAGGCCTACGTGCTGGGCACGGGCTGGTGCGGGCGGCAACAGGCGGACGCCGGCGAAGCGCGGCAGGCCCTTCACGAAGCCCTTGGCGAGTGGACGCGCCGCCTCGAGCAGGCCTGCGGGCTCGCCTTCGGCGGCGACAGGAAGCCGCTCCTCGTCTCCGTGCGCTCCGGCGCCCCGGTCTCGATGCCGGGCATGATGGACACGGTGCTCAACATCGGCCTGTGCGAACGCACCGTGCGCGGGCTCATCCGCCTGACGGGCAACCCGCGCCTCGCCTGGGACTCCTACCGGCGCCTGGTGCAGCAGTACGCGCGGATCGTGCACGGCGCGGACGGGGCGGCGTTCGACGAGCTGGCGGCCGCCGCGGTGGCGCTGGCGGGCGTGCCCGGGGTCCGGGAGCTCGACTTCGAGAGCCTCGAGAAGCTGGCCGCCGACAGCCTCGAGGCGTTCGCCGACACGGTCGGCCAGCCGTTCCCGCAGGATCCGCGCGAGCAGCTCGAGTCGGCCACGGTGGCGGTGCTCGAGTCCTGGCGCTCGGCGCGGGCCGTGGAGTATCGCCGCCTGCACGGGATCGCCGACGACATGGGCACGGCCGTGACGGTGCAGCGCATGGTCTTCGGCAACGCCGGCGGCACTTCCGGCTCCGGCGTCGGGTTCACCCGCGACCCGGCCACCGGCGAGAACCGCCTCTACCTCGATTTCCTCTTCAACGCCCAGGGCGAGGACGTGGTCTCCGGCCGCCACACGGTGACCGACACCGGCCGCCTTCCGGTGGCGCTGCCCGAGGTCGCCCAGCGCCTCGAGGAGCTGCGCCGCGCCCTCGAGGCGACCTTCGGCGACGCCCAGGAGTTCGAGTTCACGGTCCAGGACGGGCGCCTGTACCTGCTGCAGACGAGGACGGCCAAGCGCACGCCGTGGGCGGCGCTGCGCGTCGCGGTCGAGCAGGTGCGCGAGGGGCTCGCCACGCCCGCCCAGGCGCTCGCGCGCCTGGACGGCATCGACCTCTCGGCCATCGTGCGCCGGCGCGTCGCCGACGAGTCCGAGGTGGCGCTCGCCTCGGCCGTGCCGGCGAGCATCGGCCTCGCGGTGGGGGCGATCGCCCTCGACACCCGCGCCTGCGAGCGGCTCGCCGCGCGCGGGCGCCCGGCCATCCTAGTGCGCGCCGACACGAGCACCGAGGACATCGCGGGCATCGCCGCCGCGGTCGGCGTGCTCACCGCACGCGGCGGCCGCACCTCGCACGCGGCCGTGGTCGCCAGGCAGATGGGCAAGGTCTGCCTCGTGGGCTGCGAGGCGCTGCGCATCGACGAAAGCAGCCGCACCATCAGCTTCGGCAAGGGGACGCTTCGCGAGGGGGAGACCATCTGCCTCGACGCCGAGCGCGGCCGCGTCATCGCGGGAGAGCCGGAAGTGGTGGTCGAG
>JAABQW010000228.1 GCA_011391275.1 Betaproteobacteria bacterium
GGACAGCAACTCCAGCGCGGACGCGAACTCGCCGAGCCCCAGGCGCACCATGCCGAGGTTGTGCCGCGCATTGATCTGCCGATCGTCCTCGGCGAGGATGCCTGCGTAGAGCTCCGCCGCCTCGCGCAGTTCGCCGGCACGGTGGTGCCGCATGCCGAGCTCCATGCGCTCGGCGATCGATCGGGTCGTGGTCATGTTCCTGCCTTCGCTGCCATGGCCCGAGCGTACTGCGACTCGAGCGCCCGCGCGAGGCCGCGGCCGTCGCCCAGCGCGCAGGCCGCCATGCGTGCGCGCAGCGTGCGCCGCAGTTCCGCGCGCCGCGCGCGGTCCCCGGCCAGCGCCACGACGGTCGCGACGTACTCGCGCGGCGTGCGCGCGACGAGGTCTTCCAGCCCCAGCTCCCGGTGGATCGCGAGCCCCTGCCGCGACATGGGCCGAAGCCACGGCAGCGTGACCACGGGCACGCCCATCCACAGCGCCTCGCACGTGGTGAGCCCGCCGCAGAACGGAAAGGGGTCGAGCGCGATGTCGATGTCGCCGTACTCCGCCAGCATGGCCTCGTGCGGCGAAGCGCCGCGCAACTCGATGCGCGACGCTTCGATGCCCAGCAACGCGAAGCGCCGGCGCACTCGCTCCGCCGCGTTGGCGTCGCCGAGCATGCGCCACTTGAGCACGAGCCGGCTGCCGGGCACCCCGGCCAGCACCTGCGCCCAAACGCGCAGCACGTCCGGGCCCATCTTGGCGGGGTTGTTGAAGGATCCGAGGGTGATGCGCCCGGCGCGCTCCTCGGGCGGCGGTGCAACGGGCGGAGCGTAGCCGGGAGCGCGGTACGTGAAGTGGCAGCGCGGCAGGCGCAGGAGAGGCTCGGTGAACGCTTCCTGCGCGCCCGGCGGCGCCATGGCCTCGCCGAGGATCGCGCCGTCCATCGCGGCCACACCCGTGCTGGCGGCGAAGCCCAGCCAGGAGAGCTGGACCGGCGCGGCCCGCTTCGCGAAGACGGCGAGGCGGTTGCTGGCCGTGTGGCCGGCGAGGTCCACGAGGACGTCGATGCCGTGCGCGAACACGAGTTCGCGCAGCGCCGCGTCGTCGAGCTCGCGCACGGGGTGCCAGTGCTCGACGCCCGCGCGTATCTCCTCCGTCATGAAGTCGGCGGCGATGCGGTCCGCGTAACAGTGCACCTCGAAGCGCTCGCGGTCGTGCGCGACGAGCGCGCTGCACGCCATCCAGCCCACGGGATGCGCATACAGGTCGCCCGAGACGTAGCCCACGCGCAGGCGCCGCGCGCCGTCCGTCCACGGATCGCGCGGCGGGAGCGGCAGTTCGGGGCCGTACCTGGCGCCGGTGGCTTCGGCCGCGCGCCTGAGGCCGGCGAGCGTGAGGTCGGCGGCGTACTGGCGGGTCATCTGCGCGTTGGAGAGCGCCGCGGGGTGGTCCGGTTGCGAGCGCAGGGCGCGGCGGCTGGCCGCGATGGCGAGCGACACGTCGCCCGCTTCCTGCAGCGCGATGCCGAGGTTGGTCCACGTCTCGGCCAGCCGTGGGTTGCGCGCGATCGCCTCGCGGTAGCACGCCGCCGCCTCGCTCATCAGGCCGCGCGCCTGCCATTCCAGGCCGAGGTTCACGCGGCTCTCCGCCAGGTTCGCGTCCAGCGAGACGGCGTGCCGCAGCACCGCCAGTGCCTCGTCGTGGTCGCCTCGGGCCTGCAGCGCCACGCCGAGGTTGGACCACGCCGCCGCGAAGGCGGGCGCAGCCTGCGTCGCGTCGCGGTGCGCGGCGATGGCCTCGTCGTGCCGGCCCAGGCGGTTGAGCACCCACCCCAGGCGCGTGAGCGCCTCCGCGTGCGCGGGCTCGAGCGCGAGCGCCCGGCGCAGGGCAGTCGCCGCCTCCGCGAGGCGGCCCGCATCCTGGAGGGCGACTGCTTCCGCGAGCACGTCGGCGAAGGGGCGCGGGGAAGGGGAGCGTGGCTTCGGCACGAACGAAAGATAACAAACGCGCGGCCGCGGAAGTCTTCTTTGCACCGGATGGCAAAGGTGCTTAAATGCGCGGGCAACGCGAACTGGGAGGTTCGACGACAATGAAAACGACAAGACTGAAGTGTCGCGAGGCGGCCCGTGGCGCTGCCGCATCGCGCGCTCCGGCGCCTCGCGCCATCCCGCTCGCGGTCGCGCTCCTTCTTTCCTCCGGCGCCGCCCTGGCCCAGACCTGCAATCCGGGCAGCTTCTCCTCCACGGGCGAGGAGCCCTGCGATC
>JAABQW010000229.1 GCA_011391275.1 Betaproteobacteria bacterium
TGGCTCAACACGTCGTTCATGCGATCTTCACCACGGTGCGACCGGTGACCCGGCCCTTGAGGTAGTCGTCGAATTGCGCCGGCAGCTCGTCGAAGGCCACGACCCTGGTGCAGATGCGGTCGAGCTTCGACGGCCGGAGGTCGGTGCCGATGCGCTCCCAGACCACGAGCCGCGTGTCGCGCAGCGTGGCCGAGGAGTTGATGCCGAGCAGGTTCACGCCGCGCAGGATGAAGGGCATCACGGTCGTGTGGAGGTCCGGGGAGCCCGCGAGACCGATGCTCGCGATGTTTCCCCACAGGTCCACGGTGCGCGTGAGCCAGGTGAGCAGCTCGCCGCCCACGTTGTCGATGGCGCCGGCCCAGAGAATCCGCTCCATGGGCCGCGAGCCGAGGTCGATCTCCTGGCGGCGCAGGATGCGCGAGGCGCCGAGCTCGCGCAGGTAGTCGTCGGCCCCGGGCTTGCCGCTCACCGCCACGACCTCGTAACCGCGACCGGCGAGCATGTTGATTGCGATGCTGCCGACGCCGCCGGTGGCGCCCGTCACCACGACCGGGCCTTTTGCCGGCGTCTGGCCGTTGTGCTCCATGCGGTGGATGGCGAGCGCAGCCGTGAAGCCGGCCGTGCCGAGCTTCATCACGTCCATCGTGCTCATGCCGGGCGGCAGCGGGATCACCCAGTCGCCTTTGAGCCGCGCGTATTCAGCGTAGCCGCCGTCGTGGCTCTCGCTCAGGCCGCAGCCCGTGACCAGCACGGGCTGGCCCGCGGTGTAGCGCGGGTCGCTCGAGCCCTCGACGACGCCCGCGAGGTCGATGCCGCCGACCAGCGGGTACTTGCGCAGGATGCGCCCGGCGCCGGTGGCGGCGAGCGCGTCCTTGTAGTTGATGTCCGAGTACTGCACCCGCACCACGACCTCACCGGGACCGAGGTCGTCCAGCGTCAGGGTGTCGAAGCGCGCGACGATGCGGCCGTCGATCTCGTGGATGCGGAAGGCTCGGAACGGGTTCATGGGCAGGGACGCTGGTGCATGGTGGGCCGCAGTGTACCCGGCAGCCCGACGGCCCACCGTGCACAGCGCACAGCTTGTTTCAGCTCCGGTTGAGCCAGACCTCGAGCCCGGCCGCGTTCAGGCGCACGTCGCCGTCGAGCAGCTCGTGGCGGCGCGCGAGGTCTCCGACGTAGCCGTGCTCGTCGAGCCGGACGCTGAAGTAACGGAACATGTCGGCTTCGATCATGGCGCGGCGGTCGGGGGCCCCGGCGTGCTGGCGCGCGATGTGCACCAGCTCGAAAATCGTGGCATGCAGGTCGCGGGCCAGCCGCTCGAGGTCGGTCACCGGTCCGAAGTGGGTCTGGAAGATGCGCTGGAGGCCGTAGGACATCAGCCGGTCGATGGTCGCGTGCAGGGCCTCGGGCTCGAACTGCACGGGGGTCGTGGTCGGCAGCATGAACGGGCCGCGGTCCGTGTCGAACTCGCGGTAGCAGATGCCGAAATTGTCCCCGCTGTAGGCCTCGCGGAAGTCGAGGTCGATCGGGCAATGGTGATGGCGCGCATGGCCCGGGGCGTCGATGAACTCGAAGGTCCGGCGGCCGAGCCTGATCCGTTCGCCGTCGGAGGGTACGAGCACCCGCTCGGCCGGGATCGGCACGAGTTCGCCGTACAGCTGGCGGTACATCGCCTCGCCGTAGACCTGGATCGAGCCCGCGATCAGCTTCGACGGGTCCACCAGGTGCGGCGCGCCGCGCGGGTGCAGCACGGCCCGGGCGTTCGGCAGCGCCTGCATCAGCTGGCCGGCGCCGCCGGCGTGATCGAGGTGGACGTGGGTGAGGAACAGGTAATCCACCTGGTCCCGGGCGATACCGAGCTCGTCGAGCGCGGCCAGCAGCCGCGGCGCGGCCGGGGCGGCACCGGTGTCCACGAACGCGGCACGGCCGTCATCCACGACGAGGTGGCTCGCCGCGAGCCCGGGCCGCAGGTAAAGCGTGTCGATCAGGTGGACGCCGTTGCCCAGGGGCTGGGCCAGCGTCACAGCTCCTTGCACTTGCCGTGCCGGCGGATCTCATCCGTCGAGCACAGGCTTGGCCGCTGGCTGGAGTAGTAGCGCGCCAGCTCGCGGATGTCCGCGTCGGTCAGTGCCGCGGCCATGCCGGCCATGACGGCATTCTTGCGCTGCCCGCTGCGGTAGGCCTTGAGGGAATTCTCGATGTAGTCGGCGTGCTGGCCGGCGAGGTTCGGGTACTCC
>JAABQW010000230.1 GCA_011391275.1 Betaproteobacteria bacterium
ATCTGCGAGAACTGCAGGTGCTGGTCGGCGGCGAGGGACTCGCCGAACCACGCGTCGTTGCTCACGTTGAGGAGCACGCCCGCCTGCGGCAGCGCGGCGATGACTTCCTCGCCGAAGATGTCCTCGTAGCAGATGGCCACCGCGAAGCTGGTCCCTCCCGCCGCCATCGGCGGCTGGACCGCCTCGCCGCGCGCGAAGTCGGTGAGCGGGATCTTCAGGACCGCGAGGATCCAGCCGAACCCCGGCGGGATAAACTCGCCGAAGGGCACGAGGTGGCGCTTGCGGTACGACTGGGGCCCGCCGGCGCCCACGCGCACGACGCTGTTCCAGTAGTCGAAGCGCTCGCCGGCGAACCGGCGCTCCACCGAGCCGATCAGCACGTCCTTGCCGGCGGCCTGCGCGTGCTCGCGGAGCGACTCGAGGTAGCCCGGCGGCAGCTGGTCGAGGAACGCGGGCAGTGCCGTTTCCGGCAGCACCACGACCCGCGCCGGGCTCTTCACGATGCTGGCGTGGTAGTCGCGCAGCGTGCGGTTGCGCACCTCTTCCCGCCACTTGAGGTGCTGCGGGACGTTGCCCTGCAGCAGCGCCATGGGGACCGCCGGCCCGGCGGGCGAGGTCCAGGCGACGAGCTTGAGCGCAGCGCCGGCGCCGAGCAGGGCGACGAAAACGCCGGCGAGCGCCGCGCGCCGCCGCGACCAGGGCGGGCTCGCGGCAAAGGCCGCCAGGAGAGATGCCGCGAAGGCGGCCGCAAGCGACACGCCATACGCCCCGAGCACCGGCGCGAAGCCGGCGAGCGGGCTTGCGGGCGCCTGCGAGTAGCCGAACGCGAGCCAGGGGAAGCCCGTGAAGAGCCAGCCGCGCACCCACTCGAGGAGCACGAAGGCGGCGGGCATCGCCCACAGCAGGCGGCGCGAGCCCGCCGCGGGGAAGCGGTGGGAAAGCCACCCGGCCGCCGCGGGGAAGAGCGCGAGGTAGGCGCAGAAGAGGAAGGTCGCCACGGCCGCGAGGGCCGCCGGCATGTGCCCGAACTCGTGCAGGCTCACGTAGACCCAGGAGACTCCCGCAAGGTTGAGCCCCAGGCCGAAGGCGAAGCCCGAGATCGCGGCCTGGAGCGACGAGCCGCTCCGGGACCAGGCGATGAAGAGGATCGCCAGCGAGGCGAGCGGCACCGGCCAGGCGTGGAAGGGCGCGAAGCCGAGCACGGCGGCCGCCCCGGCGGCGGCGGGCAGGGCGATGCCCCAGGCCAGCAGGGCGGCGGCGGGGCGCGCCGGCGCCGCGCCGGCCGCGGTCACCCGCCTTCCTCGGACGCGCCGGCGGGCGCCTGCCGCTCGACCAGAAGGGAGTGGAGCTTGCGGCTGTCCGCGCGCAGCACCTGGAAGAAGAGGTCGTCGATCGTCACGGTCTCGCCGCGCTTGGGCAGCCGCCCGAAGTGCGACAGCACGAGGCCGCCCACCGTGTCGTGGTCGTCGTCGCGGAAGGCGGTGCCGAAGTGCGCGTTGAAGTCGGCGATCTCGGTCCCGGCCTTGACGCGGAAGCGGCCGTTCTTTTCGGCGAGGATGTTGTCCTCGGTCTCGTCGAAGTCGTACTCGTCCTCGATGTCGCCGATGATCTGCTCGATCACGTCCTCGATGGTGACCAGCCCGGAAACGCCGCCGTACTCGTCCACGACGATCGCGATATGGTTGCGGTTGGCGCGGAATTCCTTGAGGAGCACGTTCAGCCGCTTCGATTCCGGCACGAACACCGCGGGGCGCAGCATCTCGCGGACGTTGAACTCCTCCTCCGCGTAGAAGCGCAGCAGGTCCTTCGCGAGCAGGATCCCGATCACGTTGTCGCGGTTCTCCTCCCAGACCGGGAAGCGCGAGTGGGCGGTCTCGATCACGAACGGGATGAACGCCTCCGGGCTCTCCTCGACGTCGATCATGTCCATCTGCGAGCGCGGGATCATGACGTCGGCGACCCGGGTCTCGGAAACCTGGAGCACGCCCTCGATCATCGAGAGCGCGTCGCCGTCGAGGATCTTCCGCTCGAAGGCGGAGTGCAGCAGCTCGACGAGCTGGCCGCGGTCCTCGGGCTCGCGAAGCAGCAGCGAGGACAGGCGCTCGAGGAGGCTCGGCTTGGGGGGTTCGTGCATTCGGGGCTGCGTGCGGGAAGCCGGGACCGGATACTTTAGCAGACCCGCGCCGCGGGCTGCCGCGCCGGGCCCTCGGCGTAGGGGTCGGCGAACCCCAGCCGC
>JAABQW010000242.1 GCA_011391275.1 Betaproteobacteria bacterium
CGACAGGGCAGGATCGGCTCCGAGGGCGACCAGCAGGTTGCTGGCGGCCTCCACCAGCTCGGGGCGCAGGCCCACGGCGTCGCGATAGCAGCGGCAGGCCTCGTCGAGGCGGCCCTGCTCGCGCAGCGCGTTGCCGAGGTTGTTCAGGGCGAGCGCGTGCCCCGGCTTCGCCCGCAACGCCGCCTCGAAGCTCGCGACTGCCCCGGGCAGCCGCTTGCGGGCGAGCAGCAGTCGGCCGAGGTTGTTGTGTGCCTCGGCCGATCCCGGGGCGATGGCGATCGCTTCCCGGTAGCGACTCTCGGCGGCCGCGTGCTCCCCGAGGTCGGCGAGGACGTTGGCGAGGTTCACGAGGGCGTCGGCGTAGCCGGGTCCGCGATCGACGGCTGTCTCAAAGCGCGTACGGGCCTCGCCGAGCCGGCCGAGACGGGCGAGTGCGATGCCCCAGTTGTTGAGCAGGACGGGCTCTCCCGGGGCAAGCTGCGCGGCACTGGCGAGGAGTTCCTCGGCGGCGGCGACGTGACCGGTCTGCAGGCCGAGAAGCCCGAGGTAGTGCAGGGCGTCGGCGTTGCGCGGGTCGTTCGCCAGCACCGTCCGGTACAGCGACTCGGCTTCCGCGAGCTGCCCGCCCTGGTGGCAGGCGACGGCCTGCGCGAGGAGCGCCTCGGGCGGGCGAAGGTCGAAGGCGTCGCTCATGGGCCCGTCCCGGGGGCGGGAAGCCCCGCATCCGCCCACATCGCCTGAAGGGCCCGGGTGAACTCCGCCGCCATCGCGGGCTCATCTCCTAGGCGGGATGCGGCAACGCGGCCGCGCAGCGCCTGGCGAAGGGCGGCGAGGGCAGGCAGGTCGACGGCCAGCGCGGCTGCGGTCCGCGCGTAGTCCTCGCGGCGGGAGGCGATCCACTCGGGAAGGCCCGCTGCGCGCAACACGCTCGCGCTCGTGCGGGAGAAGGGGCGGTCGCCGGCGAGCGTGACCACCGGAACGCCCATCCACAGCGCGTCGCAGGTGGTCGTGCCGCCGCTGTAGGGCGTCGTGTCGAGGAGCACGTCGATATCCGCGTAGCGAAGCAGGTATTCCCCCGACTCCCCGCGGCCGAAGAAGGCGAGGCGTTCGGGGTCGATCGCCCTGGCCGCGAGCGCGCTCGTTACCCGGTCGCGGCAGAGCGGGTCGTCGTGCGCATGCACGAGCAGCCGGGAATCGGGCACGGCGGCGAGCACGTCGGCCCACATCCCGAGCGTCGTGTCCGACAGCTTGGCGGGATTGTTCGTCGATCCGAAGGTCACGTAGCCCGTCGTTGCCGAGGGCGCGGGCGCAACCGGGGGCGCGTCCGCGCGCGGCCGGTAGCACCACATCGAAGGCAGGCGCCACAGCTTCTCGACGTGCAGGCTTTCGGTGAGGCCGGGCGGGTCGGCCATGTCGTCGGTGAGGCGATAGTCGACGGCGGCGAGGCCCAGGGTATCCAGGTAGCCGAGCCAGGTCACCTGCAGCGGAGCCGGCCGCAGGGCAAGCACCGTCGGCCGGCCGTAGGCGCTGTGCCCGGCCAGGTCGACGAGCACGTCGAGATGGTCTGCGCGAAGCCGGGCGGCGAGTTGCGCGTCATCGAGCCCGCCCACGGCGACGAAGGCATCGGACCACCGGCGCGCCTCTGCCGTGACGGCGTCTTCGCGGAACCCCGTGTGGTAGCAGCGAAGCTCGAGGGCGGCAGGGTCGCGTCGCTCCAGCAGCGGCGCCAGGAAGCGCATGACCGGGTGGTCGTTGAAGTCGCCCGACAGGAGCCCCACGCGCAGGCGCCTGCCCAGGTTCGCGCGCACGGCCGGTCGCGGCGCAGGGCCGGAGGGCTCGAGAGCACGGCCCCACGCCCTATGGGCCTGCGCGATCGCGGAAGCCCCCACGTCGTCGGCGTAATGCATGGCGAGCAGCAGGTTCGAGGCGGCGGCGCGGTCGCCGCGGCGGTTCCTGAGGGCCGTCTCGAAGGCGGCGAGCGCTTCGCGCGCGCGCCCGCATTCCGACCACGCGCGACCCAGGTTCACGGCGACGTCCGCGTTGGCGGGGTCGAGCGACGCCGCGTGCTGCAGCCAGCGCACCGCCTCCGAGTAGGAGCGCCGCGCGAGCAGGAGCCCGCCGAGATTGGCGGCTGCGCCGAGGGATCGGGGGTCGACGCCGAGCGCGGCGCGGTAGCGCAGGATCGCGCCGTCGCTGCGGCCGGCGCGCGCCTCCGCGTTCCCGAGGTTCACGTGGGCATCGGCGAAGCGCGGCTCGATGGTGAGCACGCGCTTCCAGGTCGCGATCGCCTCCTCCTCGCGGCCGGCCGCCGACAGGGTGAGCCCGTAGTTGTTCAGCACGGCCGGATCGCGCGGCGCGAGGGCGCGCGCTTCCTCGAGGAGCGGCACGGCCGTCGCGGGGTCGCCGTGGGCGTACGCGATGAGCCCCAGCCCCATCAGCGCGCCCACGTGCCGCGGGTTGGCCGCGAGCACGGAAACGTATCCGGCGTGCGCGGCCTCCAGGTCGCCACGGCGGTGCCTCTCGAGCGCGGCTTCGTACGACGCGGGGGGCATGGCGCCGGTGTGGACGTCGGTGCTCATCGGGCCGGGTGGAAGCAGCGCAGGCGCCGGCCCGGCGAGGGCTCGGTGACCTCGGGACTTTCCGCGCATCGCGGCGTGGCCGACGAACAGCGCTCGCGGAACGGGCATCCCGGACCGAGGGAAAGGAGCGACGGGGTCATGCCGGGGATCTGTCGCAGGGGCTGCCCGCGCTCGTTGCGGGCGGGGACGGAGTCGATGAGCCCGCGGCTGTAGGGATGCAGCGGCCGGTCCAGGATGTCTGCGACCGGGCCCGACTCCACGAACCGCCCGGCGTACATCACGCACACCTTGTCGGCGAGGCCCGCGACCACCGACAGGTCGTGGGTGATCCAGAGTAGCGCGGTGCCGCTTTCGCGGCAGACCTTCTGCATCTCGAAGAGGATCTGGCCCTGGATGGTCACGTCGAGCGCCGTGGTCGGCTCGTCGGCGATGATGAGGTCGGGTCCGTTCACGAGCGCGATGGCGATTGCGACGCGCTGGCGCATGCCGCCCGAGAACTGGTGCGGGTAGGCGCGCAGGCGCTCGTCCGGGGAGGCGATGCCCACGCGCACCAGCGCCTCGCGGGCCCGGGCCAGCGCGCTCTCGCGGGAGACGCCGGAGTGCGCCTGGACGGCCTCGACGATCTGCGTGTCGATCCTAAGGACCGGGTTGAGCGTCATCATCGGGTCCTGGAAGATCATGGCGATGCGGTTGCCTCGGATGCCGCGCCAGGCCGCCGGATCGAGCCGGGTGAGGTCGGTGCCGTCGAAGACGATGCGCCCCTCGACGACGCGCCCGGGTGGGTCGACGAGGCCGAGGATCGAGTACCCCGTCATCGACTTGCCCGACCCCGACTCGCCCACCAGGCCCAGGATCTCGCCCCGGCCGACGGTGAAGCTCACGTCGTCCACGGCCTTCACCACGCCCGCCTTGGTGAAGAAGTGCATGCGCAGGCCGTCGACCTGCAGGAGGGGGCCGCCGCTCACTTGCGCAGCCTCGGGTTCAGGATGTCGCGCAGCTGGTCCGCCACCAGGTTGATGGCCATGATGGTGAGCAGGAGCGCCACGCCCGGGTAGAAGCTGATCCAGTACTTTCCCGACAGGAGGTACTGGAAGCCGTTGGAGATGAGCAGCCCGAGCGAGGGCTCCGTGATCGGCAGGCCCAGGCCCAGGAAGGAGAGCGTCGCCTCCAGGGCGATGGCATGCGCGACCTGCACGGTGGCCACCACGATGAGCGGCGGCAGGCAGTTGGGCAGCAGGTGGCGGAACACCACGCGGGCCTGGCCGAGGGCCAGCACGCGCGCGGCCTCCACGTACTCCTTCTGCCGCTCCACCAGGGCCGACGATCGCACCGTGCGCGCGTAGTAGGCCCACTGGACGGTGACCAGCGCGATCACGATCTTGTCCACGCCCTGGCCGAGCACGGCGAGGAGGATGAGGGCGATGAGGATCGCGGGAAACGAGAGCTGGATGTCGACGATGCGCATGATCAGGGTGTCGACCCACCCCCCGAAGTAGGCCGCCACCAGCCCGAAGACCAGCCCTATCGCCAGCGCGAACACCGTGCTCGCGATGCCCACGCCGAGTGAGATGCGCAGCCCGTAGAAGATGCCCGAGAGCATGTCGCGTCCCTGGTCGTCCGTGCCCAGCCAGTACGTCCCGCCCGCCGCCGACTTCTCGCCGGGGGCGAGCTTGGAGTCCATGACGTCGAGCTGCGCGAGGTCGTAGGGGTTCTGCGGCGAGATCACCGGGGCGAGGATGCCGATGGCGAGGATCGCGACGAGGACAAGGAGGCCGGCCATCGCCAGCCGGCTTTCGGCGAACTCGGAGCGGAAGCGGGCCCAGGGGCCTTCGACCTTCGGCGCCATGTCAGTGCGAGGCCGCCGCGCCGCCCAGGCGCACGCGCGGGTCGAGCAGCGAGTAGAGCACGTCGACCACGAAGTTGATCACGATGAAGAGCGTCACGATCACGAGGAGGTAGGCCACGATCACGGGGCGGTCGAGCTGGTTTATCGAGTCGATCAGGAGCTTGCCGGAGCCGGGCCAGGCGAAGATCGACTCGGTCACGATGGCGAAGGCGATCACCGAGCCCAGCTCGAGCCCGATGACGGTGACGATGGGGATCAGGATGTTCTTGAGCACGTGCACGCCGATCACGCGGCCCTGCGACAGGCCCTTGGCGCGGGCGAACTTCACGTAGTCCTGGAGCACGGCCTCGCGCGTGCCGGCGCGGGTGAGGCGGATGAGGAGCGAGAGCTTGAAGAGCGCCAGGTTCACCGCCGGCATGGCCAGGTGCGCAAGCCCGTCGGCCGTGAGGAAGCTCACCGGGAGCCCCGCGACCATCATCGTCTCGCCGCGCCCGTTCGACGGCAGCCAGCCGAGCTGCACGGAGAAGACCATGATCAGCACGAGCCCCACCCAGAAGGTGGGCAGGCTGAAGCCGAGGATCGACCCGGCCATGATGGCGCGGCCGATGAAGGAGTCGGGCTTGAGGCCGGCCAGGAGGCCCAGCGGGATGCCGAGCCCGATGGCCATCACCATGGCGACGAACGCGAGCTCGATGGTGGCGGGCAGCTTGTCGAGGATGAGCGTGAGGGCCGGCTCGTTGTAGACGAAGGACCTGCCGAGGTCGCCGCTCGCCGCGCCCTTCAGGAACACCCAGTACTGCGCGAGGAAGGGCCGGTCCAGGCCCAGCGCGGCGGCCGCGCGCACGCGCTCGACCTCGTCGGCCTGCGGGTTGACCAGCAGCTCGATGGGGTCTCCGATGGCGTAGACCCCGATGAAGACGAGGAACGACATCAGCACCAGCACGAAGACGCTCTGCCCGAAGCGTCGGATGGCGTAGGCGAGCATCTCGGGTCGGGGCGGCGGGACGGGCGGAAGCGGTTCGGCCGGCGCGGGGCCCCGCGTCGAGCGGGACCCCGCCCGGCATGAAGGGCTACTTGGCGGGCTTGAGCCCCATCGCGAGCGTGTACTGGTCGGTGCGCGGAGTGTAGCGGTGGCTCTTCATCGTGGCCCAGGTGCTCACCTCGTAGTGGATCGGGATGAGCGCGGTGTCGTTCATCGCGATCTCGGCGGCCTTCTGGATAAGCGCCTCGCGCTTCTTGTCGTCGATCGTGGACATCGCCTGGGCGATGAGCCCGTCGAGCTCGGCGTTGGAGTAGCGCGCCCGGTTGGTCACGCCCATGCCCTTGGCCGCGTCGTAGGTCGCGAGGAGCGAGCGCAGGCTGGAGCCCTGCTCGCCGGACTCCGTGCCCCAGCCGAGCAGCATGTAGCCGAACTCGCCCTTGGTCGCCCGCGTGAAGTAGACGTTGGCGGGCATCGTCTCGACCTTCGTGTCGACGCCGATGCGGGTGTAGAACTGCGCGATGGCCTGGGCGATCTTGTCGTCGTTGATGTAGCGGTTGTTGGTGCCGTGGACGGTCATGGCGAACCCGTTGGGGTAGCCGGCCTGCGCGAGCAGCTTCTTCGCGCCCTCGGGGTCGTGCTTGGCCGGCTTGAGCTTCTTGCTCGTGCCGAAGAAGACGTCCGGGAGGAGCTGGGCGGCGGGCACCGCGCGCTTTTCCATGACCCGGTCGGCGATCGCGTCGCGATTGATGGCCATCGACAGTGCCTTTCTCACGCGGGCGTCCTTGAACGGGTTGCTTTGGAGCGGCTTGCCGTCCTTGCCCGTGACGAAGGGCGGTGGCGTGTCGGTGCGCTGGTTGAGGTGCACGTAGATCACGCGGTTGGAGACCTTGTCGACCAGCGCGTACTTCGCGTCCTTGGAGAGCTTGCCGATGTCGGCGGTGGGCACCGTCTCGATCATCTGCACGTCGCCGGAAAGCAGCGCCGCCACGCGCGCGGCCGGGTTGGAGAGGGTCTTGAACGTCACCTTGTCCCAGGGCTCCTCGCCACCCCAGTAGCCGTAGTTGGCCCTGAGCGTCACGCGCTGGTTGGGCACGTACTCGGCGAACTTGTAGGGCCCGGTGCCGATGGCGGCCTTGCCGGAGTTGTAGTCCGACGTGACGGCCTTCTCGCCGTGCAGCTTCGACACGATCATGACCGAGGCCAGGTCGCTCGGCAGCAGCACGTGCGGTTTGGCGGTCTTGAAGACGATGGTGTGCGGGTCGACCACCTTCACGTCCACGATCGGCTTCGTGAAGGTCGCGAACGACGACGGGCTGTTGGGCACGTTTGGCACGCGGCCGAGCGTGAACACGACGTCGTCGACGGTGAACGGCGAGCCGTCGTGGAAGCGCACGTTCTTGCGCAGCTTGAATTCCCACGAGAGGTCGTCGAGGGCCTTCCACGAGGTCGCGAGCCCAGGGATCAGCTTCTGGTTGTCGTCGCGCTTGATGAGCGGCTCGAAGACATGGAGCATCATCGAGTTGTTCGGCGACAGGTTGTGGTAGTGCGGATCCATCGAGGTGATGGCGGCCTGCAGGCCGATGGAGACCTCGCGTTCCTTGGCCGTGGCGGCGGCCGGAAGGCCCAGGATGGCGAGCGCGGCGAGCGCGAGTCGCAGGGTGCGCAGCATAGGGGGAGCTCCTCAGGTTTTCGGCGGTCGACGGGACGGAAAGCAGGAAATGCGCCGCCTGCGATGATACCTTCAAACAATCGACCGTGCCGGGGCGTTCCGGCGGGGAATCCGCAATGGCAATGATCGAGCGCTTCGAGGCGATGCTGGCCGCCGGCAGGGACGGGGCGCTGCTGCGCTTCGGGCTAGGCTCCGAGTACCTGAAGGCGGGCGATGCGGGGCGCGCGGCGGTGCACCTTCGCGGGGCGCTCGCACTCGACCCGGGCTATTCGGCGGCGTGGAAGCTTCTCGGCAAGGCGCTGGAGAAACCGGACCCGGAGGCGGCCGCCGAGGCGTGGCGGCAGGGGATCGCCGCGGCCGCGGCGAAGGGGGACAAGCAGGCCGCCCGCGAGATGGAGGTGTTCCTGCGCAGGCTGGAACGCGCGGGTCCGGCCTAGCGGCTGGCGAGGAAGTCCTCCAGCGCGCCCGCGGGCACGTTCTTCTCGACGGCGGCTGCGCCCAGGCGGTCGAGCAGGATGAGGGTGATCCGGCCCGACTCGTTCTTCTTGTCCCGCCCCATGGCATCGAGCCAGGCGTCGACTTCCAGCTCGGGCGGCTTGACCGGCAGGCCGGCGCGCCGCAGCAGGGCCTCGAGCCGGCTCGCGTCGGCTTCCGGCGCCCTGCCCAGGCGCGCCGAGAGCCGCGCGGCCATCACCATGCCGGCGGCCACCGCCTCGCCGTGCAACCACGTGCCGTACCCCTCGAGCGTCTCGATGGCGTGGCCGAAGGTGTGCCCGAGATTGAGGAGCGCGCGGGGCCCGGCCTCCCTCTCGTCGAGCGCGACGATCTCGGCCTTGATCTCGCACGAGCGGCTGATGGCCTTTGCGATCGCGTCGGGATCGCGCGCGCGCAGGCGCCCGACATTCGTCTCGAGCCAGTCGAAGAAGGCGAGGTCGCGAATCGCGCCGTACTTGATCACCTCGGCGAGCCCCGCCGAGAGCTCGCGGTCGGGCAGGGTGTCGAGCGTCGCCGTGTCGGCGATGACCGCGAGCGGCTGGTGGAAGGCGCCGATCATGTTCTTGCCGAGCGGGTGGTTCACGCCGGTCTTGCCGCCCACCGACGAGTCGACCTGGGCAAGGAGGGTGGTCGGCACCTGGATGAACGGCACGCCGCGCTGGTAGGTCGCGGCGGCAAAACCGGCCAGGTCGCCGACCACTCCGCCACCCAACGCCACGATCACCGTCCTGCGGTCGGCCTGGGCGCGCAGCAGCGACCCGAATACGCGGTCGAGGGTTTCCCAGCGTTTCTCGGCCTCGCCGTCCGGAATCTCGATGCGGAAGTGCCGGGTACCGCAGGCGTCGAGTGCCCGCTCCACCGCGTCGGCATAGAGCGGTCCGACCGTCGTGTTGGTGATCACCGCCGCGCGCCCCGACTTCAGGTGGGGCGCGAAGAGGGCCGCCTGCCCGAGCAGGCCCGGGCCGATGTGGATGGGATAGCTGCGGCTGTCGAGCCCGACGGTGAGCGTGCGAATGCTCATCGTCCGGCCGCCTCGTCATGGCCCTCGCGGGCCTCCAGGGCGAGTGCGATCCTGCCGGCGAGCGAGCCGGCACTCGGGGTGGCGCTTTCCATCACGATGTGGGCGGCCTCCCGGTACAGGGAGTCGCGTGCCTCGAGGAGGGCGGCGAGCGTGGCGCGCCGGTCTCCCGTGGCGAGGAGGGGGCGGGAATTGTCGTGCCGGGTGCGCTCGTGCAGGTGTTCCAGGGCGGTGTGAAGGTAGACGACCGTGCCGCTCGCGCGCATGAGCCGGCGGTTTTCCTCCACGAGCACGGCACCGCCGCCGGTTGCGACCACCGCCCCGTGGCGGGTGGCGAGCTCGGCGAGCACCGCCGATTCCCGGCGCCGGAACCCGGCTTCCCCCTCGATCTCGAAGATGGTCGCGATCGGGACGCCCGTGCGCTCGACGATCTCGCGGTCGCAGTCGACGAAGTCGCGGCCGAGCCGGCGCGCGAGCGCCTTGCCGACGGTGCTCTTGCCCGCGCCCATCATGCCGACGAGAAAAACGTTGCCCGGAACCATTCGATCGTCCTTGCCGGAAAGGATAGCGCAGAAACGAAAAGCCCCGGCGGGGCCGGGGCTTTTCGCGAGCAAGCGGCCGCGCTAACGGACCGTGAGGGAGTCCTTCACGATCTTGGGGGTCACGAAGATCAGCAGCTCCGTCTTGTCGTCCTGCTTGATCGTCTTCTTGAAGAGGTAGCCCACCACCGGGATGTCGCCGAGCAGGGGAACCTTCTCGACGGTGGTGCGCGTCGTCTGCTCGAAGATGCCGCCCAGCACGATGGTGTCGCCGTTGTCGCAGAGAACCTGCGTGGTGACGCGCTTCGTGTCGATCGACGGGATGTTGGCGAAGATCTGGCCCACCGAGTCCTTCTTCACCTCGAGGTCCATGATGATGCGGTCGTCCGGGGTGATGCGCGGCGTGACGGCGAGCTCCAGCACGGCCGGCTTGAACGCGATGGTGGTTGCTCCGCTGGCGGCCGACGTTTCGTAGGGGATCTCGGTTCCCTGCGAGATGACCGCCTTCTTCTTGTCGGCGGTGATCACGCGCGGGCTGGAGACCACCTTGCCGCGGTTGTCCGCCTCGAGGGCCGAAAGCTCGATGTTCACGAGGTTGCCGCTGCCGAGGTTGAGGATCGACAGGGCGAGGGAGCCCGCCGCGCCGACGACCGGCAGGTTCACGTTGAGTTGCTCCGGCTGCCCGCCGGCCGGGACGTTGCCCTGCGGGCCGCGGTCGAAGGTCTGCGTGTAGCCCGGGCTCGAGAGGCTCGCCGCGCCGCGCGACAGCGGGTTGTTCGACAGCGGCGAGACGGTGTCGGTGAGGGAACCCGAGACACCGTAGTTGCGGTTGCCTGAGGCAAAGGCCGACTGGGTGCCGAAGCGCGCGCCGAGCTGGCGCCCCCACTTGTCGTCGGCGATGACGATGCGCGCCTCGATCATCACCTGCCGGACCGGGACGTCGAGCTGCTGGATGAGGCGGCGGGCCTCCTCGAGGCGCATGCCCGTGTCCTGCACGAACAGCGTGTTGGTGCGTTCGTCGACGGTCGCGCTGCCGCGTTTGGACAGGATCTTCTGGTCCTTGTCGGACAGGAGCTTCTTGAGGTCGTCGGCCTTGGCGTACGAGAGCGCGAAGGACTCGGTGCGCAGCGGCTCGAGGTCGGAAATCTGGGCGTTGGCCTCGAGGGCGAGCTTCTCCTTGGCGGCGAGCTCGTCGGTCGGGGCGATAAGCACCACGTTGCCGTTCTTGCGCTTGGACAGGCCCTTCGACTGCAGGATGATGTCCAGGGCCTGGTCCCAAGGCACATCCTTGAGGCGCAGGGTCAGGTTGCCGCCGACGGTATCGCTGGTGATGATGTTCAGGCCCGTGAAGTCGGCGATGACCTGCAGCACGGCGCGCACTTCCACGTTCTGGAAGTTGAGGGAGAGCTTCTCGCCGGCATAGCCCGGGGTGGAGCTCTGCACCAGCTTGTTCGGGTCCTCCTTGACGGGCTTCACCTCGAGGATGAACTGGGTGTCGGTCTGGTAGGCCGAGTACTCCCACAGGCCGCGCGGCTCGATCACCATCCTCGCGTTGCCGGCCTGCTCGAACGTGTCCACGAAGCGCACCGGGGTGCCGAAGTCGCCCACGTCGAGGCGGCGGACGAGGTTGCGCGGGACGGAGCTGTTGATGAAGTCGATCAGGATCGAGCGGCCCTGCTGGCGGATGTCGATGCCCGTGTTGGCCGACGAGAGGTCGACGATCACGCGACCTTCGCCCGCGTTGCCGCGACGGAAGTCGACGTCGCGGATGTTCTGGCGGACCGAACCGGGAGGCGCCTCGGCGAACACCGAGGCCATGGCGGCGGCGCCGGGCCGTTCCGTCGCGGCGGGCGTGGAGGCCGTGGGCTGCTGCGAGGCGTCGATGGTGACGACGAGGAGCTTGCCGTCGACCGCGGCGGTATAGGAGAGGCTGCGGGAGAGGTTCATCACCAGCCGCGTGCGGTTGGCCGTCTGGACCACGGACACGCTCTTCAGGTCGCCTTCGCCCGCATCCACCTGCGTCTTGCCCAGGCCGTTGGTGGTGTCGGGGAGGTCGATCGCGATGCGGGCGGGATTGGTGACCGCGAAGCTCTGGGGCTGGGCCGCGAGGGGCTCCTTCATGCCCACCTTGACCAGGATCTTGCCGCCCTGGACGGAGGAGAAGCTCACGGATTCGACCACATTCTTGGCCGCGCCCTGCGCCCAGGCGAGCGGGGCGGCGAGCGCGAGGGCGATCGCCGTGAGGGCGGCCGGAAGCGCGCCGTAAGTTCGGATGCGGAAGAAATTGGAGGTCACTTTCTATCCCCTTTGCCTGTCTCTTCGAGCAGCGGCAGGGCGCTTTGCCTTTCGGCCCAGTCCCCGGCGCTGTCCTGGACGATTTCCTTGAGCTTTATCTCGGCATCCGTGATGTCGGTGATGAGGCCGAAGTTCTGCCCCATGTAATTGCCCTTCTTCACGCGATACAGAGTCTTTTCGGCCCGCACGATGGCGTACATGTCGCTGCCCTGCTGAAGGGTGCCGACCATCTTCAGCTGCTCGAGCGGGAAGGCCTCGAGCGGCTCCTTGCGGCGGTTCAGGTCGGGCGCGATGCCCCCGCCGCCGTCCTTGGAGGTGATCTTGCGAGGCTTGAACGGGTCTGGCAGGTCGAAGCCCTCGTAGGTGAAGGGCTCGAACGGCTTGACGGCCGGAAGCGGGTCGATCTTGCGCGGCAGGCTCTTCTCGGAGTCCTTCACGAACTGGCGCAACTCGTCGATCTCGGAGCTGCACGAGACGAGAACGAATGCCGCGGCGGGGATGAGCAGCCAGCGCGTCATTTCTTCGCCCCCTTGGCCTTGGAGGCCGCCTTGTCCTTCGCGGCCTTCCTCTGCTTGGCGATCTCCTCCTCGTCGAGGTAGCGGTAGGTCTTGGCGACCGCTTCCAGCGAGAGGGTGCCCTCCTTGGAGGGCGGGTCGACCTTGAGGTCGGTCAGGAGCACGATGCGCGGCATCTTCGCCACGTCGCTCGCGAAGGCCCCCAGGTCATGGTAGTTGCCGGTCACCTTGAGGTTTACCGGCAGCTCGGCGTAGAACTCGGTGAAGTTCTCCGTCTGGCTCGGCTTGAACAGCTCGAAGGCGAGGCCCCGGCCGAGGCCGGCCTGGTTGATGTCGATGAGCAGCGCGTCCATCTCGCTCTTGTTCGGGAGCTGCTTGAGGAGCGCTCCGAACGACTGCTCGATCTCGGCGCGCTGCTGCTTGTAGGCCTCGAGGTTCACGGCGAGCTTCTTCTTCTCGAGGAAGGCCGCCTTCTGCTTGTCGACCTCGATGCGCCCGGCCTCGATGGCGTCGTTCTGACCCTGCCAGAGCAGGAAGAACGCGGCCACCTGGATGGCGAGGAAGGCGAGGACGAACGCGCCGATCTTGATCGGCCACGGCCAGTTTCCCGGCTGCTTCGGGTCCAGCGTCCGCAGTTCTTCGAGCAGGTTCATTTCTTGGCCCCCGCCGGTGCGGCGCCCGCCGGCGTCCGCGCGCCCTTGCCGCCGGTGTCTTCCATCTTGGCGCGCTTGACGGAGATGTTCATGCTGAACTCGTTCACCCGCTTGTTGGGGTCGTTGTTCAGCAGCACCGCCTTGATCTCCACCAGCTCGGGATTCTCGAGGTAGGGAGAGGCCCCGAGGTTGCGCATCAGGGTGGAGACGCGCGCGTTCGACTGCGCGTAGCCGAGGACGTTGACCTTCACGCCCGTCTGCTTGACCGCCTTGAGGTAGATTCCCTCGGGCAGCTGGCGCAGCAGCTGGTCAAGGAGCTGGACGGGCTCGGAGCGGTTGCTCTGCAGCCCTTCGACCACCTGCTTCTTGGCAAGGAGCGCCGCGGTCTCCTCGCGGATCTTGCGGATCTCCTCGATCTGCTTGTCCAGCTTGGCGATCTCGCCCTTCATGTACGTGACGTTCGCCTGCTGCTGCTGGACCTGCTGGTCCAGGAAGAACCAGACGGCGCCGGCGACGAGGGCGCCGACGATGACCGAGAAGACCGCGAGGCCGAGGAACTGCTGCTGGCGGCGCTTGCGCTTCTCCTCCCGGTGGGGGAGCAGGTTGACGCGAATCATGACGGGTCGAACCTCCGCATCGCGAGTCCGCAGGCCACCATCAGCGACGGGGCGTCCAGGGTGAGCTGACGGGGCTTGATCTTGGAGGACAGCGCCATGCTGGCGAAGGGGTTCGCGACCAGGGTGTGGACCTGGGTGCGCTGGGCGACCATCTCCTCGAGGCCGTCGAGCATGGCGCAGCCGCCGGTGAGGAGGATGTGGTCGACCTTGTTGAACTGGGTCGACGTGAAGAAGAACTGCAGGGCCCGCTGGATCTCCAGGACGATCTTCTCGTTGAAGGGCGCCAGGACGTCCGGGCCGAAGTTCTCGGGGAGGCTCCCCACCCGCTTGGCGGCCTCGGCCTCCTCGGTCGGCATGTCGAACGCCCGGGCGATGTCCTGGGTGAGCTGGTTGCCGCCGATCTGCTGCTCGCGCATGTACACGGTCTGCCCGTTGTGCAGGACCGACACCCGCGTGACCGTGGCGCCGATATCGACGATGACCGTCACGTCGCTCTCGCTCACGCCCGAGGAGCTGTTGCAGATCAGCTCGAAGGCGCACTGCGAGGCGTAGGACTCGACGTCCATCACGATGGTCTTGAGGCCCGCGGCCTCGGCGGCCGCCACCCGGTCCTCGATCTTCTCCTTGCGCGAGGCGGCGATGAGCACCTCCACCTCGTCCTCGCCCGACGGCGCGGGGCCCAGGACCTGGAAGTCGAGGTTGACCTCGTCCAGGGAGAAGGGAATGTACTGGTTCGCCTCGCTCTGGACCTGGACCTCCATGTCCTCCTCGCGCTGGTTGCCGGGAAGGATTACCTTCTTGGTGATGACGGCGGCCGCGGGCAGGGCGAGGGCGATGTTCTTGATCCGGGAACCGAGGTTCTTGTGGGCGCGCTTGATCGCCTCGCCGGCTGCCTCGATGTTGGCGATGTTGCCGTCCACCACGGTGTCCTTGGGCAGCGGCTCGATCGTGTAGCGCTCGACGCGGTAGACGTTTCGCCCTGCTTCCGCGATCTCGACCATCTTCACGGAAGACGAGCTGATGTCGCAGCCAATGAGCGGCGGCGTCTTGGCCTTCAGGAAGTCGAACTGATCAGCGAGTTTTTCTTTAAGCATGGTGGAGGCTTAGCACCCACTGCGAAGAATCTACTTTAGATGCTAGCAACAAGTCCTAGGAGTGTAAAGCAATTTGTCGGCGGGCCCCGGGAACCCCCGCCCGTCTATAATGTCTCCCGTCTTTCCCCGCCCGGCGGGGACCGGATTATTTGTCCCTCCGCCAGGCCCGCCTGCCCATGACCTCCCGTTGGTGGTTCTACCCCTCGCTCATTGCTGCGTCGCTGGTTCTCGTCGCCGCGGGGGTGGGGGCGCTCACGGTCATCCTCCTGTGGCCGAACCTCCCTTCGCTGGAGGCCCTGACCGACTACCGGCCGAAGATCCCGCTGCGGGTATACAGCGCCGAGGGCGAGCTGATCGGGGAGTTCGGCGAGGAAAAGCGGGCCGTCGTGAGGATCGAGAACGTGCCGCCGGTGATGAAGCACGCGATCCTCGCGGCCGAGGACGACCGGTTCTACCAGCACGGGGGCGTGGACTACGCAGGGGTGGCACGCGCGGCAGTGGCCAACCTGCAGGGTCGGCGGGAAGGGGCGAGCACCATCACCATGCAGGTTGCGAGGACTTTCTTCCTCACCCGCGAGAAGACCATTGCCCGCAAGCTCTCCGAGATCCTGCTCGCGTTCAAGATCGAGGCCAGCCTCACCAAGGACCAGATCCTCGAGCTGTACGTGAACCAGATCTTCCTCGGCAGCCGGGCCTACGGGTTCGCCTCGGCCGCCAACGTCTACTTCGGCAAGAGCCTCTCGGAGCTCACGGCCGCGGAGGCGGCGATGCTTGCGGGGCTGCCCCAGGCTCCCTCCCGGCAGAACCCTTTCGTCAACCCGAAGCGGGCCCAGCAGCGCCAGCATTACGTCCTGCGCCGGATGAGCGAGGTGGGGTGGCTTCCCGCGGAAGACTACCGGCGCGCGCTGGCCGAGCCGCTCCGGCTGAACGCGAACGCCCGTGACACCTACGCGCTGAAGGCCGACTACGTGGCCGAAATGGCGAGGGCGGCGGTCTTCGAGCAGTACGGCGAGTCGGCCTACGTGAGCGGCATCCGGGTGGAGACCACGATCCGCCGGCAGGACCAGGAGGCGGCGAACGCCGGGCTGCGGCAGGGGGTCCTCGATTACGACCGTCGCCACGGCTATCGCGGTCCGGAGGGCTATGTGAGCCTGCCGGCCGGGTCCGGCCCGGAGATCGAGGAGGCCGTCGAAGAGGCACTCCAGGACCGCGAACCGGTCGGGGACCTGGTGGCTGCGGTGGTGGTCCAGGCCACGCCGCGCGAGGTCGTCGCCGTCATGAGGCGCGGCGACGTCGTGAAGGTCGGCGGCGACGGCCTGAAGTTCGTCGCTCGGGCCCTGGTGGAGCGGTCGAATCCCGACCGGGCCATTCGCCGGGGCGCGGTGATACGCCTGATGCCCGGCGAAAAGGGGGCGTGGAGCGTGGCACAGGTGCCCAAGGTCGAGGCGGCCCTCGTGGCGCTCGACCCCGCCAACGGTTCCATCCGCGCCCTCGCCGGTGGCTTCGACTTCAACGCGAACAAGTTCAACCACGTCACGCAGGCCTGGCGACAGCCGGGCTCCAGCTTCAAGCCCTTCATCTATTCCGGCGCCCTGGAGAAGGGATTCACACCGGCCACCGTCCTGAACGATGCCCCGTTCGTGATCGACGCGGCGAAAACCGGCGGCCAGCTTTGGGAGCCGAAGAACTACGACGGCAAGTACGATGGCCCGATGCGGCTTCGCACGGCGATCGCCAAGTCCAAGAACATGGTGTCCATCCGCCTGCTGCAGGCGATCGGCCCCGACTATGCCCAGGACTACATCCAGAAGTTCGGATTCGACCCGAAGCTGCACCCCCCGTACCTCACCATGGCGCTCGGCGCCGGGTCTGCCACGACCCTGCAGATGGCGAGCGCCTACGCGGTGTTCGCCAATGGCGGCTTCCGGGTGAAGCCCTGGTACATCTCCCGCATCCTGGATAACCGGGGCACGACGCTCTACGAGGCGAAGCCGGAGGTGGCCGGGGAGGATGCCGAGCGGGTTCTCGATCCGCGCAACGCGTTCCTCATGTCGAGCCTCATGCGCGACGTGGTGCGCCAGGGCACGGCCGTGCGGGCAATGTCGCTGGGCCGTCACGACCTCGCCGGCAAGACCGGAACCACCAACGATCACGTGGACGCCTGGTTCGCCGGCTACCATGCGTCGCTCGTGGCGGTCGCCTGGATCGGCTTCGACACGCCCGCCCCCTTGGGCGCCAACGAAACGGGCAGCCACGCGGCCCTGCCGATGTGGATGACGTATATGGCCAGGGCCCTGAAGGGCGTGCCGGAATCGGAGCTCGTGCCCCCGGAAGGCGTGGTTGCGGTTTCCATCGACCCCGCCACGGGGTTGCGCGAGACGGATGGCCGCGGCACGACGCTCGAATTCTTCTACCAGGAATCGCTTCCGGGCAGCGGCCCGGAAGGCGGGGCGACCCGGGACTCGGCCCGCCCACCCGAGGAAGTGAAGAACCAGATCTTCTAGGACGGAAGGGGCGGGACGGGGCAGTGGCCAGGAACCGGTCGCGACGCGACGACAACCAGCGCAGGCACCTCGCCTACCTCGCCGCGCGGCTCATGGCGGAGGAGGGCGTGCTGGACTACGCCTTCGCCAAGCAGAAGGCGGCGCGCCAGGCCGGGCTCGCCGACACCTGCGCGCTGCCCGACAACCGCGAGATCGAAGCGGCGCTGCGCGAGTACCAGGAGCTTTACCAGAGCGAAAGCCAGCCGGGGGAGCTGCGCCGCCTCCGGGAAGTCGCGGTCAAGGTCATGCGCGAGTTCGCGGCGTTCAACCCCCTGCTCGTCGGCGCGGTGCTCAATGGCACCGCCAACCAGTTCTCCGAGGTCACGATCCAGCTGTTCGCGGAGGACGCGAAGAGCCTCGCGCTCTTCCTCGTGAACCGGCGGTTCCGGTTCGAGCAGGCGGAGAAACGGGTGCGCGTGGGCGAGGACTGGGTGGACGTCCCCCAGTTCTACCTTGAGGTGGACGGCGCGCCGGTGACGCTTTCCGTCTATGCGCTGGGAGACGAGCACCTCGCCCCCCGCGGGAGGCCCGAGGCGGACGGCCCGCAGCGCGCCCGCCTGGCGGCCGTCGAGGCGTTGCTCGGAAGCTAGCGGCTGCGCAGCTGCGCAGCCGCTTCCAGGGCGAAGTAGGTGAGGATCGCGTCCGCGCCGGCGCGCTTGAAGGCGAGCAGCGCCTCCATCATGCAGGCCGGGCCGTCGATCCAGCCGTGCCCCGCGGCGGCCTGCAGCATCGAATACTCCCCGCTCACCTGGTAGACGAACGTCGGGACGCCGAAGGCATCCTTCACCCGGCGGACGATGTCGAGGTAAGGCATGCCGGGCTTCACCATCACCATGTCGGCGCCTTCGTCGATGTCCAGCGCCACCTCGTGCAGGGCCTCGTCCGAGTTGGCCGGATCCATCTGGTAGGTCGTCTTGTCGCCCTTGCCGAGATTGGCGCCCGATCCCACGGCGTCGCGGAAGGGGCCGTAGAAGGCCGATGCATACTTCGCGGAATAGGCAAGGATCCGCGTGTGGATGTGGCCGTGGCCGTCCAGCGCGCGGCGAAGGGCGCCTACCCGGCCGTCCATCATGTCCGAGGGCGCGACCACGTCGGCGCCCGCTTCCGCGTGAGTGAGCGCCTGCTTCTCGAGAACGGCGATCGTTTCGTCGTTCAGGACGTAACCCTGCACGTCGATCAACCCGTCCTGGCCATGGCTCGTATAAGGGTCGAGCGCGATGTCCGTGATGATCCCCATTTCCGGAAAGCGGGCCTTCACTTCGCGAATGCACCGGGGCACCAGGCCGTCGGGATTGAAGGCTTCTTCCGCGCCGGATGTCTTCCCGTGGGCATCGATGACGGGAAAGAGCGTGATGGCGGGAATGCCCAATGCAAGTGCTTGCTCCACCACCGGCAGCAACTCGTCGATCGACCGGCGGCTTACACCCGGCATCGACGCGACCGGCTGGATGCTGCGGGCACCGTCGAGAACGAAGACCGGCAGGATCAGGTCGTCGGGCGAAAGGCGATTTTCCCGCGCCAGGCGACGCGAGAAGCCGTCGCGGCGCAGTCGCCGCAAGCGTCGCTGGGGGAATCGTCCGTAGGTGGGAAAGGTCATGGCGGATGGCGGGCGGATGGCTCGGGAACTTTAGCATGGCGACCGACTCTGATCGCTTGAAGGGTGACTCCTTCCCCGCTTCTCCTCCCTGAGCGGGCGCCTTAATTCCCATTAAGGCTTTTTTGCCCCGGCCTTATTCCCCTTTTGCCGGGGCTTTTTGTTTGTGCGCCGCCACCCAGGCCTCGATGCAGGCCTGTGCTTCCGCGGTGCCGGTGCGCTTCAGGCTGGAAAAGAGCTGTGCCGTGGCCCCGGGATAGACCTGCGCGAGGTCCTTGCGGGCCTGGGCCAGGGTGCGCTGGGCCGCCTGGGCCGAGAGCTTGTCGGACTTGGAAAGCAGCACGTGGACCTGCCGCCCGGAGGGCGACAGCCAGTCGAGCAGCCGCCGGTCCTGAGGCGTCAGGGGATGGCGGGAGTCCATCACGATCACGACGCCGGCCAGCGCCCTGCGATGGAACACGTACTCCCCCACGAGCGTGTCCCAATGCCGCCGCACCGCGAGGGGGACTCCCGCGTAGCCATACCCCGGCAGGTCCACGAGGAAAGCGTCCTCGTCCACGGCGAAAAAGTTTATGAGCTGGGTCCGTCCGGGCGTCTTGCTCACGAAGGCGAGGCGGCGGCGTCCCGCCAGCGTGTTCAGCGCACTGGACTTCCCGGCATTGGAGCGGCCGATGAACGCGATCTCGGGGAGCGTATCGCCTGGCAGCAGCTTGGGGTCGTGGACGGACAGGTGGTAGCGGGCGTTCTCGATGCGCATGGGGGGGCTCAGGGCTGCGGAGTTTCCCCGACCCACGGGCTGGCGGCACAAGGGTCGGCTACGGTAAAATCGCGGGGTTCAAGCGACTCGACAGACAGAGGATCGGCAATGCGCGCAATCCAAGGGTGGGCGGGGATCATGGCGGTAGTCTACGCAACGCTGGCACAGGGTGCTGCGCCGGCGCCTGCGCCGAAGCCCGATCTCGAGCGCGGCAAGCAGGTCGCGGCGACCGTCTGCGCGGCCTGCCACGGACCGGACGGCAACAGCCCTGCGCCGGCCAATCCCATCCTCGCGGGCCAGCACGCGGACTATCTTGCCGCCCAGCTTGCCGCCTACAAGTCGGGCGCGCGCGCCAATCCGATCATGGCCGGCATGTCCGCCGCCCTCACGCCGGAGGACATGCGCAATGTCGCCGCGTGGTTCGCGAAGCAGGCGCCCAGGCCGTCCGCGGCCAAGGACAAGGCGCTCGCCCTGCGCGGCGAGCAGATCTGGCGGGGCGGCATCCGCCAGGGCAACGTTCCCGCCTGCGCCGGCTGCCACGGTGCAGCCGGTGCCGGCATCCCCTCCCAGTACCCGCGCCTCGCCGGCCAGTACGCAGACCTCACGCTCGCGTGGCTCAAGGCCTTCGCCAACGGCGGCCGCGCCAACGCGATGATGGGGCCGATCGCCGCCAAGATGTCCGAGGCGGACATGAAGGCGGTCGCGGAGTACGCCGCCGGGCTTCGCTAGCCCCGGCATCACCTCGCGCGGCAGGGCCGCGCGCTGCGGGGGCCCTCAGGCCGCTCGCGACTCCCTGAACGCTTCGCGGGCCGCCGCAAGCGTCGCCTCGATCTCGGCGGCGCCGTGCGCGGCGGAAACGAAGCCGGCCTCGAAGGCCGACGGCGCCAGGTACACCCCGCGGCGAAGCATGGCGTGGAAGAAGCGGTTGAACGCCTCCTTGTCGCTTTCCATCACCTGGGCGAACGTCGCCGGCGGGGTGGCCCGGAAGAAGATCCCGAACATGCCGCCCAGCGATGCCGCGCTGAATGTCGCGCCTGCCCGGCCCGCTTCGCGAACGAGGCCCTCGGTGAGGGCCGAGGTCGTGGCCGAAAGCGCCTCGAAGAATCCGGGCGCCAGCACGCGCTTGAGGGTTGCGAGCCCGGCCGTCACCGCGACGGGGTTTCCGGACAGCGTGCCGGCCTGGTAGACCGGTCCCACGGGAGCGAGCTTCGCCATGATGTCGCGGCGGCCGCCGAAGGCACCCACGGGCATTCCGCCGCCTATCACCTTGCCCAGCGTCGTGAGGTCGGGGCGGATCCCGAACACGCCCTGCGCGCCCTGCGGGCCGACGCGGAACCCCGTCATCACCTCGTCGAAGATGAGGACCGCGCCGTGCTCGGTGCACAGGCGGCGCAGGGTCTCGATGAAGGCCTGCGAGGGCCGGATGAAGTTCATGTTCCCCGCGACGGGCTCGAGGACCACGGCGGCGATCTCCGCCCCGTAGCGCCGGAACGCGTCCTGCGCCTGCTGCGGGTCGTTGTAGTCGAGGACCAGGGTCTTCGAGGTGATCTCGGGGGGCACGCCGGCGGACGTGGGGTTGCCGAAGGTGAGGGCACCGGAACCCGCCTTCACCAGCAGGAAGTCGCTGTGGCCGTGGTAACAGCCCTCGAACTTCACGATCAGGGAACGGCCCGTGAATCCCCGCGCCAGGCGCAGGGCGCTCATCACGGCCTCCGTGCCGGAGCTTACGAGACGCACCTGCTCGATCGACGGCAGGCTGCGCGTGATGAGTTCCGCCATCTCCAGCTCGAGCTCGGTCGGCGCGCCGAAGGAAAGCCCGCGCGCGGCCGCGGCGGCGATCTCCGCGAGGACCTCCGGGTGAGCGTGGCCGAGGATGGCCGGGCCCCACGAGCCCACGTAGTCGATGTACCGGTTGCCGTCGACGTCGACCAGCCAGGCGCCCTTCCCCTCCCGGAAGAAGACCGGCGTCCCGCCGACCGCGCGAAAGGCGCGGACGGGCGAATTCACGCCGCCGGGAATGACCCGCTGCGAGGCTTCAAAGAGCTGCTGGCTGCGTTCGTACATGGGAGTCGGCTTCCGTTTCGAAGGGTCGTGAGAGGGCGCGGGCGGCGGCGGCCACGTCCGGCGCATCGAAGAGCGAGGAAATCACCGCCAGCATGTCGGCGCCGGCCGCGACGGCCTCGGCGGCATTGGCCGGCGTGATGCCGCCGATGGCCGCGACGGGAATCCGGGCCCGGCGCGCGGCCTCGCCGAGCGTGGCAAGCCCCGAGCAAACCGCCTGCGGCTTCGTTGCGGAAGCGAACACGCTGCCGATGCCCACGTAGTCCGCGCCCGCTTCGGCGGCCGCCACGGCGAGCGCGACGTCGTCGTAGCAGGACACGCCGAGGATCGCCCCGGGCAGGCGGCTGCGCGCCTCGCGCGGGTCGCCGTCGTCGCGGCCCAGGTGGATCCCGTCGGCGCCGAGGGCGATTGCCAGCTCGAGATCGTCGTTCACGATGAGGGGCACGCCGCGCTCGCGGCAAAGGGCAAGGAGCGATTCGGCCTGCGGGCGCCGTTCCCGGGCGGCCAGCCGCTTGGCCCGGTACTGGACGAGACGCGCGCCACCACCGATGGCGCGATCCACCAGGTCGCGCAGCCGCGCCAGGTCGTAGGTCTCGGGCGTGACGGCATAGAGGCCGCGCAGCCTCCGCCTTCGCTCACTCGCGCTCGTCGTCATCGGCGTCGCGTGCCCAGAACAGGCGATCGGGGATGTGCTGCCCCATGCCCGGCCGGAACGCCCGGGCCAGCGCCTGCCAGGTGTAGTCCTGGGCTTCGTGGACGGCCTCGGCCACCTCGAGGCCGCGCGCGAGGTTGGCCGCGATGGCCGACGCGAGCGTGCAGCCCGAGCCGTGGAAGCTGCCGGGCAGGCGCTGCCAGGTGTCGGAACGGATGATGCCGTCGCGGTGATGGAGCGTGTTCACGACGGACGCCGTGGCATCGTGCGTTCCCGTGACCAGCACGTACTCGCAACCCGCGTCGAGGAGGCGGCGGGCGCACTCGGCATGGTCGGGATCCTCGTCGTCGTCCACCTCCGCGAGCCGGCGCAGCTCGGGGATGTTGGGGGTCACGACCGTGCTCTGGGGCAAGAGCAGCTCGCGGATCGCGGCGACCAGGTCCTCGCCGCCGAACTCGTCGCCCCGTCCCGAGGCAAGGACCGGGTCGAGGACCAGGGGGATGTCCGGATAGTCCGACACGATCTCGGCAACCACGGTGACGATGTCGGAGGAGGCGAGCACCCCCACCTTGAACGCCACGACCGGGATGTCCTCGAGGATGCAGCGCGCCTGGTCGGCGACCCAGTCGGGGTCGAGCGCGAGGAAGCCCTCCACGCCCGCGGTGTCCTGCACCGTGATGGCCGTGACCACCGAGAGCGGATGGCACCCCATGCTGGCAAGCGTGAGGATGTCGGCCTGCAGCCCGGCGCCCGAAGTGGGGTCGGTGGCCGCGAACGTGAGGACGGCGGGGGGAACGGGCGGCTGGGCAGGCATGGAAGCGGAGGGGGACGCGGGGTAAACTGCCGGCTGGCCGCAAGCCGGGGGGCTGAGAGTTGCCACCCGGGCCCGGCAGTCACGGCGCGCAGGGTTTCCTGTCCGCTCATTCTACCCACATCCGCCGCCGCCACTTCCGATCCGCCATGTCCACTGCCCCCGCTCCCGCCCCGTATCGAACCTGGATGTGCCTGGTCTGCGGATTCGTCTACGACGAGGCGGCAGGCTCGCCCGAGGACGGTCTCGTGCCCGGCACGCGCTGGGAGGACGTTCCCGCCAACTGGAGCTGCCCGGAATGCGGCGCGCGCAAGGATGACTTCGAGATGGTGGAGATCTGAACGTTACATTCGCAACATTTCGAAATCGCTTCAGGTTGCGGCGCTTGAGTCTTGTTTCCAAGGATCAAG
>JAABQW010000232.1 GCA_011391275.1 Betaproteobacteria bacterium
GCGACAGGTCCTTCGACACGGTGGGCACGATCGTGCAGTACCGCTGGATCCCGTTGCAGCGCCCGGCGGGCGCGGCGGCCTTCCCGGTCGAGGTGGTGACGGCATCCCCGGTGTTCTCCTTCACCCCCGACCGTCAGGGCTACTGGGACGTGCGCCTGGTGGTGGTGGACGACTCCGGCAACCAGAGCGCGCCGACCGACGCGAGGATCATCGTGTTCGATGGGCTGGCACCGACCGCAGTGCTGACCGCCCCCAGGACCATTTTCGCGGGACAGCCGACCACACTGGACGCAAGCGCATCGGCCGACGTGGGCGGTGGCAATGTCGTCTCGTACCGCTGGAGCGCCGTGAAGCGTCCCGCGGGTTCGACGGCGTTCGCGAGTCTGGTGCAGACGGCGAGCCCGACGTTCACGTTCACGCCGGACGTGGCGGGAAGCTGGATCTTCCAGCTCGTCGTGGTGGATGATTCCGGCAACCAGAGCTCGCCCGTGCAGTTGCAGCGCACCGTGGTCGCGCCCGACACGACCAATCCCACGGCGGTGCTCACGGCGCCGCTGACGGGAAGCCTCGGCGTCGCCGTGAACCTCTCCGGTGCGTCGTCCTCCGACGTGGGCGGCACGGTCGCGCAGTACCGCTGGACGCCGGTGCTGCGCCCCTCGGGGGCGATGGCGTTCCCGACTGAAGTGGTGACGGAAAGCCCGTCGCTCTCGTTCACTCCGGACCGGCTCGGCCGGTGGCGCGTGCAACTCGTGGTGGTGGACGACTCGGGCAACCAGAGCGCGCCCACCCAAGGCGACATCATCGTGGCGGACACGCGGGCGCCCACGGCAGTGCTCACCGCGCCCGCAACGCTCGAAGTGGGCGTGACCGCGACTCTTGGCAGCGGCGGATCGTCCGACGCCGGCGGCGGCACCATTGTCTCGTACCAGTGGAGCGCCCCGGTTCGTCCGGAGGGCGCCGCAGCGCTCGGGACCGGGTTCGTCACGTCGCAATCGTACCTTGCGTTCACGCCCGACCGCGCAGGCGCGTGGACCTTCGAGCTGGTGGTGGTGGACGACTCGGGCAACCAGAGCCTGCCCGTGCAGGTGCAGCGAACGGTGCGGGATTCGCTGCGGCCGGGCGGCGACTTCGACGGCGACGGCATACCCGACGAGATCGAGCCGGTCGAGGGCCGCGACCCGCGCGCGAAGGACAACGATATCTTCGAGGACCCGCGCCTCTTCGCGATGCAGATGTACCGCGACTTCCTCGGGCGCGAGGGCGACCCCGACGGGATAGACGGCTGGGTGGGCCTGCTGAAGGCCGGCTCCTACGGCCGCGCGCGCGTGATCGACGCCTTCATCGGTTCGCCGGAGTTCGGCGGCTTCGTGGCGCCCATCGTGCGGCTGTACTTCGCGACGTTCCTGCGCGTGCCCGACCATGACGGCCTCGTCTTCAATGCGGGCCTGGTGCGGCACGGCAAGCTCACCGTCGTCGAACTGGCGGACTTCTTCACCGGCAGCCCGGAGTTCCAGGACACCTACGGCGCGCTGGGCGATGCGAGGTTCGTGAATCTCCTCTACGCCAACGTGCTGGGCCGCGAGGCCGACGCGGCGGGGCTGGACGGGTGGGTGAAGCTCCTGGGCGGCGGCATGAGCCGCGGGCAGGTGCTCGTGGGCTTTTCCGAATCGCCCGAGTACCAGGCCGCGCTCGCGAACGAAGTGCTCACGACGATGATGTACGCCGGCATGTTGCGGCGGAGTCCAGAGCCCGACGGATTCTCGGGATGGGTGACTTTCCTCGACGAGGGCAAATACACTCGCGAGCAGGTGATCAGCGGGTTCTTCCTCTCCAACGAGTACCGCGCCCGCTTCCTGCCCTGACGGAGGCCGCCGGGATGACGGTCGCGAGGTGACGGTCGCGAGGGTGACGGCCGCGCGCCACAGGCGTAGCCTCGTCCGACGGGTCGCACCCGCTTGCCGTGGAGGTTCGCCATGGAACAGGGATGCAGGGCTTCGAAGGTCGCCACGTGGGCCCTCGCGGGCCTCCTCGGGCTGGTCGGGGCCGGGCGCGCACCGGCGGTAACCGGGGCGCTGGACGTCACCTTCAACCAGTTCGGGCGCGCCGGGTGGGCCTTCGGCGACGGCGGCGGCCCTGTCCGCGGCCTCGCGCTGCAGCCTGACGGCAAGGTGGTCGCCATTGGCGAGCGCTACGCCG
>JAABQW010000233.1 GCA_011391275.1 Betaproteobacteria bacterium
AAAGGGGTCAGATCCCTTTATTGGACCGGGTCAGTTGACCCGGTCAAATAAAGGGATCTGACCCCTTTTTCCGGTTGGCCCCACTTCCCTACTGAGCCCTTTTCAAAATGGCCGACGACTTCATCAAGGCACTCTGCGAACGCGTGAAGGACCACGCGGCGCGCAAGGCCGCGCTGCGCATCCGCGGCGGCGGCACCAAGGACTTCTACGGCGCCCGCCTCGAGGGCGAGCCGCTGGAGGTCGCGGCGTACGCCGGCATCGTGGCCTACGAGCCGCGCGAGCTCGTGCTCACCGTGAGAGCGGGCACGCGCCTTTCCGAGATCGGGTCGGCGCTGGCCGCCGAAGGGCAGATGCTCGCCTTCGAGCCGCCGCGCTTCGGGGAGGCGGCCACCATCGGCGGCACCGTGGCCTGCAACCTCTCCGGGCCGCGCCGTCCGTACGCGGGCGCGGCGCGGGATTTCGTCCTCGGCGCGCGCATCGTGAACGGCAAGGGCGAGGACCTCTCCTTCGGCGGGCGCGTCATCAAGAACGTGGCGGGCTACGACGTCTCGCGACTCATGGCCGGCGCGCTGGGCACGCTGGGCGTGCTCACCGAGCTTTCCTTCAAGGTGCTGCCGAGGCCGCCGGCGGAGGCGACGCTCGCCTTCGAGATGGACGAGGCGCGCATGATCGAGACGGTGAACAAGTGGGCGGGCCAGCCGCTGCCGCTCTCGGCAACCGCGTGGGAGGCGGGAGTGCTGCGCGTGCGCCTTTCGGGCGCCGCGAGCGCCGTGGCCGCCGCGCGCGCGAAGCTCGGCGGCGCCGAGGCGGCCGATGGCCCCGCGTACTGGGACAGCCTGCGCGAGCACCGGCTACCCTTCTTTGCGGCCGGCCGCCCGCTGTGGCGCCTCTCGGTCGCGCAGACGGTCGCGCCCATTCCCGCCGGCCATCCGCAGCTCGTCGAATGGGGCGGCGGGCTTCGCTGGGTGAGCGGCGCGCTGGAACCCGCCCGCGCGCGGGAATCGGCCGCGGCGGCGAAGGGCCATGCCACGCTCTTCCGGGGAGGCGACCGCGCCGCCGGCGTGTTCCACCCGCTGGCGCCCGCCATCGCCAAGATCCACCGCCGCCTCAAGGACGCCTTCGACCCCGCCGGGATCCTGAACCCCGGCCGGATGGACAACTTCTGAGCGCCCGCCATGCAGACGAACCTCGCCGACTGGATCAAGGACACCCACGAGGGCCGCGAAGCCGACGCGATCCTGCGCAAGTGCGTGCACTGCGGCTTCTGCCTCGCCACCTGCCCCACCTACAACCTGCTGGGCGACGAGCTGGACAGCCCGCGCGGGCGCATCTACCTCATGAAGCAGGTGCTCGAGGGCAACCCCGTCACCGCGAAGACGCAGGTGCACCTGGACCGCTGCCTCACCTGCCGGGCGTGCGAGACCACCTGCCCCTCCGGCGTGCAGTACGGCCGCCTCGTCGACATCGGCCGGGCGCTGGTGGACGGGAAGGTGCCGCGCAGCTTCGCCGACGGCGCCTTCCGCCGGCTGCTGCGCTTCGCGTTCCTCTCCGGGCCGCTCTTCGCCTTCGGGGTGGCGATGGGCCGGGTCTTCCGCCCGCTGCTTCCCGCGTCGCTCGCGAGGCAGGTGCCGCCGAAGCGCGTGGCCGGCGACTGGCCGGCCGCCCGGCACGCGCGCCGCATGATCGTGCTGGACGGCTGCGTGCAGCCCACGCTCGCGCCCGACATCAACGCCGCCACGGCGCGCGTGCTCGACCGGCTGGGCATCTCGCTCGAGCGCGTGCCGCAGGCGGGCTGCTGCGGCGCCATCGAGTTCCACCTCAACGCGCAGGATGCGGCGCTCGACCGGATACGACGCCAGGTCGACGCGTGGTGGCCGCGCGTCGAGGCGGGGGCGGAGGCGATCGTCGTCACCGCGAGCGGCTGCGGCACGATGGTGCAGGACTACGGGCACCTCCTCGCGAACGACCCCGCGTACGCGGCGAAGGCCGCGCGCATCACGGAGCTCGCGAAGGACGTGGGCCAGGTGGTGGCCGCCGAGCGCGAGGCGCTCGCGAAGCTCCTGGCCGGCAAGGCGCCGGTGGCCGAGCCCATCGCCTACCACCCGCCCTGCAGCCTGCAGCACGGGCTGAAGCAGAAGGGCATCGTCGAGGGCGTGCTGCGCGAGGCCGGCTTCACCC
>JAABQW010000234.1 GCA_011391275.1 Betaproteobacteria bacterium
CGTCGCCCTCGCGGTTGAGGAAGTCGCGGTACTGCTGCATGGCGAAGAGGCGCGCGTTCGCGAAGACGTCGTTGTCCATCACGTACGGGTCGCGGCTCTCGGTGACTTCCACGCCGTTGGGGATGCCGTCGCCGTCGAGGTCGGTGGCCGGGTCGAGGATGAAGGCGAACGGCCGGTCGAAGGCGAGAATGCGGGCATTCAGGAAATCGGACACGAGCAGGTTGCCGACGCGGTCCATCGCGAGCCCGATGGGCTTCTGGAACCTGGTGGCGCTGGTGCCCGCTATCGCGGAGACGAAGTCCGTCTGCCCGATCACGCCCGTTGCCGCCATTGCGCTCGAGAGCGGCGCCGCGTAACGCAGCACGCGGGCATTCCCGTAGTCGGCCACGAGCAGGCTGCCGCCCGGGTCGAACGCGATGCCGATCGGCGTGGTCATGCCGGTGGCCGTGGTGGCTGCCGCGGAGGACGTGAAATCCGGCTGGCCGATCACGAGGTCCGCGGCCATGCCCGTCGCGAATGGCGGCGTGAAGCGCAGCACGCGGTTGGCGATGCCGTTGGCGAAGAAAAGGCTGCCCTGCGCGTCCAGCGCGAGGCTGCCGTCGCCGAAGGCTCCCAGTTGAGTCGAGCTGACGGCCGGGGTGTCGGCCACCCCCATGCCCGCCTGCCCGATCACCACGTCCGCCGTGGCGTCGGCCGCGGGGTTGTCGTATGCGAGGATGCGCCGGTTGGCGGAATCGTGGACGAAGAGGGTCGATGCGCTCACCGCGATGCCCATCGGCATGTTCAGGCTGTCGGCGCCCAGCCCGCCCTTGTTGGCATCGCGCGACGTGAAGGAGCCGCCCTGCCCGAACACCTGGGAGGCCGCCATGCCGGTGGAGAACGGCGGCACGAACCGCAGGACGCGATGGTTGCTGCGCTCGCTCACGTAGAGCGCGCCCGCGGAATCGACCGCCAACCCGTAGGGACCACAAAGGGTGGCCGCCGAGATTCCCCCCGCATTGCACGTTCCAGTGAAGTCGTCCGGCTGCCCCAGCACCGCTTCCGCGGGCTGCGCGTTGTGGAACGCCGAGGCGCCGGGCCAGGTCAGCACGCGCGAGGAGTTGTAGTCCGCGAAGAAGACCCTGCCCGACTTCTGGTCGATGGCCAGCATCCGCGGCCCGGTGTTGGACATGTTGGCCGGGTTGAACGCGCCGACCTGCTCCTCGCCGACCTGCAGGTTGTAGTTGTCGCCGGTCGAGAAGTCCGGCTGGCCGAGGAAGCGGTCGGCCGCCACGTCCAGGGCCGCTCCCGTATAGGTGGTGAAACTCACGCCGGCCGAGACCCCGCCGCCGGGGGGCGGCGTCGCGACGGTGACGGTGAAGGAGCCGCCGGCCGCGATGTCGCTCGCCGGGATCTGCGCGAGGAGCCTCCGGTCGGAGAGGTACTGCGTCGAACGCGGCGAGCTGTTCCAGGCCACCACCGAGTTCGCGTGGAAGTCGGCGCCGTTCACGGTGAGCGTGAAGTTCCTGCCACCCACCGGCATGCTCTCCGGGCTCAGCGACCATACGATCGGGGCCTCGAGAGCGCGGGGCAGGTCGTAGCGCAGCACGCGTGCATTGGTGCGGTCTCCCAGGACGAGGTTCCCGGACCGGTCGAGGAATGCGTGCCACGGGCTGCACAGCGTGGTTGCGGTGGGGCCCGGCAAGCCCTGGTTGCAGGCATTGCCGAGGTACGTGGACTGGCCGATCACGTCCGTGGCCGCCGCACCGTTCGTGAGCACGCTGAACCGCAGGACCCGCGAGTTGGCGTAGTCGGCGACGTAGGCCACGTTCTCGTGGTCCACCGTCACGGAGGTCGGGTAGGCGCACACGCTCGCCGTCGTCCCGGCGATCCAGGCCGTGAAGTTCGGCTGGCAGAGCACGAGGTCCGCCGTGGCGTCTCCGGTGGTCACGCCGAAGTCGTAGCGCAGGACGCGGTTGTTGCCCCGGTCGGCCACCCAGAGGTGGTCGTACCGGTCGATGGCCACGCCCCACGGGCCCAGGAGCCCGGTGGCGCTGTTCATGGGCGCGTTGGACGTGAAGTCCGGCTGGCCGAACACCTTCGTGGCCGACACGCCGGTCGCCACGGGGGCCAGGAACCTGAGGAGGCGGTTGTTGACCCCGTCCGCGGCGAACAGGTTCCCGCGGCTGTCGAGTGC
>JAABQW010000235.1 GCA_011391275.1 Betaproteobacteria bacterium
TGCCGGAGAGCTCGCAGATGGTCGTGAAGGTCGCGGGCACCCCGGTCGCGCAGGCGCGGCTCAATCCGCTGGCCCCGGAGGTGAAGCTCGGCATCGACATCCCGCCGGGGCTGCTGCAGCCGGGCTACAACAGCCTGTCCTTCCACGTGGCGCAGCATTTCTCGAAGAACCAGTGCGAGAGCCCCTGCGCGCCCGACCTCTGGACGAACATCTCCCTGCGCGATTCCTGGGTCGAGATGGAGTACGAGTGGAAGGACGTTCCGCTGCAGCTTTCGGCGCTGTCGAGCTTCGTGTTCGATCCGCGCCTCATGCCCGCCGGCGAGGTGCACATCGTCACCGAGGACGACTCCGCGCGCAGCGCGACCATCGCCGGGATCGTCGCCTCCGGGATCGCCCGGCGCTTCGACTATCGCGCGGTGAGCTTCACGGTCTCGCGCAAGCTCCGGCCGGGAATGGACAACGTGGTGATCGGCAAGCGCCCGTTCGCCTCCGGGACGCTCGGCCAGGCGGCGCCGCTCAAGGCCGTCCGGGGAGGCCTGCTGCGCATGGCGCCCATGTCCGCGGCCGACGGCGCGCCCGACCCGAAGCGCGCGCTCCTCGTCGTGACGGGGGAGACCGACGAGGCCGTGAAGCTCGCGGCCATCACCTTCACCAACATCAGCTTCCGCTTCCCGGGCTCGCAGGAGCTCGAGGCCTTCGGCTTCACGATCCCGGAGGTGCGGCAGTACAGCGGGCGCGAGACGATCGCCACGGACCAGGTCTACGAGCTGAACACGCTCAATTTCCCGACGCAGAGCTTCGTCGGCGTGAACCCCGGGGCGCGCGCGATCACCTTCCGGCTGCCGCCCGACTTCCACATCCGGCCCAACCAGTACGCCAAGCTCTCCCTCAACTTCTCCTACGGCGCGGGGCTCAAGAACGACTCCTCGTTCTCGATCCTGGTGAACGGCCGGGGCGTGCGCGCGGTCGCGCTGGACAGCCCCTCGGGCAACTTCATCGACGGCTACAAGCTCGACATCCCGACCTACGTGTTCAAGCCCGGCACCAACACCATCGAGTTCGCGGCCAACCTGCACGCCCCGGGCCAGGTGTGCGACCTGATCCAGCCCGACGGCCTGTTCCTCACCGTCTACGGGAACTCCACGATCTCGTTCCCGCCCATGCCGCACTTCGTGGAGATGCCCCGGCTCGAGCTCTTCATGCACAGCGGCTTCCCCATCACGCGCTGGCCCGACGGCCACGAGGCGAAGATCTGGCTCACGGAGAAGGACGACCGCGTGCTCGCCGCGGCGCTCAACGTCCTGGGGGTCGCCACGCAGCGGAACGGCTTCCCGCTCTTCGAGATGGAGCTCACGCACGCGCAGCCGGCCGACGAGGCCGAGGTGCTCGTCGTCGGGCGCATGGGCACGCTGGGCGCCGACCTGCTGCGGGCGGCGCCGCTCAAGGTCGTCGACGGCGAGGCGCTGGTCCCGTACCCGGTGGTGCGCGGGTGGAACGCCGAGCTCACCGCCTCGGCCACCAGCCGCCAGAAGGGCGCGCTCGGCACGGGCCGCGGGCTGCTCATGCAGTTCCAGTCGCCCTGGCACGCGGGCCGGACGGTCACGATGCTCACCGCGGAGCGGGCCGAGGACCTGCTCGCGGCCAGCGCGCTCCTCACGACGTCGGCCGTCCAGGGCCAGACGCGCGGCGACCTGGTCCTCATCGAGCCCGGCGATCCCGAGCCGAAGGTGGGAGCGATGGACTCGGGCGCCCGCTACGCGACGGGAAAGAAGGGCAGCTACTCGCCGGTGGAGTCGTTCCTCTACACGCGCCCCTGGGCCTACTACGCGGCGGCCGCGGTGGGCGTGCTCGTTCTTTGCCTGGGGCTCTTCTTCGCGCTGAGGCGCTGGCGCGCGAAACGGCTCAAGTAAGGGGCGGGGCGGCCCGCGCCCTACTTCTTCTCGAGCGAGTGCTCGATCGTGCGCCTGGAATCGCCCGCGAGCTTGTCGCCCCCCGTGATCCAGAAGGCGACCAGGAGGACGAACAGCAGCGGGATGGCCACGTAGACCGAGATCTTCCACGCCGGCGTCGGCGGCTTCACGGCGGGCGCCTCCTTCGGGCGGTTCCTGTCGAGCTCGATCTCATTCGGGTCCCAGA
>JAABQW010000236.1 GCA_011391275.1 Betaproteobacteria bacterium
GGCGGCGCGCTTGACCCATGTCAACACTGCATACCCCCCTCCGTGAGAAGTTTGCCCTCGACGAGAGCCAGCGCCAGTTCCTGCCCGAATCCGCCGGATACGGGGCCCGGGATCCGGGCCGGGACCTGGCTCTCCGCGCAGGGAAACCGACGATGATCCGCGTGACGATTCAAGGCATTGCACTCGCCCTCCTGGTAGGCCTCAACATGGTGGCGGCAGCCAAGGCGCCCGAAGCGAAGGCGCCGGAGGCCAAGTCCGCGCCGGCGAAGACCGCGGCCAAGGCGCCCGATGCGAGCCAGAAATGCATCGACTGCCACTCGGAAGCGGAGCCCACCGACAAGAGCGCGGCGGGCAAGCCGGTCCTGCTCGACCCCCTGAAGCACGCGAAGACCCTGCACGGCGGCGGCAATGCGGGCTGCGTCGACTGCCATGCCGACGAGGGACTGAAGAAGTATCCGCACAAGTCGCCCGGCCCCGCGCAATGCGCGAGCTGCCATGAAAAGGCGGTCAAGGAATACGCCACGACGATCCACGGCAAGGCGCGCTCGGACGGCAGGATGGTGGCGGCCACGTGTTCCGACTGCCATGGCGCGCACGACATCAAGGCAACCTCCGACGATGGAGCCAGGACCGCGCGCGGCAACCTCGAGGCGACCTGCGGCGCGTGCCACGGCAACGAGAAGGTCATCAAGGAAGGCAAGATCCCGGGCGGCAACGTCTCGGCGATGTACCACGACAGCATTCACGGCAGGCAGCTGCACGGAGACACCAAGGCGAAGGACAAGGTCCCGGTCTGCACCGACTGCCACGGGACGCACGACATGCGGCCGCACAAGGATCCCGAGAGCGCGGTAGCCCGCGGCAACATCCCCGAGACCTGCGGCACCTGCCACGGCAAGGTGAAGAAGGTCTGGTCGGCCAGCCAGCACGGCAAGCTCCGCGCGAGCAACGTGCTGCAGGCACCAGGCTGCACCGACTGCCACGGCACCCACACCATCGCCGACCCGAAGACGCCCAAGTGGCAGCTCGACGTCATCAACGAGTGCGGCGGCTGCCACACGGACTTCGTCAAGAGCTACCGCGACACGTACCACGGGAAGGTGACCGACCTCGGGTTCGCGACGATGGCCACCTGCGCCAGCTGCCACGGCGCGCACGAGGTGCTGCCCAAGGAGAACCCGCTGTCCAAGGTCTCGGAGCAGCGCATCCTCGAGACGTGCAAGGCGTGCCACCCGAAGGCCAACGCCAACTTCGTGAAGTTCCAGCCGCACGCCAACAAGAACAGCAGGGAAAGCGGCCTGATCCTCTACTACACCACGAAGTTCATGCAGATCCTGCTTGCGGGCGTCTTCGCGTTCTTCGGCCTGCACACAGTCCTTTGGCTCTACCGGTCGCTCGCGGAAATGAAGAAGCGGCGGGCCGGCTCGACCCCTGAAGCGGAGAAGCACTAATGGCCAGCCACGTCCAGAACCCGCGCGGCACTGCGAACGCCGCGCACGCTGCGGCACACAAGTACTACGAGCGGTTCGACCGCATCGACCGGGTGATGCACTCGTTCCTGATGCTGACGTTCATCGGTTGCGCGATCACGGGCCTGCCCCTGGTCTTTTCCGACCATGACTGGGCGGCGTCGCTTGCGCGCGCTTTCGGCGGCTTCGAGCGCTCGGCGCTCATCCACCGGATCTGCGCCGGCACGATGATCATCGTGTGGCTGCTGCACGTGGTCCGGATATTCGAGGGCGCGATTCGCCGCACCGGCTTCCTCGCGGTGCTCTGGGGCCCCAACTCGATGGTCCCGCAGCCGCAGGACGCGTTCGACCTGTGGAACCACTTCAAGTGGTTCGTCGGCAAGGGCCCGCGTCCCGAGTTCGACCGCTGGACCTACTGGGAGAAGTTCGACTACTGGGCCGTGTTCTGGGGCATGGCGATCATCGGCGGCTCGGGGCTCATCCTCTGGTTCCCGCAGCAGTTCGCGCTGTTCCTGCCCGGCTGGGTCTTCAACGTGGCGACGGTGGTGCACGGGGAGGAGGCGCTGCTCGCCGTGGGCTTCATCTTCACGATCCACTTCTTCAACGGCCACATCCGTCCGGAGAAATTCCCGATGGACACGGTGATCTTCACCGGGCG
>JAABQW010000237.1 GCA_011391275.1 Betaproteobacteria bacterium
TCATCGCGCTGGCAGGCATGCTGAGAGCCGAAGGCGCGCCCGTGCCGTGATCCCGCCCGCGGCGTTGTACCTCATCCCCGTCACCCTGGCCGAGGACGGCGCCCCCGAGGCGGTGCTCGCGGCGCCGGTGCTCGAGCGCGTGCGCGGCATACGCGACTTCGTCGTCGAGAACGCGAAGAGCGCGCGCCGCTTCCTCTCGGCCTGCGGCCACCCCGGCCCGATCGCCTCCCTGGGCTTCGCCGTGCTGGACGAGCACACCCGCGACGCCGACGTGGCCGCGCTCCTGGCGCCGCTGCGCGAGGGCCGGCCCCTCGGGCTCCTGTCGGAGGCCGGCGCGCCGGCGGTGGCCGACCCCGGCGCGAAGCTGGTCGCCGCCGCCCACGAGGAGGGGCTTCGCGTCGTTCCGCTCGCCGGCCCGTCGTCGATCCTGCTGGCTCTCATGGCCTGCGGCCTCGAGGGGCAGCGCTTCCGCTTCGCGGGCTACCTGCCGGTGGCTTCCGCCGCGCGCGCCGCGGCGATCCGCGAACTGGAGGCGCGTTCCGCGGCCGTGCAGGAGACGCAGGTCTTCATCGAGACGCCGTACCGCAACGACGCGCTCCTCGCGGACCTGCTCGAGACCTGCCGCGAGGATACGCGGCTCGCGGTCGCTGCCGACCTCACCGGCGCCGCCGAGAGCATCCGGATGGCGAGCGTCGCGCAGTGGCGCGCCCGGCCCGCACCGCCCGGCAAGCGGCCGGCGATCTTCCTGCTGCTCGCGCCGAGGGCGCCCGGGCGCCGCTAGGGGGCGTGCGCCGCCTCGCGGCCGTAGAGGTTGTTCTGCCGCAGCAGCAGGTAGACGTTCTCGGCGGTCACGGGCGCCGAGAAGAAGAAGCCCTGCCCGATGCGGCACTCCTTGGAGCGCAGCATCGCGAGTTGCCCCGCGGTCTCCACGCCCTCCGCGATTGTCTCGAGGTCGAGGCTGCGCGCCATCTGGATGATCGCCATCACGATCGCGGCGTCGTTGGGGTCCACGGTGATGTCGCGGATGAAGGACTGGTCGATCTTGAGCGTCTGGATCGGCAGGCGCTTGAGGTAGGAGAGGCTCGAGTACCCGGTGCCGAAATCGTCGATGGCGAGGTGCACGCCCATCTCGGCGAGCCGGTTGAGGAGCAGGATCATGCCGTCGGTCTGGCGCATCACCTGGCTTTCGGTGATCTCGAGCTCGAGCCACTTCGGGTCGAGCCCGGTGTCGTCCAGCACGCGGGTCACGGTGTCGAGGAAGGCCTTGTCGGCGAACTGGCGCGCGGAGAGGTTCACCGCGATGCGCCGGGGCGCGAGGCCGCGGTCCTGCCACTCCCTGTTCTGGCGGCACGCCTCGCGCAGGACCCACTCGCCGATCTCGTTGATGAGCCCCGTCTCCTCGGCGAGCGGGATGAAGTCGCCGGGCATCACGGTGCCGCTGTCCTCCGACTTCCAGCGCACCAGCGACTCGACCGCGACGATCTCCCCCGTCTCGAGGTTCACCTGCGGCTGGTAGTGCAGCACGAAGTCCTTCTGCAGGACCGCCCGGCGCAGCGCCGACTCGAGCGTCATGCGGCGCTTCACCGCCACGTTCATCTGCGCGGTGAAGTACTGGTAGGTGTTCTTGCCGATCCCCTTGCCGTGGAACATGGCCGTGTCGGCGTTCTTCATGAGGGTCTGCGCGTCGCGCCCGTCCTCCGGGAAGACGGCGATCCCGACGGAGCCGCTGACGTGCTGCTCGGTGCCGCCCAGCGCGAAGGGGGCACGCAGCGAATTCAGGATCTTCTGCGCCACCAGCGAGGCGCCGCGGCCGTCCTCGAGGCTGTCCAGCAGCACGATGAACTCGTCGCCGCCCTGCCGCGCGATCGTGTCGCCGGCGCGCACACATTCGCCGAGCCGCCGGGCCACCTGGCGCAGCAGCTCGTCGCCCACGTCGTGGCCGAGCGTGTCGTTGATGTTCTTGAAGTTGTCGAGGTCGATGAAGAGCACCGCCACCTTGCGCCCGCTGCGCTCGGCGCGCGCGATGGAGTGGGCCAGGCGGTCCTGGAGCAGCCCGCGGTTGGGCAGCCCCGTCAGGTTGTCGTGGTAGGCCAGGTGCTGGATGCGCTGCTGGATG
>JAABQW010000238.1 GCA_011391275.1 Betaproteobacteria bacterium
CGCGCTTCTTCACGTGGCTCGCCTTGGCGCACTCGCCGGAGAAGGTCGTCGCGTGGCTGCGGCGCGACGAGGGGAGCAGGCGCTACTACGCCGACCAGTTCGAGCACGTCTTCGGCATCACCGTGGACCAGGCCTGGCGCGACTGGATCGCCTTCGAGAAGGACTTCCAGACGAGGAACCTCGCCGAGGTCCGCAGGCACCCCATCACCGCGCAGAAGAACCTCGTCGCGAACGCCGTGGGCTCCTCGTCGCGCGTGTTCTTCGACGAGGCGAGCGGCACGCTCTACGGGGCGTTCCGCTACCCCGGCACGGTCGAGCACGTGGGCGCGATCGACACGCGCAGCGGCTCCACCCGCCGCATCGCGGACATCAAGCGGGCGATGCTCTACCGCGTGGCGTCGGTCGCCTGGGACAAGGCGGGCGGCACGCTCTTCTACACGAACGACAACCTCGCCCTGCGCGACCTCATGGCGGTGGACGCGAAGACGGGCGAGGCCCGCATGCTGCTCGAGGACGCCCGCGTGGGCGAGATCGCCTTCAACCCGGCGGACCGCTCGCTGATGGGGATCCGCCACGAGAACGGCTATGCCACGCTCGTGCGCATCCCCCACCCTTACGACCGGACGGAGGACCTGCACACGTTCGGGTACGAGGACGTGCCCTACGACCTCGACATCTCGCCCGACGGGCGGCTGCTGTCGGCCTCGGTGAGCGAGGTGAGTTCCGAGCAGTTCATGCGCGTGTGGGAGATCGCCCGGATCCAGGCGGGCGACATGAAGCCGCTGAGCGAATTCCGCTTCGGGCAGTCCATCCCGGAGAGCTTCGCCTTCTCGCCGGACGGGCGCCACCTGTATGGCAGCAGCTACTACACGGGGGTCTCGAACATCTTCCGCTACGAGGTCGCCACCGGCGCGGTGGAGGCGGTCTCCAACGCGGAGACGGGCTACTTCCGGCCCGTGCCGCTGGCCGACGGGCGGCTCATCGTGCTCGAGTACACGGGCAAGGGGTTCGTGCCCACGATCATCGAGCCCAGGCCGCTGAAGGACCTGAGCGCCATCCGCTTCCTGGGCGCCGAGGTGGCCGCGAAGCACCCCGTCGTGACGACGTGGCAGGTGCCGCCGGCCAGCCGCGTCGACGAGGAGAAGCTCGTCACCGGCCGCGGCGTCTACGACCCCCCGCGCATGCTCGAGGTGAAGAACGCCTACCCGGTCCTGCAGGGCTACAAGAACTCCGTGGGCATCGGCTACCGCGTCAACATCGAGGACCCGATCCCGTTCGCGCGCCTGGGCATCACCGCGGCCTGGACGCCGGACTCCGACCTCACGAAGGACGAGCGCGGCCACCTGGAGGTGACCTGGCGCTACCTCGGGTGGCGGGCCGACGCCTCGTGGAACCGCTCCGACTTCTACGACATCTTCGGACCCACCATCCGCAGCCGCAAGGGCTACGCGGTGAAGGCCGGCTACGACGACCTGCTCATCTACGACGAGCCGCGCCGGCTGGAGCTCAAGTACGACCTCGCCTACTACGGCAAGATCGACCGGCTGCCCGGATACCAGAACGTGGAGGCCACCGCGGACCGGCTGTTCACGGGCAAGGTGGGGCTGCACTACACCAACACGCAGAAGTCGCTGGGCGCCGTCGACGAAGAACAGGGCTTCGCCGGCGCCCTCGTGGCCCTGGTCAACCGCGCCGACGGCAAGGCCGTCCCGCAGTTCGCGGGCGAGTACCACTGGGGCGCCGCGCTGCCGCTCGCCCACTCCTCGATCTGGTTGCGCGGCGCGGCCGGCCGCGCCAACGGCGACCGCGCGGACCCCTTCGCGAACTTCTTCTTCGGCGGCTTCGGCAACAACTACGTCGACAACGGCGAGGTGAAGCGGTACCGCGACTTCTACTCCCTGCCCGGCTTCGGCCTGAACGAGGTGGGCGGCCGCAGCTTCGCGCGCCAGATGGTGGAACTGAACCTCCCGCCGCACGTCTTCGAGTCGGCCGGCACGCCCGCCCTCTACCTCAACTGGCTGCGCCCCGCCGTTTTCGCCACCGGGTTGTGGACGGACCCGCACGACCCGGCGCTGCGCCAGGCCTACGCCA
>JAABQW010000239.1 GCA_011391275.1 Betaproteobacteria bacterium
AGTGTGCAAGGATCGAGCGGGGCAGTCTTCCGCTCGATCGCTAGGGGCCGCGAGTTCCGCAGCCGCCGGTCGTTTTCGGGGCTGGAGGGAACCGGAGCGCGGATTTCCTGCGCTCCGGCGCTACGCTCCCAAGCTGCGAATCGACGACTGCCTTCCCCGGCGCACCCTTCTCTACTTCCAGGCCTCGGAGAACTCCTTCCAGTGCCCGGCTTTCTGCTCGGCGAGGAAGGCGCGGAACAGCGCGACCTCCTTGTCGTGGGCATCGGCCGACAGGGCGCCGCGCATGCGCTGGAAGCGCAGCCAGACGAGGTAGGTGTTGGCCACGTCGGTCTCGCAGTAGTCGCGGATGGCCTCGATCTTGCCGTCCTGCCACGCCTGCCAGACCTTCGAGCCGTCCATGCCCAGCTTGCCGGGCAGGCCGCAGAGCTGCGCGATGTCGTCCAGCGGCGCGAAGGCGCGGTTCTGGTATCCGGCCAGAAGGTCCATCAGGTCGACGTGGCGGGAGTGGAAGCGCGAGATGTAGTTGTTCCACTTGAAGTCGCGGTCGTCCTCGCCAAGGTCCCAGTACTTAGGCGCCGCGATGCCGTGGAAGAGCGCGCGGTAGTGCAGGACGGGCAGGTCGAAGCCGCTGCCGTTCCACGAAACGAGCTGCGGCGTGTACTTGTCGATGCCGTCGAAGAAGCGCTTCACCAGCTCCGCTTCCCCGTCCTTCGCGGTGCCCAGGGACCAGACGCGCACGGAGTCGCGGTCGCGCAACGCGCAGGAGATCGCCACGACGCGGTGCAGGTGGCACTGCAGGAAGTCGCTGCCCGTGGCCTGGCGGCGGCGCTGGGCGGCGAAGTCCGCCACCGCCGCGTCGGGGGTGTCGGGCGCGAGATCCCAGACGCGGCGAAGGCCCGCCACGTCGGGGATGGTTTCGATGTCGAATACGAGGATGGGGGCCATGGTCCGTTGGTGCGGCCGGCGGGCGGCCGCGGTGCTATCGTCGGGGAATCCCGAAGACTAGCAACGAACGCGCGCCTTGCGCAAAAGCGGAAACGACATGAGCGAAAAAAACCTGCAGGTGGTCCTGGCCTCGCGCCCCGCGGGGGCGGCCGGCGAAACCAACTTCCAGCTGGTCGAATCGGCGGTGCCCGTGCCGGGCGACGGCGAGATCCTCGTCCGCGTGGACTGGCTCTCGCTGGACCCCTACATGCGCGGCCGCATGAACGAGGGCAAGTCCTATGCGGCCCGCGTGGAGCTGGGCGAGGTGATGGTGGGAGGCGCCGTCGGCACCGTCGTCGCCTCGCGCCACGGCAAGTTCGCCGAGGGCGACAAGGTGCTGGGCACGCTCGGGTGGCAGCGCTTCGCCGTCTCGGACGGCAAGGGGCTGGTGAAGCTCCCCGATCCCCGCCTGCCCGAGACGGTATGGCTCGGCGCCGCCGGGATGCCCGGCATCACCGCGTGGATGGGTCTCGGGCAGATCGGCGCGCCGAGACCCGGCGAGACGGTGGTCGTTTCCGCCGCGAGCGGGGCCGTGGGGAGCGTGGCGGGCCAGCTCGCGAAGATCGCCGGCTGCAGGGCCGTGGGCATCGCCGGCGGCACGGCCAAGTGCGGCTACGTGGTGAACGAGCTGGGCTTCGACGCCTGCGTGGACTACAAGGCGGGCAGGCTGGACGCGGCGCTCAAGGCGGCCGCCCCGGACGGGGTCGACGTCTACTTCGACAACGTGGGGGGCGAGATCCTGGATGCGGTGCTGCGCCGCGTGAACGCCGGCGCGCGCATCCCGCTCTGCGGCCTGATTTCCGGCTATGACGGCGGCGAGATCGCCATCCGCAACGTCTACTCGCTGCTCGTGAACCGGGTTCGCCTGCAGGGCTTCATCGTCACCGACCGCATGGACCTCTGGCCGGGCGCGATGCAGGAGCTGGCAGGGCACGTCGCGGCCGGGCGGATCCGCTACCGCGAAACGGTCGCGCAGGGCCTGGAGGCCGCCCCGCGCGCCTTCCTCGGCATGCTGCGGGGCGAGAACTTCGGCAAGCAGCTCGTGAAGGTTTCCTGACAGCCGAACAGACCCGGTCAACTGACCCGGTCCATTTCCATTTCCCGAT
>JAABQW010000240.1 GCA_011391275.1 Betaproteobacteria bacterium
CGGCATCCGCGCGTTCCATCCGCTGGTGATCGCGCTGGCGTCGGGCGCGAACTTCGTCGCCCGGGCGTTCTCCGGCGACCCGAACGGCACCGCCGACATCATCGCGCAGGCGGTGCGCCATCCAGGCTTTTCGTTCGTCGAGATCCTGTCCCCCTGCGTCACGTTCCGGCCCGAGCAGCGCGAATGGAAGGAGCTTGCGCATCCGGCGTCGGTCACCGTCACCCACGACCCGGCCAAGGCGGCGCGGCGCGTGATGACCGACGACGGCCTCAACATCGGCGTGCTCTACGCCGGAAACCGCCAGCCGTACCCGCTGGGCCCCCGCGGGCAGCCGGTGCCGCTGGCCGACCTCGAAGCGGAGTTCGCGCCATGACCGCCGCCCGCAAGCCCGCGGCGCCGAAGTCCGGCAACGCCGCGTCGAAACGCAAGCCGGCCGCGCCGAAGTCCGGCCGCGCCGTCCCGAAGGTGAAGCCCGGCGCAACGAAGCTCGCCGGGCCGCCGGCATCGATCCCGGCGCTGATGGCCTGGGCGCTGCGGATCGAGCTGGACGCCGCCGAGCGCTACGCCGAGCTCGCCGACGCGATGGAGATGCACAACAACCGCGAGGTCTGCGCGCTGTTCCGCAAGATGGCCGTCATCGAGGGCAAGCACGCCGAGAAGGTGATGCGGCAGATGGGCTGGGATGCCCCGCCGCCGCTGCCCTCCGGGCCGCCGCCGTGGCCGGGCTTCGAGGCGCCGGAATCCGCGCCGCAGGACGCCGTGCATTACCTGATGCAGCCGTGGCACGCGCTGGAGCTAGCGCTGGCCTGCGAGGAGCGCGCGCTGCGCTTCTTCGGCGCACTGGCGAAGGCGGTCAAGGTGCCAGCGGTCAAGCGGGTGGCGCGGGAGATGGAGGAGGAGGAGCGCGAGCACGTGGCGCTGGTGAAGGCGTGGATGGCCAAGGTCCCGCGGCCCGCGGCCGATTGGGCCACCGACCCGGACCCGCCGCGGTATCTCGACTAGGGGCGCCGATGGACGTGCTGCTGCCGCCGGGCTGGGTGCCGCCGATCGGCTACGCGAACGGCATCGCGGTCACGCCGGGCCGCCTGGTGTTCGTCGCGGGGCAGGTCGGATGGGACGCCAACCAGCGCTTCGCGTCCGAGGAACTCGCGCCGCAGTTCGACCAGGCATTGGCCAACGTGATCGCCGTCGTTGCCGCCGCCGGCGGGCGGCCCGAGCACATCTGCCGCATCACCGCTTATTGCTGCGACAAGCCCGCGTACCTGGCCGCGCGCCCCGAACTCGGGCGCATCTGGCGCGCGCGGATGGGCCGGCACTTTCCGGCGATGAGCATGATCTTCGTCTCCGACCTCCTCGACAGTCCCGGCAAGATCGAACTCGAGGCCACCGCGGTGGTGCCGCCGCCGGGAACCTGACCGGCGCACGGCACGCGCCACCGACCGGGGGCGACGGTGGTGGAGGCGACGCGGCCGCTGCTCCGCCTCGCGGTACGATCCGGGGCCGCCACCGCCCCTTCCGCCGGAGACCGACGTGCCCTACGAACGCGACAAGCTGATCCGTTTCCACCACTGCGATCCCGCGGGCATCGTCTTCTACCCGCAGTACTTCGTGCTGATGAACGAACTGGTCGAGGACTGGTTCGACGAGGGGCTGGGGCATCCGTTCGGCACCTTTCACGGCATCGAGCGTCTCGGGCTCCCGATGGCGCACCTCGAATGCGACTTTCTCGTCCCCAGTCGAGTGGGGGACCGGCTGACCTTCAGGCTCGACGTGGAAAAGCTCGGCAATGCGTCGATGACGCTGGCGGTTACGGCGAGTCACGGCGGGGTCGTGCGCATCCGGGCCCGGCTCGTCGTCGTCCTCGCGGCGATGGACACCGGCAAGCCGGTGCCGATCGCGGGCGAGTTGCGCGAGCGCTTCGAACGGTACCTCGTTCCCCCCGCGCCCGCCGCCTGAGGCCAGGCCGACGCGGGGGCCGGGCCGCGCGGGTCGGTTGACCTCGGTCAAGGGCGGGTGTTACATCAGGCGTGACAATCCGACGCAGCAGGGCAGCACGCCCGTTTCAAGGATTTCCATGCCGACCG
>JAABQW010000241.1 GCA_011391275.1 Betaproteobacteria bacterium
GTGGCGGGAGAAGGGCGCGCCGGAGCAGTCGATCTACCTGAGCTTCGACGACGACCGCCTGGCCGGCCTCGATGCGGCGCAGTTGAACCTGTTGCTCGAGGAGCACTACCGCCGCTTCCCCGACCTGCGAGGCCGGGCTACCGTGCACTGGCTCCTGGACGAGATCCAGCTCGTGCCCGGCTGGGATCGCTTCGTGCGTCGCGCGCTGGACACGGAAAAAGTGGAGATCGTCGTATCCGGCTCATCGGCCCGGATGCTCTCCCGGGAAGTGCACACCTCGCTTCGCGGCCGGGGCATGGAGACGGTGATCCGCCCGTTCAGCTTCCGCGAGTTCCTGCGCCACCGGGGCGAGGAGCCGCCGGGCCACGCCTCGCGCCTGGAGCCCCGAGCGCGCTCGCGCCTGGAAAAGCGCTTCCTCGAGTACCTTGCCGTCGGGGGCTTCCCGGAAGCGCAGGCGCCTGCCGCTGCTACCCGAATCGACCTGCTGCAGGGCTACGTGGACACGGTGCTCTTCCGCGACATCGTGGAGCGCCACGGCGTGACGCAGGTGGCGGCCCTCCGGTGGCTTACGCGACAGTGCCTTCGCAATTCCGCCGGCGCATTCGGCGTGCACCGCGCATCCGCCCTCCCTCGTCCCCGAGGTGAGGCCCCGCCTGGCGTTGACGCCGTGGTGCTCCACGGGAGGAATGGAATTTCAACCGGGAATCCCTTCGGGTCGATCGCGAGATAGGCGTTGGAGAGCGGGTGGTTCGCGCGGATCCTCCAACATGGCTGCCGGTCGTGGTTGTCAATTGACAACCACGACCCGGGAAGCTATCTTGGCGGAGGGGGAATGGCCCGGGCAAAGCATCCGAGCAAGGATATCGAAGCAGCCCTGCGGTATGCGGAGAAGCTCGGGTGGCGGATCGAAGTGGGTGGCTCCCACGCGTGGGGGCGGATGTATTGCCCGGCCAACAACCCTGAATGCCGAGGCGGCGAGTTCTGCATCACCAGCATCTGGAGCACGCCAAAGAACGCCTCGAACCATGCGAACCAGCTCAGGCGCATCGTCGACAGATGCACTTCGCCCACGCCTGGAAGCGAAACCGAGCCATGAGATCCTTTGACTTCACCCTGAAGTTCACCCTGCCAGACCCCGGCGCCGACCCGGCCGGTTTCCTCGGCCGCCTGGCCGCCGCCGGCTGTGAAGATGCCACCGCTGGCATCGGCCAGCGGGGCAGGATCGCCCTCGAGTTCACCCGCGAAGCCCGCTCCGCCACCGACGCCATCCTCGGCGCGCTGCGTGACGTCGCGATAGCGATTCCGGGCGCGGTCCTCGTCGAAGCCGCACCGGACTTCGTCGGCCTCACCGACGTGGCGCGCATCCTCGGGTGCAGCCGCCAGAATGCCCGCAAGGCGATGATCCGCAGCGGCACGGCCTTCCCGGCGCCCGTGCACGACGGCAATCCATCCCTCTGGCGCCTGGCGAAGGTGCTCGCGTGGGCCGAGGCCCGCGGCGATGCGGTGGACCGGGAATTGCTGGAAGTCGCCCGCGCCGCGCAGCAGGTGAACCTGGCCCGCGAGATGCGCGATGCGGTGCCCGCCGTGCAGAAGAGGGCGCAGGCGCTGATAGGTGGGTGAGGGCGCCCTAGACGGCCAGTTCCAGCACAATTCGGTCGGCCAAGACCTCCGGCCGCAGAGGCTTCCTCCCCCTGGAACCCTTGCCCTCGGCCAGCCGTACCAGACCGTACTTCTCCATCGTGCGCAGCGTGCGGGACAGATTGCTCTGCGCGCGTCCCGTGGACTTCTCCAACTCCTTGAGCGAGGCCGGCCGTGACTTGCGAATCTCGGCGAGGAGTGCCGCGTTCTCCTCGGAGAGCACGCTCGCGAAGGACTTGAGCGACACGAACCAGACCTTCGGTTCGTCCGCGGCAGGTTTATGGGCCCCGCCGGCGATCGCGATCGTCCTGCTCTTGATGTCCGCAAACGACTGTATTCCGACCCTGATGGTCCGCTTGGTCATTTCCATTCCCCGAGAATCCGGTCCACCGCCAGCCAGAAATCCCGAATCAACGAT
>JAABQW010000244.1 GCA_011391275.1 Betaproteobacteria bacterium
CCTGGTCACCGACGTGCCGATGACCTTCATCGCGCGCAAGGACTTCCCGCCGAAGGACATGAAGGAACTCATCACCTACGTGAAGGCGAACAAGGACAAGGTCACCTACGCCAACGCCGGCATCGGCGCCGCCTCGCACCTGTGCGGCATGCTCCTCATGACCGCGATGCAGACCGACCTCACGACTGTGCCGTACAAGGGCACGGGCCCCGCGATGACCGACCTCATCGGCGGCCAGGTGGACTTCATGTGCGACCAGACGACCAACACCACGCCGCAGATCAAGGGCGGCAAGGTGAAGGCCTACTCGGTCACCACCGCGAAGCGCATCAAGGCCATGCCCGACCTGCCCACCGTGCAGGAATCCGGCATCAAGGACTTCCAGGTCGGCATCTGGCACGGCATGTGGGCCCCCAAGGGCACGCCCAAGCCGGTCATCGACAAGCTGTCGGCCGCGCTGCAGGCCGCGCTCAAGGACCCGAACGTGGTCACCAAGTTCGCCGACCTCGGCACCGAGCCCGTCCCGCAGGACCAGGCCACCCCCGCCGCGCTCGCCAAGCACCTCAGGGCGGAAGTGGACAAGTGGGCGCCCATCATCAAGAAGGCCGGCATCTACGCCGACTGAACCGCGGTTCCCACCGGTTCCCGGAAAGCCCGCCACGAGGCGGGCTTTTTTTCGCCCGGCGATCGGCAAAAAAATGGCCCGCCGGGGAAACCGGCGGGCCAAACCGCTCTCGGAGGAGAAACTGCCAGCGCGCGAGAAGCACGCCGACAAGGGCTATGCAGCATGGACCGTGCCAATCCCGAGATCTCTTGTTTTTCAGATGTATATCAGCAGGTTGCTGAAATCTCCCCGCCAGGAACCGGACGCCCGGCCGCCGCGGATTGGTGCGCCGCAGCACCACGATGGGTCGCGCCGGGGACGTGCACGGCACCGGCCCGCCGCGCCTACTGCGGATAGCGGCCCGGGATCCTCGCGAAGTGCGCCTCGACCTTGAGGCGCTCGGCCTCGATGTCCTCGCCCACCTCGAAGGCGGGCCCGATGCGGATGGTGCGCGTCGCGTAGTCGAGCGCGATCAGCAGCACAGGCACGCGCGCGCCGCGCGCGATGTTCAGGAAGCCGGTCTTGTACCGCTCCACTTTCCTGCGCGTGCCTTCCGGCGCGATCACGAGGATGCGCGAGGGCTCGCGGCCGAAGGCTGCCACGGCCTCCCCCACCACGCCCCGGGGGGCCGAGCGATCGATGGGGACGCCGCCCATCCACCGCAGGAAGCCCGCGAAGGGCCAGACGAAGAGGGTGTGCTTGCCGATGAAGGTCGCTCTCAGGTCGAGCGCGAACATGGCCGCCGCACCGTGCAGGAAGTCCCAGTTGGACGTGTGCTGCGCCACGGCGACGACGAGCCTGGGCGTGTCGGGAAAGTTGCCCTCGATCCCCCACCCCGTCAGGCGCATCACGGCGCGGCCGATCCCCTGCCACAGCGTCGAGCCGCGCCTCGGGATGGCGGCGGGCAGCACCGGAAGCGCGCGGTTCACGCGAACAGCTTGGCGGCCATGCGCAGGTCGATGTTGCCTCCGGAGAGGATCACGCCCACGCGGGCGCCCCGCGTGTCGAGCCTTCCCGAGAGGACGCCGGCGGTCGCGAGCGCCCCGGTGGGCTCCACGACCAGCTTCATGCGCTCCCACAGGAAGCGCATCGCCTCGACCAGTTCCTCGTCGGTGACGGTGAGGAAGTCGTGCACGTTGGCCAGCACGAGCGGGAAGGTGAGGCGGCCGAGCGACTGGGTGCGCGCGCCGTCGGCGATGGTCTGGGGGTTCTCGACGCGCTGCAGCGTCTTCGTCCGGAAGGACCGGGTAGCGTCGTCGCCGCCCGCGGGCTCCACGCCCACGACCTTGATGCCCGGCGACAGGTGGCGGGCCGCGACGGCGCAGCCCGACAGCAGCCCCGCCCCGCCGCAGCACACGAACAGCCAGTCGAGCGGCCCGGTTTCCTCCAGCAGCTCCTTCGCTGCCGTCCCCTGCCCCGCGATCACGTGCGGATGGTCGAACGGCGGGATCAAGGTCGCGCCCCGCTCGGCCGCGATGCCCGCGGCGAAGGTTTCTCGATCCTGGCCGGCGGCGCGGTCGTAGAGGATGACCTCCGCGCCATAGCCCTTCGTGGCGGCGACCTTCACCTCGGGCGCGTCGGCCGGCATGACGATCGCCGCCGGGATGCCGAGCAGTTGCCCGGCCAGCGCCACCGCCTGTGCGTGGTTGCCCGAGGAAAACGCGACCACGCCCTTCCTGCGCTCCTCCGGGGTGAGGCGCGAGAGCGCGTTGTAGGCGCCGCGGAACTTGAATGCGCCCATGCGCTGGAAGTTCTCGCACTTGAAGAAGGCCGCGGTACCCGTGCGGGCGTCGAAGGTGCGCGAGGTCATCACCGGCGTGCGGTGCGCCACGCCCGCGAGGCTCCGCGCGGCAGAGTCGATGTCGGCCCAGGTCACGGCCTGGACGCCGCCGAGGTCGTTCATGCGCGCCCCTACTCGAGCGAGATGCGGCCGTCGATGGTCACGGTGAGCGCGAGACCGTCGATGGTGAGCGTCATCTTCGCGGGAAGCGTCTCCGCGCCCTTGAGCCGGCCGGCGGCCATCGCCTTCTCCACCGCGCCCTCGATCTCGCGCTGGGACTGCACGCCCACGCTCTTCAGGAACTTGCGGATGCTCATGTTGAAGGTCTCGGGGTTCATGGTCGGCTTTCCTTGGGTGGGCCCTACTTGGGCCGGGTGATGGAGGCGAGCGCGTCGCGAAGCGTGTCCTCCGAGAGGGCGTTCACGCTCTCGGCGAGGAGCTCGGCCTCGGTGGCGACGGATTCGGGAAGCGCGCGGCTCTCCATGAGGGCGACGAACTGGGCAGCCGCGCCCGCGACCTTGAGCAGCCTGCCGCGTTCCGCCATCAGGATGTCCAGCTCCTTGCCCAGCATGAAGGTGCCGGTGTTCTCGCCCACGACAGTCATGGCCCGCTCCGCAGAATCGATCGAAGCGTCCATTTTACCCGCTGCGGGCGCCTCAGCTCGCGCGAGCGAGCGGCAGGTTCACGAGGAGGTTCTGCGGCTTCATGCGCAACGTGTGGTCCGGGCGGAAGGCGAGGCCCAGGTAGACAGGGCGTCCCGCCACTTCGGGCGCCGCGTCGGCCGGGTCGGCGAACTCGAGCCGGAAGAGCGTGGCCAGGCGCGCGCGCGCCTCGCCGGGCACGGCCTCGCCGAGGTAGAGCGCATTGAGGATGGCGGTGGATTCGACGTCCAGGCCGACGTGCCAGCGCCAGCGCTCGTCGTCGACGCGCTCCACGGGCTCGACGGCGACCCGCACGCCGGCCAGGTGCGCGATCCAGCGCTCGAGCAGCGTGGCAAGGGCCTTCGCGCCAGGCCGCCCCGGCGTGAGGTCGAGGAGGAACGAGAACAGCTCGTCGCGCAGGAAGTAGAACGGCGCGTTCTCGTCGTTCAGGATGTCCATCTTCACGGCGGCCACGGGCGTCTGCTGCTGCTTCAGGAGCCGCCCGAGGTTGCCGAAGCCCCCCGTCTCGGCGTAGGCCTCGATCGTGGAGGCGTCGGCGGCGAGGACCTGCCCGCCCTCCACGCTCACGCGCTGCGGACGGAAGAAGAGCTCGCCGGCACGCGCGAGCCACGGGTCGGCGAGACCCTCGAGGAGCCCGCGCACGATCGCCTGCGCCAGCGCGTCGAGGAACGGCGGCGCGATCTCCACACTGGCGCGGCGGAACTGGTCGACGTAGCAGGCCTCGACGGAGCCCGCGGCGAGCAGGCGGTCGCGGAAGCGCAGGAACTCCACCCAGTTCTCCCGGGCGTCCTCGTCCTCGACCGCCGAGAGGTCCGCCTCGCGGATCTCGAGCCGCGGCTTCTCCGCCAGGCGCGCGTGCAGGTGCCGTTCTCCCGGGCCGGCCTCGGGCGGCGGGGCGAGCTCGGGCCGGGCGAGGAAGTGCCGCAGGTATTCGTCTCCGGGAAAGAGCCAGCCCTCGGGCCCGCGCGCGAGGTGGCGAAAGCCGCTGGAGGCCCAGAAGTCCTGCGCCACGGCAGCCCTAGCCCTGGACCGCGGCGCGGCCCACGATGCGCATGATCGTCTGCAGGCCGGTCGCGCAGTGCGTGCGCCGCCCGCCCTTCTCCACGTGAACGTCGAACTGCGCCACCGTGATGGTGCGGCCCGTCCGGATCACGCGGCCGGCGGCCACGATGCGTTCGCCGTCGGCGGGCGCCATGAGGTTCACCTTGAACTCGACCGTGAGGACGCCCGCGTCCGCCGGGAAGAGCGTGTAGGCCGCGTAGCCGCCCGCCGAGTCGGCCACCGTCGCGACGATGCCGGCGTGGAAGAAGCCGTGCTGCTGCGACAGTTCCGGGCGGTACGCAGCCGCGATCTCGACGAAGCCCGGCTCGATGCGGCCGAGGACCGCGCCCAGGTGGGCCATCGCCCCCTGGCGGGAAAAGCTCTCGCGCGTGCGCCGCGCGAAGTCCGGGTCGGCGGGCTCGAAGGCGCCGCGCAGCTCACCGGTCACCGCGGCGCGCCCCTCACGGCCTGCCGATGACGGCCACCTCGGGCAGCGGGAACCCGTTGAAGTTCGAGGCGTACGCGGTGGTGTAGGCGCCGGCGTTCTTGATGAAGATGAAGTCGTTTTCCTGCAGGTCGCCGGGCAGCAGCTCGTCGCGCATCACCACGTCGACGGAGTCGCAGGTGGGGCCGGCGACGTTCCAGGCCACGGGCTCGCCGTCGCGATCGGTGTAGAGGTTGTAGCGCAACCCCTCGGTCGTCTCGATGACGCCGCCGAAGACGCCGGCGTCCCAGTACATCCAGCGCTGGCCGTTGCGCGTGGCGGTGCCCACGACGCGGCAGATGAAGTAGCCCGCGTCGGACACCAGGTAGCGCCCCGGCTCCGCGATCACCTGGATCTCGGGGCCGAAGTGCCGCAGCTCGCGGTTGATCACCTCGGCGATCGTCTCGATGGAGGGGATCGGCTTCACGTGCCGCACCGGATAGCCGCCCCCGAGGTTCAGCAGGCGCGGGCTGAGCCCGGCCTGGCGCATCGCGGCGAAGACCTTGCGCGCGCGCTCCATGCCGACGCGCCAGTTCTCCGGGTTGAGGCACTGCGAGCCCACGTGGAAGGTGATGCCGGCGAGGTCGGCCTTGCAGTCGACCGCGGCCGCGATGAGTTCCGGGATGTCGCTCATGTGCGCGCCGAACTTGCCGGCGAGCGGCCAGTCGCTGCCGATGTTGGGCGCGTCGATGCGCAGGTAGAGCTTGGCGTCGGCCTTGACCGACTGCACCTTGCGGATCTCCTCCTCGGAGTCGACCACGAACCACTCCACTCCCTTGGAGGCGGCGTACTCGAGGTAGGCCCGCGACTTCATCGGGTTGGAATAGAAGATCTCCGCGACGGGGACCCCGAGGCCGAGGAGGAGGTCGAGCTCGGCGATCGAGGCGATCTCGAAGCCGGCACCTTCCTGGATCAGCACCTTGAGGACGCGCGGATCGGGGTTGGCCTTGACGGCGAAGTGCGGCCGCACGCGCGGCAGCGACGCCCGGAAGCGCCGGGTCTTGGCGCGCACGATGTCCAGATCGACGAGGAGTACCGGCTTCTTGTACGGGTGCCGGGCGAGGTACTGCTTGACGGTGCCGAAGTCGAGGCTGACTTCGGGATGGGTATCGAGGGGGAAGTCCGGCGTGGGGCGGAGCTTCTTGACTACGGCTCGGGGCATCGATGTCTTTCGTGACGGGTCGTCGAGGCGATACGGGAAGGACGGGGCGCGCGCACGGGCGCGGCAGCGGCATTCCGGTAGTTCCTCGCTCCTGTCATGATGACCCCCTTCTCGTCGTCGTGCCGGCAGCGTGATGCACCGCGCCCGCGGGGGAGGCCGGCTTCCCCGGGGGTCGAAAAATGCGCGAAGTATAGGGCAAATCCCGGGCGCGACCGCAAGTATTTGTGGTTGAAACGCCCGTTACGCCAAGGGGGAATGGACGACGGCGGCGCCCTCACATCTTGGGGAGCGTGACGCCCTGCTGCCCCTGGTACTTGCCGCCGCGGTCGCGGTAGGAGGTCTCGCAGACCTCGTCGGCCTCGAAGAAGACCACCTGCGCGCAGCCCTCCCCGGCGTAGATCTTGGCCGGCAGCGGCGTGGTGTTGGAGAACTCCAGCGTCACGAACCCCTCCCACTCGGGCTCGAAGGGCGTCACGTTCACGATGATGCCGCAGCGCGCGTAGGTGGACTTGCCGAGGCAGACCGTGAGGACGCTGCGCGGGATGCGGAAGTACTCGACGGTGCGCGCCAGCGCGAAGGAGTTGGGCGGGATGATGCACACGTCGCCCTCGAAGTTCACGAACGACTTCTCGTCGAAGTTCTTGGGGTCGACGATCGTGGCGTTGATGTTGGTGAAGATCTTGAATTCGCGCGAGCAGCGGATGTCGTAGCCGTAGCTCGACGTGCCGTAGGAGACGATCCGCTTGCCGTCCACCTCGCGCACCTGCCCCGGCTCGAACGGTTCGATCATGCCGTGGGAGGCCGCCATGCGGCGGATCCACCTGTCGCTCTTGATGCTCATGGTTCCTCGCTCACGGAGTTGAGCGGCGGGATCGTCCGCTCGAACGATCGCCCCGATGTCCTTGTCAATTGCCGGTGATGATGCTCATGGTTTCTTGCTCACGGAGTTGAGCGGCGGGATCGTCCGCTCGAACGATCGCCCCGATGTCCTTTCAATTGCCGGCGATCACGTGTTCTGGACGACGATCTTCGGGAAGATCGCGGTGCGGTCCTCGGCCTGCCGCGCGATGCGCGCGGCGACCTTGCGGGCGATGTCGCGGTAGATCGACGAGACCTTCCCGTCGGGGTCGGCCACCACCGTGGGCTTGCCGCTGTCCGTCTGCTCGCGGATGGCGATGTCCAGGGGCAGCGCTCCCAGGAACTCGACGTCGAAGTCCTTGCACATGCGCTCGCCGCCGCCGTGGCCGAAGATGTGCTCGGCGTGGCCGCACTTGGAGCAGACGTGGATCGCCATGTTCTCGACGATCCCCAGGATGGGCACGCCCACCTTCTCGAACATCTTCAGGCCCTTCCTCGCGTCGATGAGGGCGATGTCCTGGGGGGTCGTGACGATCACCGCGCCGGTCACGGGCACCTTCTGGGCGAGCGTGAGCTGGATGTCGCCGGTGCCGGGGGGCAGGTCGACCACGAGGTAGTCGAGGTCGCGCCAGCGCGTCTCGGTGAGGAGCTGCTCCAGGGCCTGCGTGACCATGGGGCCGCGCCAGACCATCGGGGTGTCGGCCTCGATGAGGAAGCCCACGCTCATCGCCTGGATGCCGTGGCCCTCCATCGGCTCCATGGACTTGCCGTCCCGGGAGGCGGGCCGGCCGGTGATGCCGAGCATGGTGGGCTGCGAAGGGCCGTAGATGTCGGCGTCGAGCATGCCCACGGAGGCGCCCTCGGCCGCGAGCGCCAGCGCCAGGTTCACGGCCGTGGTGCTCTTGCCCACGCCGCCCTTGCCGGAGGCCACCGCGATGATGTTCTTGATGCCGGGCACGAGCTTCACGCCGCGCTGCACGGCGTGCGAGACGATCTTCGTGTGCACGTTCGCGCTCACGCTCGCCACGCCCGGCAGCTGCCGCAGCCGCTCGGTGACCTGGGCGCGGACCTTCTCGATCACGCCCCGGGCGGGATAGCCCAGGACGACGTCGAGGCTGACGCGGTCGCCCTCGACCTTCACGTTCTTTGCCGATCGCCCCTCCACGTAGTTGCGGCCGGTGACCGGGTCGATGATTTCGGAAAGGGCTGCGAGGACGTCCTTGTCGGTGATGGCCATGTCGTCTCTGGGTGCGCGTTCGCCAGGGCGTTCGCGGAAAGCGGGAGGGAAAGCATGCAATTTTAAAGCAATTTGCTACAATCGCGCTGAGCCTTTTCCATTGCGATTCTTGTACTCGCGGCCGCGACTCGCGCGGTTGCACGAGCCGCCCGACAACCCCTTACAGGCGCGCCACCCGGCTTCATGCCCCGCAAGCTTTTCGTCACCACGGCGCTACCCTACGCCAACGGCCCGTTCCACATCGGGCACATCATGGAATACACCCAGGCCGACATCTGGGTGCGATTCCAGCGGCTGCAGGGCCACAAGGTGCATTTCGTCTGCGCCGACGACACCCATGGGGCGCCCATCATGCTCAAGGCCGAGGCCGAGGGCATCACCCCCGAGGAGCTGATCGCGCGCGTGGCCGAGTCCCACCGCAAGGACCTGGCGCGCTTCGGGGTGAGCTTCGACCACTTCCACTCGACGCATTCCGCCGAGAACCGGGAGCTCGCCGCCGGGATCTTCGCGGCGCTGAAGGAGGCCGGCTTCATCGCCACCAAGACGATCGAGCAGTTCTTCGACCCGGTGAAGGGCATGTTCCTCCCGGACCGCTACATCAAGGGCGAGTGCCCGAAGTGCGGCGCGAAGGACCAGTACGGCGACTCCTGCGAGAGCTGCGGCGCCGTCTACACGCCCACGGACCTCAAGAACCCGGTCTCGGCCCTCACCGGCGCCACCCCTGTCCTGAAGAAGTCCGAACACTTCTTCTTCCGGCTCTCCGACCCGCGCTGCGTCGAGTTCCTCAAGGACTGGACGCAGGACGGGCGCCTGCAGCCCGAGGTGGCCAACAAGGTGCGCGAGTGGCTGGACGGCGGGCTCAACGACTGGGACATCACCCGCGACGCGCCCTACTTCGGCATCGAGATCCCGGGCGCCAAGGGCAAGTACTTCTACGTCTGGCTCGACGCGCCGATCGGCTACCTCGCCTCGCTCAAGGCCTACCTGGACAGGAAGGGCCTGGATTTCGCCAAGGTCCTGGCCGACCCGAAGCTCGAGCAGATCCACTTCATCGGCAAGGACATCATCTACTTCCACACGCTCTTCTGGCCGGCGATGCTCAAGTTCGCCGGCCGCAAGGTGCCCGACAACGTCTTCGTGCACGGCTTCCTCACGCTCACCGGCGAGAAGCTCTCGAAGTCGCGGGGCATCACCGTGAGCCCGCAGAAGTACGCCGAGCTGGGCCTGAACCCCGAGTGGCTCCGGTACTACCTGGCCGCCAAGCTCAACGCCCGCGTCGAGGACCTCGACTTCAACCCGGACGACTTCCTCGCCCGCGTGAACTCCGACCTCGTGGGCAAGTACGTGAACATCGCCAGCCGCGCGGCCGGCTTCATCTCCAAGCGCTTCGGCGGGCGTCTCTCGGAAGAGCCGCTGTCGGCCGGGCGCGAGCTCAAGCACAAGCTGCGCGGCAACGTGGCCGCCCCCGTGCCCGACAACGAGGAGCAGGTCCCCGGCATCCTCTTCGAGGTGCGCAGCTTCGCCGACCAGGTTGCGGCCGACTACGACGCGCGGGACTTCGGCAAGGCCATCCGGCAGGTGATGTTCCTCGCCGACCGCGTGAACCAGTACGTGGACGAGCAGAAGCCCTGGGAGATCGCCAAGGAGCCCGGCCAGGAGGCGGCGCTGCAGTGGTTCTGCACGCTCTACCTCGAGCTCTTCCGCATCCTCACGATCTACCTGAAGCCCGTGCTGCCCCGGGTCGCGGAGGACGTGGAGGCTTTCCTCGCGCTCGCGAAGCCCCTCACCTGGGAGGACGTGGCGAGCGCCCTCAAGCCCGGGCATACGGTGCAGCCCTACAAGCACCTGCTCTCGCGCATCGACCCGAAGCAGATCGAGCAGCTTCTCGAACCCCTGTCGGAAGCGAAGCCCGAGGCGGCCAAGCCCGCGGACGGGGAGGCCCCGGAATTCCGCCTGGAGCCCGTGGAGCCTCCGAGGCCCGCGCCCATCCTTCCCGTGGGCGAGACGATCTCCATCGACGACTTTGGCAAGATCGACCTGCGCGTGGCGCGCATCGTCGACGCGGAGCTCATCGCCGACGCCGACAAGCTCCTCAAGCTCACGCTGGACATCGGCATCGAGACGCGCACCGTGTTCGCGGGCATCCGCTCGGCGTACACGCCCAAGGACCTCGTGGGCCGCCTCACCGTGATGGTCGCCAACCTCGCGCCGCGCAAGATGCGCTTCGGCGAGTCCCAGGGCATGGTGCTCGCCGCAGGCGACGGCAGCTCGATCTACCTCCTCGCGCCGGAATCCGGCGCGACGCCGGGGATGCGCATCAAATAGGCGTCCGATGGATCGGACGCCCGGACAGCCTGGGGAACGGTGAACGGGCCCGCGACCGGGCGCCGATCATCGGCCGGGAGTCCGGTAAACGCCGGGACCGACGCCCACGATGGCCACACGACGAACCCCGCTCAGCCCGCCCCCCTACGCCACCGACCGCGAGACGCTCGAGCGCGAGGTGGTGGTCGAGGTGTTCCGCGCGAGCGGTCCGGGCGGGCAGCACGTGAACCGGACCGAGTCGGCGTTGCGCCTCTTCCACCCCCCGTCCGGCGTGGTGGTGATCGCGCAGGACTCGTCCTCGCAGCACCGCAACCGCGACATCGCCTTCGAGCGCCTTGCCGAACGGCTGGTCCGCCTCAACTACGTCCCGAAGAAACGCGTGGCCACGCGGCCCACGCGCGCCTCGAAGGAGCGGCGCCTCGGCGGCAAGAAGCTGCGCGGGGTCACCAAGCGCGGGCGCGGGAAGGTGGGCGGCGATGAGTGAGCCCGCCTGCCGGCGCCTGCGCATCCACGGGCTCGTGCAGGGCGTCGGGTTCCGCTACTCGCTGCACCGCGAGGCCGTCCGCCTGGGGCTCGCGGGCTGGGTGAGGAACCGGCGCGACGGCACGGTCGAGGCGGTAATCGCCGGGCCGGCCGAGTCCGTCGAGGCGATGGTCGCGTGGGCGAACCGGGGCCCGCCGTCGGCGCGCGTCGACCGCGTGGAAGTCGCGCCCTTCGAAGCCGAATTCGCGGACTTCGAGCAGCACCCGACCGCCTGACATTGCACGCCGGCGTTGGCCGGCGTCCTAGTAAACGACCTCGACGTTGCGCTCCGAGAGCCATTCGGCGAGCGAGGCGATGAGCGGCCCCGACACCTTCACGCGGTACTCGTCGGGCAGGCGGATGTCGCATTCGCCCTGGGAGTTCCGGTAGCGGATGGCGACGGGGCACTTGCCGCCCGTGTAGGGGGCGAGGACCGAGCGCAGCTTCGCGGAGTCGGCCTGCCCGTTGATGCTGAGGCGGATGCCCCGCGCGTAGACGCTGCGGATCTCGGCGAGGTCCATGAGCTTGTCGGCGGTGAAGCGGATGCCGCCGGAGAAGTCGTCCTGCGACACGCGGCCCTGCACCACGACGACCAGGTCTTCCTGGATCACGGCGCGCTTCTCGTGGAACAGCTCGCCGAAGACCACCACCTCGAGACGCGCCGTACCGTCATCCAGGGTGAGCACGGCCATGCGCCCGCGCCGCGAGTTCTTCATGGCCACGCCGTAGATCACGCCGGCGGCCATCTGCGGCTCGTTGGCGGGCCTCAACTCGGCGAGCGGCGTGCGCGCCACGCGGCGGATCTCGTCCCTCCATTCGCTGAACGGGTGGCCGCTCAGGTAGAAGCCGAGGCTCTGCTTCTCCGCGAGCAGGCGCTCCCGCTCCTGCCAGTCCGGCACGCGCATGAGCTCGAAGGCCTCCGCGGCCGCCTCCTCCGCGCCGCCGAAGAGGCTCGTCTGCTGGGCGAAGCGCTCGGCCTGCTCCGCCAGCTCGATGGCCGCGCCCAGCGAGGCGGCGAGGCTCGCGCGGTTGGGCTCGATGGAGTCGAACGCGCCCGCCTTGACCAGCGCCTCCATGGCGCGCCGGTTCACGACACGCCGGTCGACGCGCCGGCAGAAGTCGCCCAGGTCGCGGAACGCGCCGCCGGACTCGCGCGCCGCGACGATGTTCCCGATCGCCTGCTCGCCGGTGCCCTTGACCGCGCCCAGCCCGTAGCGGATGCGCCGCGCGTCCAGCGGCGCGAAGCGGTAGCCGCCCTCGTTCACGTCCGGCGGCGCCACCTCGAGGCCGTTGGCGCGCGCGTCGTCGAAGATCACCTGCACCTTGTCGGTGTCGTTCATGACCGCCGAGAGGTTCGCCGCGCAGAAGGCCGCCGGATGGTGCGCCTTCAGGTAGGCCGTCTGGTAGGCCACCAGCGCGTAGGCCGCGGAGTGCGACTTGTTGAAGCCGTAGCCCGCGAACTTCTCCATCTGGTCGAAGAGGACGCTCGCCTTCGACGCGTCCAGCCCGCGCTGCGTCGCCCCCTCCAGGAAGACCGCGCGCTGCTGGGCCATCTCCTCGGCCTTCTTCTTGCCCATGGCGCGGCGCAGGAGGTCCGCGCTCCCGAGCGTGTAGCCCCCGATCACCTGCGCGATCGTCATGACGTGCTCCTGGTAGGTCATGACGCCGTAGGTGGGGTCGAGGATCTCCTTGAGTCGCGGATCGGGGTAATCCCAGCGCTGCCTGCCGTGCTTCCTCTCGATGAACTCGGGGATGAGCTCCATCGGGCCCGGCCGGTAGAGGGCGTTCAGCGCGGTGAGGTCCTCCAGCCGGTCCGGCCTCGCCTTCATGATGAGGTCGCGCATGCCGCGCGATTCGAACTGGAAGATGGCGACCGTGTTGCCCGAGGAGAACACCTTGTAGGCCGCGGGGTCGTCGAGCGCGATCGCCTGGATGTCGAAATCCGGGTGGCCCATGGCGCGGATGTGGCGCTCGGCCTCGGCGATGATGGTGAGCGTGGTGAGCCCCAGGAAGTCGAACTTGACCAGCCCCGCCTTCTCGACGTCGTCCTTGTCGAACTGGCTCACCGTGGCCGTGGAGCCGTCGGCGCAGTAGAGCGGCGTGAAGTCCGTGAGCTTGCCCGGGACGATGAGGACGCCGCCCGCGTGCATGCCGACGTTGCGCGTGAGGCCCTCCAGCGCCATCGCCAGGCGCATCAGCTCGCGGACCTCCTCCTGCTCCTCGATCAGCGCCTTCAGCTGCGGCTCGGCCGCGATGGCCTCCTTCAGCGTGATGCCCAGCTGGAACGGGATCAGCTTCGCGATGCGGTCGACCTCGCCGAAGCCCATGCCGAGCACGCGCCCGACGTCGCGCACGACGGCCTTGGCCGCCATGGTGCCGAAGGTGGCGATCTGCGACACGCTCTGCGCGCCGTACTTGCCGCGCACGTACTCGATCACCCGGTCGCGGCCTTCCTGGCAGAAGTCGATGTCGAAGTCGGGCATCGACACGCGCTCGGGGTTGAGGAAGCGCTCGAAGAGCAGCTCGTAGCGCAGCGGGTCCAGCCCGGTGATGCCGAGCGACCAGGCCACCAGCGACCCCGCGCCGGAGCCGCGCCCGGGCCCCACGGGCACGCCGTTCTGCTTGGCCCAGTTGATGAAGTCCGCGACGATGAGGAAGTAGCCCGGGAAGCCCATCTGCGCGATGGTCTTCACCTCGTAGTCGAGGCGCTCGAGGTAGCGGGGGCGCGCCGCGTCGCGCCCGGCGGGATCGGGCCAGGCCTCCTCGAGGTGGCGCTCCAGCCCCTCGATCGCCAGGGTGCGCAGGTACTCGTCCACGGGGACGCCGTCGGGCGTCGGGAAGGCGGGCAGCCGCGTCTGGCCCAGGGCGAACTCGAACGCGCAGCGGCGCGCGATCTCGACCGAGTTCTCCAGGGCCTCGGGCAGGTCGGCGAAGAGCGCGGCCATCTCGGCCTGCGACTTGAAGTACTGCGAGGGCCTGAAGTCGCGCGGCCGGCGCGCATCCCCCAGGACCCAGCCCTGCGCGATGCAGACGCGGGCCTCGTGGGCCGTGTACTCGTCGGGGCTCACGAACTGCACCGGGTGGGTGGCCACCACGGGAAGCTCCAGGCGGCCCGCGAGGGCCACGGCGGCGCGGACGTACGGGGCGCTGCGCTCCGGATCGGCGCGCTGCAATTCGACGTAGAACGCGCCCGGGAAGTCCCGCGCCCAGTCGCGCGCCAGCGCCTCGGCCTGCGCGGGCGCGCCCGCGAGCAGCGCCGCCCCCACGTCGCCGGCCTCGGCCCCGGAGAGCACGATGAGGCCCGCGACCCCCTTCAGCCACTCGCGCCGCACCTCCGCGCGGCCGCGCCACTGGTTCTGCTCGAACGCCCGCGTGAGGAGATCGCAAAGGGCCAGGTAGCCTGCGTGGTCGCGGCAGAGCACCGCCACGCGGAAGGGCTGGTCGCGGTTCTTCTCGTTGGTGATCGCGAGGTCGCAGCCGATGACCGGCTGCACGCCGCGCGCGCGCGCGGCCAGGTGGAACTTGACGCCCCCGAAGAGGTTGCCGGCGTCGGTGATCGCGAGCGCCGGCATGCCGTCGGCGGCGGCTGCCTCCACCGCGCCGTCCACGCGCGCCATCCCGTCCACGATCGAATACTCCGTGTGCAGGCGCAAGTGGACGAAACGGGGAACGGGCATCGGGGGGTACGGCGGGTGGAAATCGCGGTGAAATTCTACACCCCCGCGGGGGCCCGCCCGGGCTAGCGACGTTCGGCGAAGAAACGCCTGAGGATCGCGCCGCACTCCTCGGCGAGCACGCCCCCAACGAATGCGGACTGGTGGTTGAGCCTCGCCTCGCCCGAGAGCGCCAGGGCGCCGCCGCAGGCCCGTCTTGGGATCGGCGGCGCCGAAGACCACCCGCGCCAGGCGCGCGTGCAGCATCGCCCCCACGCACATGGCGCAGGGCTCCAGCGTCACGTAGAGCTCGCAGCCGGGCAGCCGGTAGTTGCCCAGGCGCGCCGCCGCCTCGCGCAGCGCGACGATCTCCGCGTGCGCCGTGGGATCGGCTGTCGAGATGGGACGGTTCCAGCCGCGGCCGACGACCTCGCCGTCCTTGACGACCACGGCGCCGACGGGCACCTCCCCGGCCCCTTCCGCCTCGGCCGCAAGCGCCAGGGCCTCGCGCATGAACGCCAGGTCGCTCACCGCCGCGTCGCCTGTGCCATCGGCAGTTCCCGCCTTCGCCGCGTGGACGCGCGCCGTGCGGCGGCAGCCGGCCGCGGAAGGGGCGCGTGCGGGAGCATTCTCGAACCGGAGGGCGAGCGGGTCACGCCGACATCTTGAAGGATCTCCGGCACGGCCTCCAGCCCCCGGCCGGGACGGTTCGCAACGTGGCGGTCATCGAGTCCCGGTAGACTTCCTCGCGACAGCCCGGTGAACCGCCGCCGCCGGGCGCCTTCCAACGACCCGATGCGCCGCCCTTGAACACGAGAAAGCGCGACCTTCCCCTCGTCTACTCCTGCTCCGGGTGCTCGAGCGCCGCGCAGACGGCGAACCACATCGCCCTCGAGCTGGACCGCCGCGGGGTCGCGGAGATGTCCTGCATTGCCGGTGTCGGCGGAAACGTCGCGCACCTCGTGAGGATTGCCCGCTCGGGCCGCCCGATCCTGGCGCTGGACGGCTGCCCCCTCGCCTGCGCGCGCAGCTGCCTTGCCGAGCGCGGCATCACCCCGACGCGCCATGTACTCCTGCACGAGCACGGCGTGAAGAAGCGCTACCACCGCCGCTTCGACCAGGGGGAGGCCGACGGGCTGGCCGACGGGCTAGCCGAGGTCGCGCGGCAGCTCGCGAAGGCGGCGCCCTAGGGTCACCGGGGCCTCCAGTCGCGGAAGACGTCGAGGTCGAAACCGTCCGGGTAGAAGAGGTAGCCGGGCTTGTGGCCGGGCGTGTCGGTCACGCCGTACTGCCAGGCGATCTTCTTCGTGGCGCGGTCGATCACCACCACACGATGGCGCAGGTCGTCGGCGACGATGATGTCGCCCGTCGGCAGCTCGCGGGCGAGCGATGGATGGTCGAGCATCGCCTCGCCCGACCTCGCGTCGTACTGCCAGAGCACCTTGCGCGTGGCGGGGTCGAAGATCACGACGCGCCCGGGTTTCCAGAAGTCGGCCACGATCACGTTCTTCCCGTCCACCGTCGGGAAGGCGTCCGAGGGGTAGCGGATGTTGGGCGCCTTCACGCTCCAGGCGACCTTGCCCTCGCGCGTGATGCGCGTGATCCAGGCATCGCGGATCTCGGAGACCAGGATGTCGCCGTTGTCCATCGGGGTCGCCCCGTTCGGGTAGGCGAGCCGCGACGGCGGGTCGTGGCGGCAGTCGCCGGGCTTGCCCCATTGCGTGGCGATCGTGTTCGTCTCGGGATCGATGATCACCACGCGGCAGTTGCGGATGTCGGCGGTGAGGAACTTGCCGTCGGCCAGCAGGTGCGCGTCGTCGGGGTAGTTGAGGTAGCCCGGGCCCGATCCCTTCTTCTCCGGCACCCCGTAGGTCCACTCGAGGCTGCGCTTCTCGTAGTCGACGATGTGGACGTCGTAGTTGTCCTCCTCGCTCACCGCCAGGCGCTTGCCGTCGTCGGAGAAGTTGACGTCCTCGTTGCCGGAATAGACCGTCAGGTTCGGCGAGGGGAATTCCCAAACGATGCGCTTGTCCGGCGTCACCTCCAGCAGGCGGTTGTTGCGCCGGTCGGCGATCACGATGGGGAACGGCAGGGGCTTGCCCCAGGAGGGCACGGGCGCCTTGCGGTTTCCGGTGACCGGAGGAATGGCCGGCAGCGCCACGCCGCTCGAGACGACGCCGGCGCCCTTCGGATCGTCGACATCGCCGCCGGTGAGCTCCGCGGGCGGCGAGGCCGCGGCAGGCGCGGCCAGGGCAAGGACGGTCGCGGCGAGCGCGGCGAGCCGCGTGCGGGGACGATGGCGAGCGGGTGCGTGCATCCGGCAAGCCTAGCCCGTCCTCCCCGCGTCGCCTTGAACCGGTTCAAGAAAACCGCGTCCGCCGGCCGCGCCCCGCGCGCGGGCCCGGAACCCCACCGTCGCGCGAGCCGCACCGGAGCGGCCTCGTTCAGGGTTCCCGGCCCTCGCCGGCCTCCTCGTGCGTCTTGCCGTCGCGTATGTGGTAGATGCGCTTGAAGGTGGGGATGATCTTCTCGTCGTGGGTCACGACGATGATGGCTGCCCGGTACTGCGCCGCCATGCCGTTGAGGATGCGCACCACCGCCAGCGCCCGCTCGCTGTCGAGGGGTGCGGTCGGCTCGTCGGCCAGGATCACCGGCGGGCGGTTGGCGAGGGCGCGCGCGATGGCCACGCGCTGCTGCTCGCCGCCCGAGAGCTGCGACACCTGCGCCTTGGCACGGTGGGCGACGTCGAGCGCGCCTAGCAGCTCGCGCGCCCGGTCCCGGGCCGCCGCATTGCCGACCCCGGCGAGCATGGGCAGCAGGGCCACGTTGTCGGTGACGTCGAGGAACGAGATCAGGTAGGGCGCCTGGAAGATGAAGCCGATGTTGTCGCGGCGCAGCGCCCGCAGGTCGGGGATGCGCCAGCCCCCGTCGTAGATCGCCTCGCCGGCGATCTCCATGCGCCCGCCGCTGGGCTCGATCACGGCCCCGAGGCACTTGAGGAGCGTGCTCTTGCCGGAGCCGCTGGGGCCGATGAGCCCGACCACCTCGCCGCGCTGCACGGTCATGTCGACTCCCTTGAGCGCGTCGACGGCGGTGTCGCCCGCCCCGTAGCGCTTCCTGAGCCCCTGGATGCGGATGGCGGGAACGCCCTCGTCGACCATCGCCCCTAGCCTCCGATCGCTTCGGCGGGGTCCACGCGCAGCGCCGCGCGGATCGCCACCACGCTCGCCAGCGCGCAGATCACCATCACCAGGGCGAAGCCGCGAAGCGCGTCGCCGGGCAGCAGCAGGACGTACTTGGGAAACACCGGCGCCCAGAGCCCGGCGACGATGCGCCCGACGACGAAGCCGATGACGCCCAGGCCGAGCGCCTGCTGCAGGATCATGCCGCCGATGGTGGCGTTGGTGGCCCCGATCAGCTTCAGCACCGCGATCTCGCGCACCTTGTTGACCGTGAGCGTGTAGATGATGAAGGCGACGATCGCCGCGCTCACGACCGAGAGGATCACCAGGAACATGCCGATCTGCTTCGAGGAGGTGGCGATCAGCTTGGCCACGAGGATCTCCTCCATCTGCGCGGTCGTGTAGGCCTGCAGCCGCTTCCAGCGCCGGATCTCGCCGGCGACCTCTTCGGGATCGGCCCCCTCGGCCACCCGGACGAGGACGCTGTTCACCTGCCGGCTCTGCGCCTGGCTCGCCTGCACCGCTTCGAGAAGGCCGGGAACGCCGGGGCGGTTGAAGGCGGGGTTGGCCGCCGTCCGCTCGCGTTCGATCACCAGCGTGTCGTTGTCCTTGAGGAACTGGACTTCCTGGGCGTCCTTGAGCGGAACGAAGAGCATCGGGTCCCCGCTCGCCGAGACCATCCGGCGCGTGAGCCCGACCACCTCGTACTCGTGGCGGCGGATGCGCACCCGGTCGCCGACGCGGAAGCCCGCCTTCTCGTCGGCGACCGCCTCGTAGTGCCCGCGCAGGATGGGGCGGCCGGCCACGAGGTAGGCGGGCTCGCCTGGGCGCCCCGGCTCGAATCCCACCAGCATCACCCGCGACTCGCCGCCCGCGTGGCCGGCCTGCATCGTGAGGTAGGCCACGTTTCCCACCGCCGCCACGCCGGGCATGCCCGCGATCGCGTGCTGGACGTCGTCGCGCAGGCTCGAAGGCTCGGCGTAGGGGCCGAGGGTTCCCTGCTGGACCACCCACAGGTCGGCGCCGCTTCCCTCTATCAGCACGGTTGCGTCCTCGACCATGCCGCGGTAGATGCCGGCCATGGAGAGCGTCACGCCGATGAGCAGGCCCAGCCCGACGCCGGTGAAGGCGAACTTGCCCCAGCCGTGCAGGATGTCGCGCCCCGCCAGGTTGATCACGGGGCGGCCCGCACGAGACTGTCCTCCACCGACACCCGGGCACCCTCCTGCAGCGGCCGGCTGCTGTGGACTATGACGGTGTCGCCCGCGCCGAGCCCCGACACGACCTGCGCCGCACCGTCGAGCGTCTCGATGCCGACCGTGACCGGCCTGAACGTCGCCCGCCCGTCGTGCAGCAGCCAGACTCCCCTTCCGGTCCCCGCCCGCTTCACGGCGGCGGCGGGAATCGCGAGCGCCCCGGAAACCGGCGGCAGGCGAAGCGTTACCTCCGCGAGGTCGCCCACCGTCGCACCGGCCGGCATCGAGGCGAAGCTCACGTGGGCGATGCGTTCCTCCGTCACCGAGTCGCCCAGCACGTCCACGCGATCGACGCGCCCCGCGAACGTCCGGCCCGGAGCCGACCGCAGGACCACGTCGGCCGCGAGCCCTGCCGCAAGGCCCCCGGAGCGGCCCTGGTCGATGCGGGCGCGCACCCACAGGCTCGCCGGGTCGATGACCTGCAGCACCATCTGCCCCGCGACCACCGTCGACCCGGGCTCGGCGAGACGGGCGGCGACGACGCCGCCCACGGGGCTCGCGAGCCGAAGGTGCTTGCGCGCGCGATCCGTGCCGGCCAGGTCGGCCTGCGAACGGCGCATTTCGTCGCGTGCGGCCGCCAGTGCCGATCCGGCCGCATCGCGTGCCGCCTGCCCGGCGCTTGCCTCGTGGCGCTTCGCGTCGGCGGCCTCCTGGCTCACGAAGCCCGTGCGCCGGAGTTCCGCGTAGCGGTCGGCATTCGCCTGCGCGACGCGCGCGCGGCTCTCCGCCTCCTGCAACGCCGATTGCGCGGATTGCGCGTTGTGCGCCGCCCGCTCCACCACCGACCTGCCTGCGGCCAGCCGCTCGTCCAGGTCGACCGGATCCATTTCCGCCAGCAACTGGCCCGCCTCCACGCGGTCGCCCTGGTCGACGAGGACCCGGGCGACGCGGCCCGCAGCCGTGGGACCGATGTTGTACAGGCGCCGCGCCTCGACCGTGCCGATGCCGAAGAGCGACGGCGCGAGGTCCCGGGTCTGCGCCCGGGCCACCGTGACCTTCGTGCGCGCAAGCGGGCCCTGGGAGGCGATCACCCAGCCTAGCCCTGCCAGGATCGCGATCACGACGGCGGCGATGGCGAGCGCGCGCACGCCGGGGATCTTCGCTTTCATTGCCTGACTCCCCGGAAGCCGTCCATGAGAAGCGGGAAAAGCCGTCGCGCGACCGATTCCATGCCGGGCCCGGTGCGAAACAGCATCGACTGGACCGCCAGTCCCTGCACCGTTCCGATGAAGAGCACGGCGGCCGCCTCCTCGTCGAGCGAGCCCGGCAACAGGCCGGCGCGTTTGGCATCGGCGAGCAGCAGCCCCAGGCGCTTGCTGTAGCCTCGCAAGGTCCTGCGCACGCGGTCGTGGAAGTCCGAGTCCGCCGGCCGCTGCAACTCGTGGAAGAGGATCCGGGGCACCCCGGGATGGCTCGCCACGAAGCGGACGTGGGCGAGGAAAACGCGCTCGAGCACTTCCAGCGGGTCCCCGCGCCGGGCGAAGGCCTCGTCCACCACCGCGCCGAGCCTTTCCTCGACCCAGTCGAACACGGCCGTCCACATGGCCCGCTTGTCGGGAAAGTGGCGGAAGAGCGCGCCGTGGGTGAGGCCGACGTGATCGGCGATCGCCTGCGTCGTGATGCCCTCGGGGCTGCAGTCGCGCGCGAGCTCCACGACGGCCGCGACGATGTCGCGCCGGCGCTCCGCGGACGAGAGGCGGGCGCTGCGGGAGGCGGGTGTTGCCGGAACGGCTCGGGTCATCGCGAAGGCCGGTAGTAAGTAACTTGTTACTAGCTTACGCCGTCGGCGGGCGCGGTGCAACATCCCCGTGCCGCCGCACCGGCCACGCCCCTGCCCGCGCGCTCAGAACTTCACCGTGATGCCCGCATGCACCGAGCGCCCCATGCCGGGAACCGCGGTGCCCCAGCGCGGCACCGACCCCGCCGGGCTGGTGGTCATCGTCGTTCCCTGCCCGAGGTAGGCGCCGCCGAGCGGCAGGTCGTAGCGGCGATCGAGGACGTTTTCCAAGCCCAGGTCGAGCCGGACCGCGCGCCACGCGTGGCTCACGCGAAGGTTGAGCAGGCCGTAACCCGCAGTGCGGACTTCGTTGCGAACGGCCGACACGTCATCCTTCGCACCCACCATCGCCAGCTCGATGCCGCTCGTCCAGCCTTCCAGCTTGTGCGTGAGCGTGAGCGTGGCGTTGGCCGGCATGATGTTGTAGAGGTTGTCGCCGGTATCAGGATTCGTGCCGCGGGTGAGGCTCGCCACGGCCGCGATAGCCCAGTCACCCCAGGCGTTCTTCCCGAGGGCCATGCTCCCCGACAGATCGAGGCCGTGGAGCCTCGCCGACTGGTTGGCGAACCGGAGGAAGACGAAGCCCTGGGTCGCGGCGAGGTTCGCGCTCGTGCAGGCCCCTCCCAGGCTCGTCGGGCAGCGCACGGCATCGACGTAATCGGTCACGCGCGTATACCAGGGCGTGGCCTTGAGCTCCCAGCTCCGGTCGGGCGCGTGCCAGTCGAGCGTGACCGATGCCGTGTGGGCCTTCTCGGGCTCGAGGTCCGGGTCGCCCAGGTAGCCGTTGCCGTCGCCGAACCAGTTGACCATCAGCATCTCCATGCCGCGGCTGTCCCAGGTGTAGCGCTCGTAGAGGCTGGGGGAGCGCACCTTGCGCGCCAGCCCCAGCTCGACGTCGAGCCCGGCATCCGGCGTGTATCGCGCGAGCAGGGTCGCGTCGACGTTGCCGTCGGATCGCGCGCGGTCGAGCCCGTTGAAGGCGGGCACGAGGATGGTGGCGGGCGCGACGGCGTTGTTGTAGGCCTGCACGGGGCCCGTGTCGGTCTCGACCCGCTCGTAGCGCACGCCGGCGAGCGCCAGCCACCGGTCGCTCGCGCGCGCTTCCCATTCGGCGAAGAGCGCGGCACGGTCACGGGTGCCGTCGCGCACGTTCCAGAAGGTGTCGGGCCACATGCCGCCGCCGGAGGGCGGCCACCAGTCGTCGAGCCGGAAGCCCTGGTACTCGCCGCCCACGCGCGCGAGCCCGCCCTCCCCGAGGGCCACGTCCGCCTTCACGGTGACGCCCGTGGTCCTGCTCTCCGTGTACATCGGCATGCCCGCCGCGCAGGCGGCGCCCGGCGGCGAGCACGCCGTGCCGTCCACCGACGAGGGCCCGCCGGAGGCCGGGCCGTACCAGTAGCGCTTGTCGTCCCCGAAGTCCATGAAGTGCTCGACGTTCTCGTGGTAGGCACGCGCCTCGAGGGCCCCCCATGCGAACGAACCCAGGTAGCGCAGGTTCACGCGTTGCTGGGAGTTGTCGAGGAGGTCCATGCGCTGGTTCGGATAGAGCTGGTACGGCATGTCCTGGAGGCCGAACTTCGCCTCCACGAGGTGGTTGCCGCCGCGGTGCGCGATCGCGAGCGTGTGGTTGCGCGTCCGGTACGCCGTCGAGCCCACCTCGTCGAGCGGCAGCGCATGGCCGGGACGCCCCGTCGCGGACTGGGTCTTGAAGTCGCCGCCTGCCCGGTAGTTTTCGGCCTCGGCGGTCGCGCCGGAATAGCTCAGGCCGAGCGACTCGGTGAGGTAGGCGGCGGAGACGTTCGCGCCGCGCGCGCTCCCGTTGCTGCGGTAGAAGGCGCCGGCCTCCCCCCGCGCGACGCTCCCGGTGCCCGGCTCCGCGAAGGCCGGCGGCGGTGTCGTCGCGATGATCGTGCCGCCGATGCTGTCGCCGCCGACGCTCACCGGCGTGATGCCGGCGTACACCTTCAGCCCGTCGACGCTCGTGGGATCGATGTAGGAGAGCGCCGGGTTCATGTGGTTGGGGCACGAGGCGATCGCGTCGACGCCGTCGACCTTGATGCGCAGCCGGTCGTCGGCGAGTCCCCGGATCGACGGCAGGCTCGAGACGCCGCCGGCGCCGTACAGGCTCACCCCGGGGATGTTCCTGAGGAGCGATGCCGTGTCGCTCGTCGCGGAGCGTAGGGGCCGCAACCCGTCGGCGCGGTCGGAAGAGGCGTTGAGCGGCATCTCGGAGAGCCGCGGCGCGGTCACGAGGACGGAGCCCACCTTGGCCGGCGGCTCCGCCGCGGCGAGCGGCAACGCCGCCGCGACGG
>JAABQW010000243.1 GCA_011391275.1 Betaproteobacteria bacterium
GGCGGCTGCCCGTCACGTGGGTTCGCCGCGAGGACGAGCCGATCCTCGTGCCGATCGCCGCGCAGCCGGGCCGCGGCGGCCGGGGAATTGTTCGCCTCGTGGACGACAGCGGCGCGATGCTGCGCATCCCCTTCGACCTCGCCACCTGCGCCGCCGAGCGCGTCATTGCGGCGGACGGCCGGCACGTCACGAGGGGGCTCGTCGCGGCTCCGGCGCTGCCCGCCGGCGTGTACGCGATCGCGCTCGAGGACGAGGACGCATCCGGCACCTTGCTCGTGGCTCCACGCGCCTGCTTCCTGCCCCCGGCGCTGCGCGAGGGGCGGCGCCGCTTCGGGCTCGCCGCGCACCTGTACGCGTTGCGCCGGCCGGGCGACCAGGGCATCGGGGACTTCACCGCGCTCGCGCAGGCAGCGCGCGCCACGGCCCGCGCCGGCGGGGCGCTGGTCGGGGTCAACCCGCTGCACGCCCTCTTCGCGGGCGAGCGCGAGCGGGCGAGCCCCTACCATCCCTCCGACCGCCGCTTCCTGGACGCCCAGTACATCGACGTCACGGCGCTGCCGGAGTTCGCGCAGTCGCCCGCGGCGCGCGAGGCGCTCGCGCGCCACCCGGTGGCCGCCCTCGCCGCGCGAAGCGGAATCGACTACGCCGGCGTGTGGGCCGCCAAGCGCGAGGTGCTGGAAGCCTGCTTCGAGGCCTTCGCGCGGCAGCCGAGCGACGCACCCCGCGTGGCGGCGTTCCACCGCTTCGTCGCGCAGGGCGGCGAGCGGCTGCGCCGCTTCGCGGCGTTCGAGGCCGCCGCCGCGAAGCGGCCCGGCGTGCCGTGGCAGCGCTGGCCGGAGGAGCTGCGCCGCCCCGACGGGCCGGGTATCGCGGGTTTCGCCGCGCGCAATTCGCGCGAGGTCGACTTCGCCTCCTGGCTGCAGTGGGTGGCAGACGGGCAGCTCGGGCAGGCAGCACGCGAGGGGGCGCTCGAGATCGGCTTCTACCGCGACCTCGCCGTGGGCGCCGCACCGGACGGCGCGGAAGCGTGGGCCACGCAGGCCTCGCTTGCGCGCGGCGTCTCCGTCGGCGCGCCGCCCGACCCGTTCTGCGCCGAAGGACAGGTGTGGAGCCTGCCGCCGCCGCTGCCGGACGCGATGGCCGCCGGCGGCTGCGAGCTGTTCCGCGATCTCGTCGCCGCCAACGCGCGCCACGCGGGGGCGCTGCGCATCGACCACGTGATGGGGCTCTCGCGCCTCTTCTGGGTGCCCGACGGCGCCACCGCGACCGAGGGGGCGTACGTGCGCTACCCGCTCGAGGACCTCCTCGGCGCCCTGGCGCTGGAAAGCCACAGGGCGCGCTGCCTCGTCGTCGGCGAGGACCTCGGCACCGTGCAGGAGGGCCTTCGCGAGCGGCTCGACGCGGCCGCCGTGCTCTCCTACCGCGTGCTGTGGTTCGAGCGCGACGCGAGCGCGTTCCGCGCGCCGTCCCGGTACCCCGCCCACGCGGCCGCCTGCATCTCCACGCACGACCTGCCCACGATCACCGGTTGGTGCAACGGCGCCGACATCGCCGAGCGGCGCGCGCTGGGCCTCGCCGGGGAGGACGAAACCGCGGCCGCCCAAGCCGCGCGGCAGGAGGACAAGCGCGAGCTCGCCCGGGCGCTGGCCATCGCGGGACACTGGCGCGCGCACGCGTCGCTGGACCACGCCGGCCCGACGGAGCTCGCGACCGCGCTGCACCGCTTCATCGGCGACACGCCCTGCGCGCTGGCGCTCGTGCAGGCCGACGACCTCTCCGCCGAGGAAGTCGCGCTCAACCTGCCGGGCACCGACCGCGAGCGGCCCAACTGGCGCCGCCGGTTGCGGACCGACGCGCAGGACCTCTGGACCACTCCCCTGGGCGCGCAGGCGGCTGCCGACCTCGCGCCCGCGCGCGGCACCGGCCGCGGGGAGTAGCGGAAGCGCGAGGCAAGGCGCGGCACGGCTCGAACGGCTGATTTGGCGAGTCTGGGTTTCAAGGGGCTGGCCAATCAGGAGCCGCAGCCG
>JAABQW010000245.1 GCA_011391275.1 Betaproteobacteria bacterium
GCGAGCGGGTCGGCGCAGGCGCTGGCAGCGGCGATCCTGGTGCAGATGGCCGGCCTCATGGTGGAACGGTGGTTCTTCTTCGCCGAGGCGAACCACCCGCAGAACCTCTATTACCAGGCCGTGGCCTAGCGGCGGCGGCGATGTCGAACGCAGCACGACGGGAGAAAAGCACATGGCGCTGGTGAAACCACACGGGGGCGGGGCGCTCAAGCCCCTCGCGCTGTCGGGCGAGGCCCTCGCGGCCGAGATCGCCAGGGCGGGGAAGCTGCCGCGGCTCACGGTGAGCTCGCGCGAGAAGGGCGACCTCATCATGCTCGGCATCGGGGGCTTCACGCCGCTCGACGGCTTCATGACCCACGCCGACTGGGAGGGCGTGTGCGACGGCATGCGCACCACCTCGGGCCTCTTCTGGCCGATCCCGATCACCCTCTCGGCCAGCGCGGAGCAGGCGGCGGCTTTCCCCGTCGGCGGCGACATCGCGCTGGCGGACCCCGACGACGGCTCGGTGCTGGCGACGATGCTGGTGACGGAGAAGTACGCGATCGACAAGGCGCACGAGTGCGCCAGCGTCTTCCGCACCGCGGAAACGGAACACCCGGGCGTGCAGATGGTGATGGCGCAGGGCGAGGTGAACCTCGCGGGCCCCGTCAAGGTGCTCTCCGACGGCGGGTTCAAGGCACGCTACGGCAGCCTCTTCATGACCCCGGCGGAGACCCGCGCGGAATTCGAGCGCCTGGGCTGGTCCAAGGTGGCGGCGTTCCAGACGCGCAACCCGATGCACCGCTCCCACGAGTACCTCGCCAAGGTCGCGATCGAGGTGTGCGACGGGGTGCTCATCCACTCGCTCCTCGGCAACCTGAAGCCGGGCGACATCCCCGCCGACGTGCGCACGCGCGCGATCGCCGTCCTGTCGGAGAACTACTTCCTCGGCAAGACCGTGGTCCAGGCGGGCTACCCGCTCGACATGCGCTACGCCGGCCCGCGCGAGGCGCTGCTGCACGCGCTCTTCCGGCAGAACTACGGCTGCTCGCACCAGATCGTCGGCCGCGACCACGCGGGCGTGGGCAGCTACTACGGTCCCTTCGACGCGCACCACATCTTCGACCAGATCCCCCCCGGCGCCCTGGAGACGCAGGCGCTCAAGATCGACTGGACCTTCTGGTGCTACCGCTGCGGCGGCATGGCCTCGGCGCGCACCTGCCCGCACGGAGAAGCCGACCGCCTGAACGTCTCCGGCACGAAGCTGCGCAAGTGGCTCTCCGAGGGGGCGGAGGTGCCGGCTGAGTTCAGCCGCCCGGAAGTGCTGGAAATCCTGCGCGAGTACTACGCGGGGCTCACGGAAAAGGTGGAAGTGAAGCTCACGGGGCACTCTGCGCGCTGAGCGCGGGTTCCCTGTCCACGGCCTGCTCCCCCGGCGGGGCGTCCAGCCGCCGCTTGGCGAACTGCAGGAAGGCCCCCACGAGCCCCGACTGTATGCGCTCCCGGGGATAGACCGCCGTCAGCTGCCGCGTGAGGGGGGGGAAGAGCGGGATGCCCACGAGCTGGCCCAGCCGCACTTCCTTCACGACGGAAACGCGCGACATGATCGCGAAGCCCATGCCGGCAGCCACCAGACCCTTGAGGGCCTCCGGGCTGCTCGCCTCCATGATCACGTGAAGCGCGCCGGGCTCGACCCCGGCCCTCCCCAGGTAGTGGTCGATCACCTCGCGGGTGCCGGAGCCCTGTTCGCGCGAGAGATAGGCGTGCTCCACGAGGGCGCCGGCCGCCACCGACCTGCGCCCCGCCAGCGGGTGCCCTGGCGCGCAGACGACCTGCAACTCGTCGCTGCACAGCCGCTCGCCCGCGAGCGAGGGGATGTACGAATCGGCCTCGATGAACCCGATGTCAAGGGCACGCTCGCCCAGGCGCTCCTGGACGGCCTCGGAGTTGCCGACGAACAGGCTCGGCGCCACGCCCGGGTGGGTCGCCTTGAACTCCCCGATGACCTGCGGCAGCAGGAAGTCGGCGATCGTGGTGCTCGCGCCGATCAGCAGCGGGCCGGCTATCTGGCCGCCCAGGTTCCTCATGCGCGAATCGAGTTCCGCCGTCAGCGCGAGGATCCTCTCGGCATGCGCGAATGCGACGGCTCCCGCGGGCGTGAGGGCGATGCGGCCATGGGCGCGGTCGAAGAGCCGCGTGTTGAAGTGCTCTTCCAGCTGGCGGACCTGGAAGGTCACGGCCGGCTGGGTCATGCAGAGCGCTTCTGCCGCCTTCGTGAACGAGAGGTGCTTCGCGACTGCGTGAAACACCTGAAGCCGCCGATCCGCCATTGCGCTGCCCCCTATTCAAGGGGCTTATTCAATCATAAAAAAGGGGCCGCCGAGAGGGGCGGCCCCGCGATCCGGCTGATCCGGGCTACGGCATGGGGCCTACGGCTTCTTCGGCGTCTTGTACTCGGCTTCCTTCTGGAACGGTTCCCAGATGGTCTCGTAGCCGACGAACCCCTTTTCGTTCGGGGGCATCTGGCGCGTGGTCAGGAAGCGCGAATGGCCGTCGGGAACCTTGGCCGGGGGCGGTTTGTGATCGCTCATGTGTCACCTTTCTCGCGGTGAAGTGGGGAATGGAGGTGCAGGTCAGCCAACAGGTCTCAGGCGCGCCGGGTCGACGTCGACGCCCGCGGGGATCGCCCCGCCCGCCTTCGTTTCCTCGTCCGTCGCATCGCGCACGGCCAGTATCTCGAGAACGAAGACGACCTCCCGGCCGGAGAGGGGATTGTTGCCGTCGACCGTCAGTCTCTCGTCGTCCACGTGCGTCACGAGGAAGCTGCGGGTCTGGCCCGTGTCGTTCTCCATGAGGATCGAGGTGCCGACCTGCCGGTATTCCTCGGGGACGTTCTCGATGTCATCGGAGAATACCAGCGACTCGTCCCTGGGGCCGAAGATCTGGCCGCCGTCGATCGGGACTTCGATGACGTCGCCTGGGGACCTGCCCTCGAGCTGCGCATGGACCGAAGGGGCCAGGATCTCGTTGTGCCCGTGGACGTAGCCCAGCGGGAACTCGACCCGGGTGAGGACATGCCCCGTCCGCCGGTCGGTCACCTTGTAGGTCAGCTCGACGAACATGCCGTCCCGGATGGTTTCGCTCATGTCAGGTGCGCACGAATTGCTCAGAAGATGGATGCGCCGAAGATCCTGACCTTCCCGTCCTCGTAGCCGAGGACGAGCCTGCCGAGCCACTCGCCCGGCTTCTTCGTACTGCGCTGCCGGTAGAGGACCGTCACGTGCTCGCCCCGGCGGATGATGCCGAGCGGGTCGGCATCATCGGAAAGGTTCCTCGCCAGTTCGCTGTTGGCGAACTGGTGGCCCGCGACGACCTGGTCCATCGCGAGCGCCAGGGAAGCGGAAAAGTTCCTCGCGAAGTCGCCGTACTTGCCCTCGTTCGAAGACTTGACGAGGTCGCGCCACAGGGGCTTCGCGATGGCGAGGATCTCCTCGTCGGTCTTCTCGATGATGTTCATGGGCGGCTCCCCCCGGGCGGAAGGGGCGGGCCCCGCGGGGCCCGGGGAGGCGGCTACTTCTCTTCCGACACCAGGTGATAGCAAGGCGCCTTCTCCATCGTGTATTCGCCGGACTTCGGATCGCGACGCGAGACCGTCAGCACGTGCCAGTTCTCGTCGTCCACCTTCATGGCGTCGCCCCGGTAGTAGTAACCCGGCCAGCGCGTCTCCTTGCGGAACAGCGTGTGGTGCGTGACGCACTCGGCGGCGCGGTGGCGGTGCATCAGTTCCCAGGCGCGCAGCAGCTCGTGAGTGTCCTTCGCGGCCAGGCTCCCGAGGTCTTCCTCGAGGATCCTGAGCTTCTTGAGACCGATATGCAGGAGCTTCTCGTTGGTCATGTAGTTTACGGTCACCCCGCCGCAATATTCGTCCATCAGCTTCTGCAGGCGGTCCAGGCCCTGCTTCGGGTTGATGTAGTGCGGGTTGACATCGCCGGCCACGATCTCGTTGCGGTAGACCCTGTAGTGTTCCATGGGCTTGTAGATCTCCTCCTTGCGGCGGCGGATCTGCTCATCGGACACGACGATGCCTTCGGCCTTCCCGTCGTCGATGTACTTGCAGGCGGCCTTCGCGGCGAGGCGGCCCTCGGTGAACGACCCGGACGAGAAGGCATGCGGCGTGCCGCCGACCGCGTCGCCGGCGCCGAACAGGCCTTCGATCGTCGTCATGCGGTTGTAGCCCCAGAAGTACTCGGGAGGGGAAAGGTCCTCGGGGCCGGAGCACCAGGCGCCCGAGCCGGTCGCATGGGACCCCATGACGTAGGGCTCGGAAGTGGTCAGCTCGGGATTCTCGTTCTTGGGGTCCACGTCGGTTGCGGCCCACAGCACCGCCTGGCCGACGGTCATGCCGAGGAAATTCTCCCAGCCGACCTCTTCCAGATGCGGGTCCTGGAAGGCGCGCATGGTGATCATGTGGATGGGGCCGCGGCCGGCATTGACTTCGCTGATCAGCGCGTGGTTGCGCAGGCAGGTCGGGATCGGCCGGTGCGTCAGGTGCGAGGCTTCCGGGTCGAGATACTCCTTGCCGACCATCTTCTGCAATTCGGGGAACCACTTGGACTCGTACTCTTCGCCCAGGCAGTTCTGCGTATAGGTCTTCAGGTGCAGGAAGTAGGCTCCGACCGGGCCGTAGCCGTCCTTGAAGCGCGCCAGCACGATCCGGTTCTCCATCTGCGTCATCTTGGCGCCGGCATTGATCATGAGCCCATAGGCGGACCCGGACGACCAGGGCGCGTACCAGGTCCGGCCGGACCCTTCGCCCACCGAACGCGGCTTGAAGATGTTGGAGGCGCCGCCCGCGCCGCAGATCACGGTCTTGGACTTGAAGACGTGGTAGTTGCCCGTGCGGACGTTGAACCCGACGGCGCCGGCAATCCGGTTCTCCCTGCTTTCGTCCATCAGCAGGTGTGTGACGCAGATGCGGTTGAAGACCTTGTCCGCCGACTTCTTCGCGGCCTCGGCCACGATGGGCTTGTAGGACTCGCCGTGGATCATGATCTGCCACCGGCCTTCACGCAGGTAGCGCCCGGTCTTCGGGTCCTTCATGATCGGCAGGCCCCACTCCTCGAACTGGTGCACCGCGGAGTCGACGTGGCGGGCCATGTCGAACAGCAGGTCTTCCCGCACCATGCCCATCAGGTCGATGCGGGCGTAGCGGACGTGGTCCTCCGGGTTGTTCTCGCCCCAGCGAGTGCCCATGTAGCAGTTGATCGCGTAAAGGCCCTGGGCGACCGCGCCGGAGCGGTCGATGTTGGCCTTCTCGGCAATGACGATCTTCTTGTCCTTGCCCCAGAATCTCGCCTCCCAGGCGGCACCGGTGCCACCCAGGCCCGCGCCGACGACAAGAACGTCGATGCCGTCTTCGATGATCGTTTCGTAGGCCATTAGTAGTAAACCCCCGTCCTCAACTTGAGACCCGCGGTTTCCAGCGTGCGCAGGCCGCCTTCATCCATGCGGATGTACTTCGGCTCGTTGTAAAGCAGCTCGCCGTCGCGCATTTCCTTGCTGGGCCCGGGAACATCCGCGAGCTTGGGGATCGCCGTTCCCCAGGGCTTGGTGGTGATGGGCGAGAGGAAGTTCTTCTCCGTGCCGTTGCGGAACTTGATCCGCCAGGCGATCGTGCCCTTCTGCTCGTCGCGTACGACGCGCACGCTGTGGCCGAGCGGGGCGAAGTCGGCATACCCGCGCACGTCGATCGCGTTCTGTGGGCAGGCCTTCACGCAGGAGTAGCACTCCCAACACATGTTCGGCTCGATGTTGTAGGCGCGCCGATAGATCGGGTCGATGTGCATGATGTCCGAGGGACAGATGTCGACGCAGTGTCCGCATCCGTCGCACCTCGTCATGTAGACGAAGGTAGGCATAGGCTGGCTCCTTTGTTCTGTTCCGCCGCGAATCCGCGGGTTGGCTTTTAGTAGTGGCGCGGTGCTTCGCGCTTGATGCCGAGACCCATGTCCATGGGGGCGTCCTTCAGCAGCTCCATCGAGTGCCGCTCCCGTTGTGCGGGATCGTCCCGGGTCTGCGTCGGCAGGTTCATGTTCGTGCCGTTGGCCTTGGCGACCCGCTTCTCGAAGGCCGCCGCGGGCTTGAAGAACATGTGCGCGAACTTGGACCAGTACACCCCGCCGAACAGCACCGTGGTGGCCACGAGGTACAGGCCGAAGACGACGCCGGAGGCGGCGCTTGCGCTCGCTTGCAGCCAGGCCCAGAGGAGGCCGAGCGTCACGCTGGCAAGGAGCGACAGGATGAAGAGATCGGCGCGCACCACGCGCAAGGGCGTGTTGCCCTCGGCCGCGACATCGACGCGGATGAAGAACCAGAACCAGTAGCCCCCGGCGAGGAGCATCAGCCCGCCGAGCCACCAGAGCTGCGGCACCAGGGCCGGCGTCGGCGTCGCCGACGTCGGGTAGGCGAACACCATCAAGGCGGTGGTGACGACGTAGAGGATGAACCCGTACATGGTCAGCAGGTGGGCCACGCGGCGCCGCTGGTTGCAGAATTCTCCCGAGGCGAGGACGTCCACGACGACGGTCTTGACCGCGATCGAGGCGACGTCGACGGGCGTGCCCTTGTCCTTGGTCTTCCGCCAGTTGGAGAAGAAGTACGTGGCACTTCCCTTGTGGACGACGTCCAGGAGCGTTCCGACGATGACCGCCAGGATCATCAGCCCCAGAAACCATTGCATGAAGCCGGCGGGCAGGCTCCCCGAAACCGCCGCGAAGGCATTGCTGGTGAACATCTAGGTCCTCCCTGCTGGACTATCGAATGGGTCGACGTAACCTTGGGATTATGGGGCGCGACCCGAGGCAAGTGCAAAGATTCAAGTAATGCGGCTATAAAAGGATCGTATGGACCTCGAATCGCATTTCGGCGAGGTCGGCCAGGACCCAGGTAGCCGGGGCGGAGAGGCCCGCCACCGTGCCGGGGTTGACCAGCCACGTGGAGCCGCCCTTCACGTCGGCCACCGGCCGTGCCTCCGCGTGGTGCGAATGACCGCAGCAGACCAGGTCCCATTCGCCGGTGCAGGCGAGCGCGTAGCCGAGGTGGTCGTAGTGCGTCACGATGATGCGCCGGCCGGCGAGTTCGAGGCGCGCCTCCGCACCGTGGTACTGGAGAAGGCCGCCGCTCACGCGCGACTGGTAGTGCATCGCCTGCATGTCGCCCAGGTTGTTGCCGTGGATGGCATGCACCGGCAGGCCGGCCGCCAGCGCGGGCTTGATGGTCTGGGCGCCGATGAGGTCGCCGCAGTGGATGACGGCCGCGGCGCCCAGCGCCTTCGCCGCGTGCACCGCGCGGGCCAGCGGCTCGGAGCGGTCGTGGCTGTCGGAGACGATGCAGATCTTCATCGGCGGTTCCTCGCGTCTCGCCTCGCCTACCAGAGGACTTCGAGACGCTCGCCGGTCACCCGGTGCTCGAGGCGATTGAGCGGACTGTTGCCCTTGGCGATGCACTCCCCGCTCGCGAGATCGAATGCCCACTCGTGCTTGGGGCAGGTGAGCGTCTTCCCCTTGATCGCGAGCTCGGGGATGTTGGTCACCTGGTGCGGGCAGCGGCTGTCGTAGACGCGGATCCCGGCGGGCGTGCGCAGGATGAAGAGGCCGCGCTCGCCGACCTCCAGGCGCCTCACGCCGTCGGCCGGCAGGTCGGCCAGCGCCGCGACATCATGCCATTCCGGCGTCGCCTTTCCCCCCAGCCGCGCGGGATCGAAGCCCGGGATGTTCATCTCGAGGATGATGTCGACGGCCCAGATGATCTTCGCGAGTCCCAGGGCGGGGAAGGCCATGAGGAGGGCGTCGAGGACCTCGTCGGGCGTTGCGCCCTCGCGAAGCGCGCGGCCCAGGTACTGCCTGAAGCCGTTGCGCGTCTGCGAGTGGACCTTGGTGATGACGGAGATGAGGTTGCGCGTCTTGGGGTCCAGGTGGCGCCCGGCCTCCTTCAGGAAGGCGAGGTAGGGGCCGATCGCTTCGGGACGGGCCTTGACCAGGTAATTGAGGGCGTCGCTCATGGGGGGATCTCTGGAGTGGGGTTCTCGGGGTTCACGAAGGGCGGCGCGCGGAACTGGCGCCGCATAAGTGCATCATAAAGGTCTGCGCACCGCGCTTGGAGGATTGGCGATGAGACTTTCGGGTATCGGCGGCCTGGCCGCCACGCTGCTGCTGGCCGCGGGCTGTGCCGCCACGGCGTTCCTCAACCTTCAACCCGGCCGCTCGACGGAGGGCGACGTCCGCCGCGCGCTCGGGGAGCCCGCGATGACCCTGCCGGCGGGCGATGGCGGGCGCCAACTCGTGTTTCCCACGGGCCCCCTGGGCACGCAGACCTGGATGGCGTTCATTGCGTCCGACGGCCGCCTCGTGCGGCTCGAGCAGGCGCTGGCCGAGGAGAGCCTGCGCCGGGTGTCCCCCGGGATCACGAGCGACGAGGTGCTCCGGCTCATCGGGCCGCCGTATCGCCGGACCGACTTCCCGAACCTGGGGCAGGTTGCCTGGGATTACCGCACCCAGGATCCCTGGGGGTACTACGTGGAGTACTCCGTCATGGTCGACAGTCGCGGCATCGTCGCGTCGACCGTGTCCGTGCGCCAGGACTACGGGAGAGGCCGGTCGGGCTAGGGTCAGGGCGGCGGCGTCACGCAGAAGGCGCCCAGCGCGGTGTCCGCGACGCCGAGCGCCTGGGCGATGCCCGCCAGCGCCAGTGCCACGATGGCGAAGCCGGCCATCCGCCGGGCGGCCTTGCCGGGAAAGAGGACCTCGAAGCGGCCGGCGAGCCATCCTGCGCCCAGCAGCGCCGGCAGCGTTCCCGCGCCGAAGGCGAGCATCACCAGCGCGCCGCGGGCCGGTGAGCCGGCGACGAGCGCCATCGGCAGGGCGGAGTAGACGAGGGCGCACGGCGCCCAGCCCCACAGCACCCCCAGGCCAAGCCGCTTCGGCAGCGTGTCGAGCGGACCCAGGCGGCGGGCCGCGGCCGTGGCTTTCCGCCAAAGCGGTTCCATCAGCCCGATTCGCGGTGCCCGGACCGGGCGCACGCCGGCGATCCGCAGCCCGGTGACCACGAGGACCAGCGCGCCCAGCGAGAAGAGCACGGCGTGGAAGCGCGCGGACCCCAGCAGCATGGCCGGCGTGGCCCCGAGCGCCCCGGCGATCGCGCCGGCCGTGGCGTAGGAGGCGAGCCGGCCGGCGTGCATGGAAAGGGCCGCGAGGGTCGCGCGCGGCCCGCCGGGCCCGGTGAAGGTCGAGGCGACGAAGCCGCCGCACATGGCGGCGCAATGGGCGGTGCCGTAGAGCGCCAGCAGGGCGGCGCTGAGGGCGAGGGGGCCGATCACGAGGATTGCCGCCCGCGCGGGGCGCGAGCTCAGATGATGCGCGAGTAGGCGACGCGGTTCTTGTCGGCGCGCAGGTACTTGTCGAAGACGGCGCCGATCGCGCGCACGAAGAAGCGGCCCTTGGGCGTGACCGCGATCCAGCCCGGCTCGCGCTCGACGAGGCCGAGCTCCTCGAACTCCTTGAGGGCCTCGAGCTCGTAGGCGAAGTACTCGTCGAAATCCACCAGGTGCGCCGCCTCGACGGACTCGATGGAAACGCAGAACTGGCACATGAGCGCCACGATGATCGCGCGGCGCAGCAGGTCGTCCGCCGTGAGCTCCAGGCCGCGGATGATGGGCAGGCGCCCCTGCTCGAGCGAGTCGTAGTACGCCGGCAGCTCGCGCGCGTTCTGGCTGTAGGTGGGCCCCACCTTCGCGATGGCCGACACGCCGAAGGAGAGCATGTCGCCGTCGGGGCCGACGGTGTAGCCCTGGAAGTTGCGCGTGAGGGTGCCGGAGCGCTGGGCGCGGGCGAGCTCGTCGTCGGGCAGCGCGAAGTGGTCCATGCCGATGTAGATGTAGCCGGCGCGGTTGAATAGGTCGATCGCGCGCGCCATGATGCCCAGCTTCTCCGCGGCGCTCGGCAGGTCCACGTCGAGGATGCGGCGCTGCGGCTTGAAGCGCTGCGGCAGGTGGGCGTAGGAGTAGAGCGCGATGCGGTCGGGGCGCAGCTCCAGCACGCGCTCCACAGTATCGGTGAAGCTCGACACGCTCTGCTTGGGAAGCCCGTAGATGAGGTCCACGTTGAGCGACCTGAAACCGTGCGCGCGCGAGGCGGCGATCACGTCGCGCGTCATCTCGTAGGGCTGGATGCGGTTGACCGCGCGCTGCACGGCCGGGTCGAAGTCCTGGACGCCGAAGCTCGCGCGGTTGAAGCCCAGCTCCGCGAGCAGCCGGATCGTCTCGGGAGGGCAGGAGCGCGGATCGATCTCGATCGCGTACTCGCCCTCGGGGGTGAACTCGAAGTTCGAGCGCAGCAGCTCCCACACCACGCGCATCTCGTGGTCGGAAAGGAAGGTGGGCGTGCCGCCGCCCCAGTGCATCTGGCGCACGCGACGGTCGTCGCCGGCCAGCGCCGCCTGCATCTCCACTTCCTTGCCGAGGTAGTGGATGTAGCGCGCCGCGCGCGACTTGTCGCGCGTGACGACCTTGTTGCAGCCGCAGTAGAAGCAGATCGTGTTGCAGAACGGCAGGTGGACGTAGAGCGACAGCGGCTGGCGCACGGCGCCGATGAGCCGCGTGCGCATCGCCTGCCGGTACGACTGCTCGTCGTAGGCCTCGACGAAGCGGTCGGCCGTCGGGTAGCTGGTGTAGCGCGGCCCCAGCTTGTCGAAGCGCTGCACGAGATCGAGGTCGATCTGCGCGGGAAGCGACTCGGGCCGGGGGGCGGGCGTGGGGGCGGGCGGGGGCGCGACTGAAAGCATGGATCGGATCTTCCGTCAATGGCGCGCACGGGAATTGACGGGGATCAAGGCTCGCCGGGCGCTTTGGTGGCGACTACAATGCGCCATTATGACCGAGCCAGCCCTCGCCACGCTTACCCGCCTGCGCACCGCGTGCTCGCAGTGCAACCTGCGGGAACTCTGCCTGCCGGTCGGTCTTTCCGCCGACGAGCTGCAGACGCTCGACAACCTCGTCTCGACCCGCCGCAAGGTGCGGCGCGGGGACAGCCTCTTCTACGGCGGCGAGCCCTTTTCCGCCCTCTACGCGGTGCGTTACGGCTTCTTCAAGAGCACGCTCACCAGCGGCGACGGGCGCGAGCAGGTCACCGGCTTCTACATGGCCGGCGAGCTCCTGGGGATGGACGGCATCGGCGGCGACCGGCACACCTGCACGCTCACCGCGCTCGAGGACAGCGAGGTGTGCGTCATGCCCTTCGCCCGCGTCGAGGACCTGTCGCGCAACTTCGAGCCGCTGCAGCGCCACTTCCACAAGGTGCTGTCGCGCGAGATCGTGCGCGACCAGGGCGTCATGATGCTGCTGGGCTCCATGCGCGCCGAGGAGCGACTGGCGGCCTTCCTCGTGAACCTCTCGCAGCGCCTCACCGCGCGCGGCTTCTCGGCTTCCGAGTTCGTGCTGCGCATGACGCGCGACGAGATCGGCAGCTACCTCGGGATGAAGCTCGAGACGGTGAGCCGCCTCTTCTCGCGCTTCCAGGAGGACGGGCTGATCGAGGTGCACCAGAAGCACGTGCGCATCCTGGACATCGGCGGCCTCAAGCGCGTGATGGCGCAGGCGCAGAGCGCCACCTGAGGAGTGCGGCAGGCGCCACCGGCCGCTTGATCCCGGTCAAGCGGGTCGGGGGGGGCGGGCGTAGGATGGATCCTGGGAACCGAACTTCCCTTTCCCACCCACCAGAGGAGAACGCCATGTTCAAACGCATCCTCTGCGCCACCGACGGATCGAAGCGCTCCACTCCCGCAGTCAGGACGGCCGCCGCACTCGCGCACGGCTCGGGCGCGCTTCTCACCCTCGTCCACGTGACGCCGGACTACCGCACGCCCTACTACCCGGACGGCGTGATGATCGACTGGCCCTCCGAGAAGGACTACAAGCGCGACTGCAAGGCGGCGGCCGAAAAGGTCTTCGCCAAGGACCTCGCGACGGCGCAGAAGGAAGGCGCCGAGGCCGAGCTGCTGCACCTCTTCGGCGACTCGCCGGCCGACGAGATCCTCGCCGCGGCGAAGAAGGGCAAGGCCGACCTGATCGTCATGGCCTCCCACGGCCGCAAGGGCTTCGAGGCGCTCCTGCTGGGCAGCGAGACGCAGAAGGTCCTCGCGCGCACGGCGGTACCCGTCCTCGTGGTGCGCTGATGGGCACGAACCCCGCGATGAACGGCCTGGACGCGCGGCAGGTCGAGCGCCTCACAGGGGAGCTCGGGCGCCTCAAGCGCGAGGCCCTCGCGGGCGTTCGACGTTCCGCGGGCGAGATGAGCGTCGAGGACGCGGAGCTCTTCCGCGACCTGGGCCTCAGCGGCGACGGCGGGCTGGCGGAAGCCGAGTTCGAGCGGGACGTGGCCGGTGCCGCGAAGGTGCGCACCGCGCTGATCGCCATCGTCGCCGCCGAGCACCGCCTTGCCGGCGGCCAGTACGGCCTGTGCGAGGACTGCGGCGAGCCGATCGGCTTTGCGCGCCTGGAAGCGTATCCCGCGGCCTCGCGCTGCGTGCGCTGCCAGGAGGGCGAGGAGAAGCGGGGCGGCCCCGCGCACTTTGCCGGCTGAGGAAAGTCGATGAGCATCAAGCTGAGGAACCGCCTCGCGGCGCGCCGTTTCAGGATCCCGGACGCGTCGGCCGTGCCGGCCTCCCCGGGGATCTCGAAGCTGATCCACCCCCTGCACCCGCTGCTCTCGCCTGCCTCCGTGGCGCTGGTGGGAGCGAGCGAGCGCCCCGGCTCGCTGGGGCAGGTCGTGCTCGCCAACCTGCGCTCGGGCGGCTTTCGCGGCCCGATCCACCTCGTCAACCCGCGCCACGACAGGCTCGCCGGAGAGCCCTGCTACAGGACGCTGGAGGACCTGCCGGCGCCGGTGGACCTCGCGGTCGTGGCCGCCCCCGCCCCCGCGGTCGCCGGGATCATCGCGCAGGCCGGGCGTGCCGGCGTGCCGGCGGCCATCGTGCTGTCCGCGGGATTCAGCGAAACGGGCGACGCGGGCAAGGCGCTGGAGGCGGACGTGGTCCGGGCCGCGCGCGAGGCCGACGTGCGCATCCTCGGGCCCAACTGCATCGGCATGCTGCGCCCTTCCGTGGGCCTCAACGCATCCTTCTGCCGCACGGCCTGCGCGCCGGGAAGCATCGCCCTCGTGTCGCAGTCGGGCGCGATCTGCACGGCGCTGGTCGACTGGGCGGCCAGCACCAAGGTGGGGCTCTCGAGCGTCGTCTCGCTGGGCGGCGCGGCCGACGTCGACTTCGGCGACGTGCTGGACTACCTGCTCTTCGACCCCAAGACGGAGAGCGTGCTGCTCTACGTGGAGGGCATCCACGACGGCCGGACCTTCATCAGCAGCCTGCGCGCCATCGCGCGGGCGAAGCCCGTGATCGTCCTGAAGGTCGGGCGCTACGCCTCCGGCTCGCAGGCCGCGCGCTCGCACACCGGCGCCCTGGTGGGCAACGACGCCGTGTTCGACGCGGTCCTCGCGCGTTGCGGCGTGGTTCGGGTGCACAGCGCCCAGGACCTCTTCGCCGCGGCGCGGGCGCTGTCGTCGCGCCGCAAGCCGCACGGCGACCGGCTCGCCATCGTCACCAACGGCGGCGGCCCGGGCGTGCTGGCGGCCGACGCGTGCAGTTCCGAGAACGTGCAGCTCGCGACGCTGTCGCCGGAAACGATCGAGAAGCTCAACGCGATCCTGCCGAAGCACTGGTCGCACGCCAACCCCGTCGACGTGATCGGGGATGCCGACGGCGAGCGCTTCGGCAGCGCCGCGAAGATCGTGGCGGCGGACCCGAGCGTGGACGCGGTGCTCACGGCGTTCTGCCCGACGGGCATCGCCAGCGCCGAGAGCGTGGCGGACGGGATCCTCCCGGTGGCCAGGGAGAGTTCCAAGCCGTTCCTCACGGCGTGGCTCGGCGAGTTCAGCGTCATCGACACGCGCCACCGCGTGGAGGAGGCCGGGATTCCCGCGTACCGCTCCGGGGAAGTCGCGGTGCAGGCCTTCGCCGCGCTCGCCACGCACGTGAAGAACCAGAAACTGCTCCTCGAGTCGCCGTCGCCGCGGTCGACAATGGTCGAGCACGACATCGTGCGGGCCGAGGAGATCTTCCAGGTGGTCGTCCAGGAGGGGCGCACGCTCCTGAACGAGGTGGAGGCGAAGGGCCTCCTGGCCGCCTTCGGCGTGCCGGTGCCGCCCTTCGTCGTCGCCGCGACGCACGAGGAGGCCGTCCGGGCCGCGGAGACCATCGGCTACCCCGTGGTGATGAAGATCCTGTCGCCCGACATATCCCACAAGTCCGACGTGAACGGCGTGCGCCTCGACATCCGCGACGCGAGGGAAGTCGGCTACCAGTTCGACGACATCATCGCGACCGTCCACCGCATGCGGCCCGAGGCGAAGGTCGCGGGCGTCCTCGTGCAGTCGATGGTCACGCGCCGCGACGGGCGCGAGCTCATGATCGGCGTGATGACGGACCCCGCGTTCGGGCCGGCCATCAGCTTCGGGTCGGGCGGCGTGGCGGTCGAACTGCTGCGCGACAACGCGGTGGGCCTGCCGCCGCTCAACGTCCGCCTGGCCGGGGACCTCATCGACCGCACGCGCGCCGCGCGGCTCCTGGGCGCCTACCGCAACGTGCCGGCCGCCAACCGCGATGCCCTGATCGACGTGCTGCTGCGCGTGTCGGACCTCGTGTGCGCTTTGCCCTGGGTGGCGGAGATGGACATCAACCCGCTGCTGCTCGACCCGTCGGGCGCGGTGGCGCTGGACGCCCGGGTGGTCATCGACCCCACGCGCCGCCACCTGGACAGCCGCTACTCGCACCTCGCGATCCACCCCTACCCGGAGGCGCTGGAGGCGGTCGAGCGCCTGCGCGACGGCTCCGAGGTGACGATCCGGCCGATCCGCCCCGAGGACGCGGAGATGGAGACGGAGTTCATCACGGAGCTCTCCGACGAATCGCGCTACCTGCGCTTCCTGTCGATCGTGCGCCACGTGACGCCGGAAATGATAGCGCGCTTCACGCAGATCGACTACGACCGCGAGATGGCGCTCATCGCCACGCGGCTCGAGGACGACAGGGAATCGATCATCGGCGTGGCGCGCTACGTGCGCGACCCCAACCCGGCCAGCGCGGAATTCGCCATCGTCATCGCGGACCGCGCGCAGAGGAAGGGGCTGGCCTCCAAGCTCATGGGGCGCCTCATGACCCACGCGCGCTTCGCCGGCATCGAGCGCCTGCGCGGCCTGGTGCTCGCCTCGAACGACTCGATGCTGGAGCTGATGGACCGGCTCGGCTTCGAGGCCCTCGCCGTGGACGACGACCCCAGCCTGGTCGACGTGGTGAAGGTGATCTGAACGTTCAGTCGCAGCAGGGTCCTTCGCGCTTCGGGCAGCCCTCGGGGCGCTCGGTTGCCGGCAGCGGGCAGCGGTTCACTTCCCACGGCGACCTCTGCAGGAAGCAGGTGAGGAAGCTGGAGGCCGCGCCCAGCGCCCAGAATACGAAGAAGCCGACGGAATAGACCGTCATCCGGCTCGCTTCCAGCGGCTCGCCGAAGAAGTGCAGGTCCGCGGGGTCGAAGAGAGTGAAGATGACCACCTCCATGCCGCAGGCGACGAGGAAGGCGGGCCAAAGGATCCAGGCGATGCGTTGCGTGAACATGAACGTTTCCTCTCCCTGATTTCCGGCTCGTCCTCCCGGCTTCAGCGAACGCCGGGGGAAAGCTCTGCCGCTTGCGCGGTTCTGGTGTCGATCTGCGCCGAGACCCGCCACTGGGCCGTCTCGACGATGGCGCGCCAGCGCCCCGCGGGGAGGTCGCCCAGCGGCGCCTCCCACACGCCCTCCGGATTGCGCGCCGGGTGCACGACGCGGTCCTCGGACGCCCGCGTGTGGTGCGCGAAGCGCACGGTGATGCGGTCGGGGAGGGCCGAGGTCGCGCGCAGCGTCACGCGCACGGCGCCCGGCAGGATGCGCAGCTCGCCGGCGAGGGCGAGGTCGCGCGCCGCCTGGTCCCGCGCCAGCTGGCGGTTGATGCCCAGGCCCTGCTTGTAATAGTCGTCGGCGACCAGCCCGTCGGCGCCGCGGAAGGCGATGACCGCCGTCGCGATGGCGGCAACCACCACCAGGCCGGGCCCGGCCATGAGGAACCAGGGCCAGGGCTCGCGGTACCAGGGCTTGCGCGGCGCTTCGGCCTGTCGGGCGGCGGTCATGGGTCTACTTTCCTTCCTTGCGGGGCGAGAGGAACGCCGCCGCCTCGCGCACCTGCAGGTCCGCGGCGTCCTCGGCCGTCACCGAGATCACGATCTTCTGCGAGCCGCCCTTCGCCTCGGCGCCGGGCACGCGGATGCGGATCGGGAAGGCGCGCGTCGAGGCCGGCGCCATCTCGATCACCGCCTCGGATGCCACGCGGATGCCGTTGATGCCTTCCACCGCGATGCGGTAGCGGTGTGCCGACTCGGTGGCGTTCATGACCTGCAGGCGGTAGACGTTCTCCAGCTCGCCGTCCTCGACCTCGCGCACCAGGGCGCCGCGGTCGCGGATGACGTCCACCTTGAGCGGCACGCGCATCCACAGCGCGACGGCGCCGGCGACCACGACGGTCGCGAGGATCGTGGCGTAGACGAGGGTCCTCGGCCGGATGAACCGGTTCACGATGCCGGTGACACCCGCGTTCTCCTGCATCGCGTGCTCGGTGGAGTAGCGGATTAGCCCCTTCGGATAGCCCATCTTCTCCATCACCTGGTCGCATCCGTCGATGCAGGCCGCGCAGCCGATGCACTCGTACTGCAGGCCGTCGCGGATGTCGATGCCGGTGGGGCAGACCTGCACGCAGATGTTGCAGTCGACGCAGGCGCCCAGGCCCAGCGACTTCGGGTCGGCCTTCTTGCCGCGGGCGCCGCGGGGCTCTCCCCGCTCGCGGTCGTAGGCGATGATGAGCGTGTCCTGGTCGAACATCGCGCCCTGGAAGCGCGCGTACGGGCACATGTACTTGCAGACCTGCTCCCGCATCCAGCCGGCGTTGCCGTAGGTCGCGAACCCGTAGAAGAAGATCCAGAACATCTGCCACGGGCCCAGGGCGAGCGACAGCACCTCGCCGCCCAGCTCCTTGATCGGGGTGAAGTAGCCGACGAAGGTGAACCCCGTCCAGAGGGCGAAGGCCACCCAGGCGAAGTGCTTGCCCGCCTTGATGCCGAGCTTGCGTGCCGTGAGGGGTGCGCCGTCGAGCTTCGTGCGGGCGTTGCGGTCGCCTTCGAACACGCGCTCGATCCACAGGAAGATCTCGGTGTAGACCGTCTGCGGGCAGGCGTAGCCGCACCAGAGCCGCCCGGCGACGGCGGTGAAGAGGAAGAGGGCGACCGCCGCCGTCACCAGCAGCAGCGTGAGGTAGATGAAGTCCTGCGGCCAGAAGACCAGCCCGAAGATGTAGAACTTGCGCGCCGCCAGGTCGAAGAGGACCGCCTGCCGGTCGTTCCAGGCGAGCCACGGCAGGCCGTAGAAGATGACCTGGGTGAACCAGACGAGCGCCCAGCGCCAGGTCGCGAATGACCCGGTCACCGCGCGCGGGTAGATCTTCTTGCGGACCTCGAAGAGGCCGTGCTCCTGTTCCTCGCGGGCGGCCGCCGAAGCGGTCGCCCGCAGGGGCACGGCGGGCGCCGCCCCCTTGCCGGCGTCGCGCGCCGGTGGCGTCACTTCGCGCCGGCCCCGGGCTGCGAGAGGCTCCACACGTAGGCGGCGAGGATGCGCGAGCGCTCGGGCCCGAGGAAGTCCTTGTGGGCGGGCATGACGTTGTTGCGGCCCTTGTCGATCTGCTCGGAGATCGAGGCGAGGCTGCCGCCGTGCAGCCAGACCTTGTCGGTCAGGTTCGGCGCGCCGAGGGCCGGGTTGCCCTTGGCCTCGGGTCCGTGGCATGCGGCGCAGGCGGCGAACTTGCCCTTGCCGGCCTCGGCGAGCTTCGCGTCGTGCGTGGCGCCGGAGAGGGAGAGCACGTAGTTGGCCACTTCCCTCACGCCCTCGGGTCCGCCGACGGCCGCTCCCATCGGGGGCATGACGCCGTTGCGCCCGTCGAGGATGGAGGCGAGGATGACCTCCGGCGCGCCGCCCCACAGCCAGTCCTGGTCGGCGAGGTTGGGGAATCCCTTGGCGCCGCGCGCATCAGACCCGTGGCACTGCGAGCAGTAGGTGAGGAACATGCGCTCGCCCATGGCCTTGCCCTGCGGGTCCTTCGCTATCGCCGGGATCTCCATGGCCACGTACTTCTGGAACACCGGCCCGAACTTCGCGTCGGCGCTCGTCTGCTCGGCCTGGTACTGGCCGGTCGACGACCACTTGAGCACCCCCTGGAACGTGCCGAGGCCGGGGTAGAGGGCGAGGTAGACCAGCCCGAAGACGATGGTGATCCAGAAGAGCCACATCCACCACTTGGGCAGCGGGTTGTTGTACTCGGCCAGGTCCTCGTCCCACTGGTGGCCGGTGGTGTCGACCTTCTGCCCGGCGACGGGCCGCTTGTGCTGCATGGTGAGCAGCACCGCGCAGGCGATGATCGATATCAGCGTGAGGCCGGCGACGTAAAGGCTCCAGAAGCCGTCGACGAAGTCGCTCATTTTTGGTTCTCCCGGGCGGTGGCGTCGTCGTCGCCCTCGTCGAGGGGAAGGCGCGCCGCGGCTTCGAAGTCGGCACGGCGGCGCGAGGACCAGGCCCACGCCACGATGCCGAGGAAGGTGATGAGGGCGGCGACGGTGACGCCGGCGCGGATGGTGTTGATGTCCATGGCCCTATCTCCTCGACTTGATCACGGTGCCCAGCTCCTGGAGGTAGGCGATGAGCGCGTCCTCCTCGGTCTTGCCGGCGACGTCCTTGGTCGACGAGGCGATCTCGGCGTCCGTGTAGGGCGCGCCCAGCATGCGCAGCGCCTTCATCTTGACCGGGAGCGACTCGCCGTCGACGGGCGTCTTCGCGAGCCACGGATAGTTCGGCATGTTCGACTCCGGCACCACGTCGCGCGGGTTGCGCAGGTGCGTGCGGTGCCAGTCGTCGCTGTAGCGGCCGCCCACGCGGGCGAGATCCGGGCCGGTGCGCTTGCTGCCCCACTGGAACGGGCGGTCGTAGACGAACTCGCCGGCCACCGAGTAGTGGCCGTAGCGCTCCACCTCGGCGCGGAACGGCCGGATCATCTGCGAGTGGCAGTTGTAGCAGCCCTCGCGCACGTAGACGTCGCGACCCGACAGGCGCAGCGCGCTGTAGGGCTTGAGGCCGGATACGGGCTCGGTCGTCGAGCGCTGGAAGTAGAGCGGGACGATCTCCACCAGCCCGCCGACGCTCACGACGAGGACGACGAGGATGGCGAGGAGGCCGGTCTTCTGCTCGATGATGTCATGGGTGAGTTTCATGGTCGCTCTCCTAGGCGTGCGCCGGGGCGTCGAAGCCCGAGCCCGCGGAAACGGGCGGGATCTCGCCCTCGACCGCCTTGCCGGCGCCGATCGTCTTGAACATGTTCCACGCCATCACGAACATCCCCGAGAGCACCAGCAGGCCGCCCGTGAGGCGGATCACGTAGTACGGGTAGGTCGCCTTAACGCTCTCGACGAAGGTGTAGGTGAGGGTGCCGTCCTCGTTCACCGCGCGCCACATGAGTCCCTGCATCACGCCCGCGATCCACATCGAGGCGATGTAGAGGACGATGCCGATGGTGGTGATCCAGAAGTGCAGGGTGATCGCCTTGATCGAGTACATCTCGGAGCGGCCGAAGAGGCGCGGCAGCAGGTAGTAGAGGCTGCCGATCGTGATCATCGCCACCCAGCCCAGCGCGCCGGAGTGCACGTGGCCCACGGTCCAGTCGGTGTAGTGGGACAGCGCGTTCACCGTCTTGATCGACATCATCGGGCCCTCGAACGTCGACATCCCGTAGAAGGAGAGCGACACGATGAGGAACTTGAGGATCGGGTCGGTGCGCAGTTTGTGCCACGCGCCGGAGAGCGTCATGATCCCGTTGATCATGCCGCCCCAGGAGGGCGCGAGCAGGATGAGGGAGAACACCATGCCGACGGACTGTGCCCAGTCGGGGAGCGCCGTGTAGTGCAGGTGGTGCGGGCCCGCCCACATGTAGGTGAAGATGAGGGCCCAGAAGTGCACGATCGACAGGCGGTAGGAGTAGACGGGGCGCCCGGCCTGCTTGGGGATGAAGTAGTACATCATCCCGAGGAAGCCCGCGGTGAGGAAGAAGCCCACGGCGTTGTGCCCGTACCACCACTGCACCATCGCGTCCTGGACCCCGGCGTACGCCGAGTAGGACTTCATCGGGCCCACGGGGACCGCGGCGCTGTTGACGATGTGCAGGATCGCCACCGTCAGGATGAAGGCGCCGAAGAACCAGTTGGCGACGTAGATGTGCTTCACCTTGCGCTTGGCGATCGTGCCGAAGAACACGACGGCGTAGGCGACCCACACCAGCGCGATCAGGATGTCGATGGGCCATTCCAGCTCGGCGTACTCCTTGGAGCTGGTGTAGCCCAGCGGCAGCGTGATGGCGGCCAGGAGGATCACCAGCTGCCAGCCCCAGAACGTGAAGCCGATGAGCGGCCCGCCGAAGAGGCGCGCGTGGGAAGTGCGCTGCACGCAGTAGTAGGAGGTCGCGAAGAGGGCGGAGCCCCCGAAGGCGAAGACGACCGCGTTGGTGTGCAGCGGTCGCAGGCGCCCGTAGGTGAGCCACGGGATGTCGAAGTTGAGGGCCGGCCAGGCGAGCTGCGCGGCGATCACGACGCCGACCAGCATCCCGACGATGCCCCATATCACGGTCATGACCGCGAACTGGCGCACGACCTTGTAGTTATATTGCGTCTCTTTCATCGATTCCCCCCTGGAACTGGCGTAGAAAAACACGCGGACTCGCCATCGCGAGGCCTCGCGGGACTATAGACGCGGGCCACCTCGCGGGCTTGATCCTGGTCAATAAGGCATTACTTATATTGTGATCCGGAATCCTCGTCCTGCACAACCGAATTTCCCTCCCGGTCCAGCTCGTCGAGCTGGCCGCTCGCGATGGCCCAGTAGAAGACCAGCCCGATCACGAACACGATAACCACGCTGACCGGGATGAGGAGGTAGAGGATGTCCATGGCGCCTCAGATCGGCACGGCGCTCGGCTCGCCGCCGGCGAGCGGCCCCTGCGGCCGGCCGGTCCGGCGGCGCAGGAGGCGCAGGGCATTGGCCACCACCAGGAGCGATGAAAGGGACATCCCGAGGCTCGCGAGCCAGGGGGTCAGGAACCCGCCCAGGGCCAGCGGCAGCGTGACGGCGTTGTAGGCGATCGACCAGCCGATGTTCTGGCGGATGATGCGCCGCGTGCGGCGGGCGAGCTCGATGGCCTCCCCGATCGCGAGAAGCGACGGGTTGGCCACGACGAAGTCGGCCTGGGACTGGGCGAGTGCGGCCCCGCTCGCCAGCGCGATAGAGACCTGGGCGCGGGCCAGCACCGGCGCGTCGTTGATGCCGTCGCCGATCATGGCCACCACGGCGCCTTCCGCGGCCATGGCTTCCACCCGGCGCGCCTTTTCCTCGGGGCTCGCGCCGGCGATGCGGTGGGCGATTCCCAGTTCCGCGCCGACCCGGTCGACCACCGGGGCCCGGTCCCCCGACAGGAGCACGACCTCGCAGCCGGCCGCGCGCGCCCTGGAGACCAACTCGCGAGATTCCGGCCGCAGCGCGTCCTCGAAGTGGAATGCCGCGAGCCAGCGCCCCCGGGAAGCCATGGCCGCCACGGGCTCCGTGGAGTCGACCGGAGACGGGAAGGCGGATCCCGCGAGTTCCGCGCAAAAGGCGGGCGAGCCCACGCGGATGAGGCGGTCGCCGGCGCGGGCCTCCACACCCGCACCCGCGATGGCCCGGATATCCGTGATGGCGGGCACGGCCACGCCGTCGGGCCGCGCCTTCACGAGCGCGTGGGCGATCGGGTGCGAGAGGGCGGACTCCAGGGAGGCGGCCATCGCGAGGCACGCCGCCCGGTCGAGGTCGCCCAGCACCTCGACGGCCCGCAGGTGCATGCGTCCCGTGGTGAGCGTGCCGGTCTTGTCGAACACGAGGTGGGTTGCGGAGGCCAGCGCCTCGATTGCCCGGCCGCTCGTCACCATGACGCCGTGCCGCGACAGGGCGTTCACGCAGGCGGTGAGCGCCACCGGGGTGGCGAGCGAGAGGGCGCAGGGGCAGGTGACGACCAGCGTGGCCACGGCCACCCAGAGCGCCTTCGAGGGATCGATGAAGTACCAGGCCACCGCGCCCACGGCGGCGAGGAGCACCACCACCACCACGAAGTGGGTGGCGATGCGATCGGCGAGGATCGCCCAGCGCGGCTTCTGCGACGCGGCCCGCTCCATCTGGCGGCGGATCAGGTCGAGCGTGGCCTCGCCCGGGGCGCGATCCACGCGCGTGGTGACGGGGGAGGCGAGGTTGATGCTGCCCGCGAGGACCTTGTCGCCGGCCCGCTTCTGCACCGGGTAGGTCTCGCCCGTGAGCAGCGACTCGTCGAACTCGGTGGCACCGGACACGACCGACGCGTCGGCCGGGGCGGACTCGCCGGCGGGGATCGACACGAGGTCGCCCGGGACCAGCGCGGCCGGGTCCGTCTCGACGCGCTCGTCGCCGGAGAG
>JAABQW010000246.1 GCA_011391275.1 Betaproteobacteria bacterium
GGCGGATGGACGCCGGCACGACGGCCTGCATGAGCGCCTCGCGCGAGGCGAAGCCCAGGAGCGAGAGCATCGCGGCCTCGTCCTTCGCGTCGGGGCCCGCGTGACGGCGGCCGAAGGCGGCGCGGTCCTCGAGCTGGTCGAGGGTGGCTCGGGAGACGTTCGTGTCGGGCATGGCGGTTCCCTCTACTCGGAGGCGAGCTTCTCGTAGGCGGCGGCGTCGAGGAGCTTGTCGAGATCCGCGGCGTTGTCGGGCTTGATGCGGTACATCCAGCTCCCGTAGGCATCGGCGTTGACCTGCTCGGGGGAGTCGGCCAGCGCGTCGTTGCCCGCGACGATCTCGCCCGCGACCGGGGCGTAGATGTCGGAGGCGGCCTTCACGGACTCGACCACGCCCACGGCCTCGCCGGCGGCCACCTTGCGGCCGGCCTTGGGGGCCTCCACGAACACGATGTCGCCCAGCTGTTCCTGCGCGTGGTCGGTGATGCCGATCGAGACCGTGCCGTCCGGCTCCACGCGGGCCCACTCGTGCGAGGCGGTGTACTTCAGTTCCTTCGGGATGTTCATGTCGTTCTCTCCGTTGGGTTTTCCTGCCTGAACCCGGTTCCTGTACCGGGTTCGCGAACCGGGTTCGTCATCCGACGAGGGACTGGCCGTTGCGGACGAAAGGCGGCTTCACGACGCGCGCCGCGAGCTCCCTGTCGCGCACCACGACCCGCACCGTGGCACCGGGGGCCGTGCCGCGCGGCAGCCGCGCCAGCGCGATCGAGACGCCCAGCGTGGGCGAGAAGGTGCCGCTGGTGATCTCGCCCTCGCCGCCCTCGGCAAGCACCTTCTGGTGGGCGCGCAGCACCCCGCCCTTGTCCACGAGCACGAGTCCCAGGAAGTCCTGCTGCTGGCCGCGCGCCTCCAGCGCCTTGCGGCCGAAGAAGGGGCGCGGCGCCTTGAGGTCCACCGTCCACGCGAGCCCCGCGTCCAGCGGCGAGACGGCCGCGTCCATGTCCTGCCCGTAGAGGTTCATGCCGGCCTCGAGCCGCAGGGTGTCACGAGCCCCCAACCCGCAGGGGCGCACGCCTTGTCCGACCACGCTCCGCCAGATCGATTCCGCGTCGCTGGCCGGGAACACCACCTCGAAGCCGTCCTCGCCGGTGTAACCCGTGCGCGCGACCATGATGTCGTCGCCCAGGCGCGCGGCCTGGAAGAGCCCGAGCGCCTCGGTGGCGGGCTTCGTCTCGTCGAAGGCGCGCCAGAACTTCTCGCGCGCGTTGGGGCCCTGCACCGCCACCATCGCCAGGTCCTCTCGCGGCCGGATCGACACGCCGTGCCCGGCGAGCGCGTTGAGCGAGTGCAGCCACTGGATGTCGCCCTCCGCGGTGCCCGCGTTCACGACCAGGCGGAAGAAGTCGTCGCGGAAGTGGTAGGCGATGAGGTCGTCGATCACGCCGCCCGCGTCGTTGAGCAGGCACGAGTAGAGCGCCTTGCCGGGGAGTGCCAGCTTCGCCACGTCGTTGGCCAGCGCGAAGCGCAGGAACTCGCGCACCCCGCCGCCCTCGAGGTCCACGACGCGCATGTGCGAGACGTCGAAGATGCCCGCGTCGCGGCGAACCGCGTGGTGCTCCTCGACCTGCGAGCCGTAGTTGACGGGCATGTCCCAGCCGCCGAAATCGACCATGCGGGCACCGGCCTCGCGGTGGACGGCGTTCAGCGGAGTGGTCTTCAGCATGGCCTTGTCCTCCCAATTGAAAAGGGGCCAGGCAAGCCCGCCTGGCTTGCCTGGCCCCTCTGTCCCTTGTACCTGAGAGATTACGGCGCCGGATGGCCGGGCCGCGAGCCCCTTCGGTGGGCGGCTTGCGCCGCCGCTCTCCAGAGTCCGGGACTGCCACGCCCCCCTTGCGGGAAGCGTACCCGGCTCCGGTCGGTCCTTTTGCCTGAGAGTTTGCGGGCGCTACCCCTTCGGCGGCCATCGCGAAACCACGTGATGGCGCTCTCCCGACCGGATGCGCCGGAGGCTACGCGGGCACCCAGGCGATGTCAAACCCGGGGCCGATTTGACCAGGCGCAAACTCCCGCCTTGATCGAGCGCAAAGCGCCGGAACGGCCGGGGCCTAGCATGGCCCCTAGCCCGCGACCGGACCCGCCTCACCGAAGAAGATTGGGGGCCCGGAGAAGAAATTGGCGCTCGAGGGACGCGTGCGGAACGCGCCCCGGCGACCCGGCGGCCGCTCGGAGAAATCAGACCATGGCAGAAAAAGGCACGACCTCCTCGACTCCTCTCAGGGGGCACGCCCTCCTCCAGGACCCCGTCTACAACAAGGGCACCGCGTTCACCGACCAGGAGCGCGACCAGCTCGGCCTGCGCGGCCTGCTACCCGCTCGCGTGCACACCCAGCAGGAACAGGTGGGCCGCATCCTGACCAACCTCAGGCGGCTTCCCACCGACCTCGACAAGTACATCTTCCTCACGGCGCTGCACGACCGCAACGAGACGCTCTTCTTCCGCGTGGTGATGGAGAACGCCGAGGAGATCATGCCTCTCATCTACACGCCCACCGTGGGCCTGGGCTGCCAGCTCTACGGGCGCATCTACCGCCAGCCGCGCGGGCTCTTCGTCACCGCCGCCGACAAGGGGCGCGTGAAGCAGGTGCTGCAGAACTGGGGCCAGAAGGCCGGCCTCATCGTCGTGACCGACGGCGAGCGCATCCTCGGCCTCGGCGACCTGGGCGCCCAGGGCATGGGCATCCCGGTCGGCAAGCTCTCGCTCTACACGGCCTGCGCCGGCATGCACCCGAGCCTGTGCCTGCCCATCACGCTGGACGTGGGCACCGAGAACGAGGAACTGCTCAAGGACCCGCTCTACATCGGCCTGGTGCGCCGTCGCGTGCGCGGGCCCGAGTACGACGCGCTGGTCGAGGAGTTCGTCACCGCCGCGAACGAGGTCTTCCCGGGCGTGCTCATCCAGTTCGAGGACTTCGCCAACGCCAACGCCTTCCGGCTGCTGCACAAGTACCAGGACCGCATCTGCACCTTCAACGACGACATCCAGGGCACGGCTTCCGTGACGCTGACGGGCCTGAAATCGGCCATCCGCATCACCGGCAAGAAGCTCGCGGACACGCGCGTGCTGTTCCTCGGCGCGGGCGAGGCCGCGGTCGGCATCGCCGACCTCATCACCGCCTCCCTCGTGGCCGACGGCCTGCCGGAAGCCGAGGCGCGCAAGCGCTGCTGGCTGCTCGACTCCAAGGGGCTGGTGGTCGCCTCGCGCACCGACCTCACGGACCACAAGCGCAAGTACGCGCACGACCATGCGCCGGTCGCCGACTTCGCCTCTGCAGTGAACGCACTCAAGCCCCAGGCCATCGTCGGCGTGGCGGCGGTCGGCCGCACCTTCACGCAGCCCATCATCGAGGCGATGAGTTCCTTCAACGAGCGCCCCATCGTCTTCGCCCTCTCCAACCCGACCTCGAAGTCCGAGTGCACGGCGGAGGAGGCCTACGCGTGGAGCAAGGGGCGCGCGCTTTTCGCCTGCGGCAGCCCCTTCGCGCCGGTGAACATCGACGGCAAGACGCTCGTGCCGCGCCAGTGCAACAACTCCTACATCTTCCCGGGCGTGGGCCTGGGCGTGGTGGCCACGAAGGCGCGCCGGGTGACCAACGAGATGTTCCTCGCCGCCGCGGACACGCTCGCGGCGATGGTCTCGGAAGCCGACCTGGCGCAGGGGAGCCTCTATCCCCCGCTCAAGGACATGCGCACCGTCTCCGCGGGGATCGCAACCAGCGTCGCGGACGTGGTCTTCAAGCTCGGGCTTGCGGGCGTGGAGAAGCCGGCCAGCACGGCCGAGTTCATCCGCCAGAACATGTACGAGCCGGTGTATCCGTCGTACGTCTGAGCGGGGCTGCAAACGCGAAACGAGCCGGCGATGCCGGCTCGTTTCGTTTGTGCTGCTGCCTGTCCGCCTGGACGGTGCGAAGGGATCAGAACCTTCGCGCCCGTCACGCCATGCTGGTGCGGATTCCTAGCGGCGGGCCGGGACGATGACGACGGTCTCGCCCGGCTTGCCCGTCGAGCCCTCGGCGCCGGTCGCGCCCGTATTGCCGGTAGCGCCCGTGGTGCCGGTGGCACCCGTGCCGCCCGTGGCGCCGGTCGCGCCGGTGTCACCCTTCATCGCCGCGCTGCCGGCCTGGCCGGTGGCGCCGGTCGCGCCTGCCGGACCTGCGGGACCCGGGACCGCCACCACCGTGGGTGCCGGCGTGACGACCACCGGACGCTCGCAGGCGGTCAACGCGAACGCGGCCGCGACTGCTGCAAGAACGATTGCATATTTCATGGGAATTCCTCTTCTCTGCCCTGCGACATGCATCGGGCGCACGACGATCGCGGTCGGACCGGTTCGCGGCGCGCGGTTTGTTTACCGTGACAGGAATACGCGAATTCGCCGGACGCATCGGTACGCCACCGCGCTTAGGGCAAAGACAGCGCGGCGCGCGGTGCGTGCGGGACCGCACCGACGCAGCGAGCCGGCGGAGCGCAACCTGCGCGCAGCCGTGTCGTCCCGACACGTGTCCCAACCGGGTGCGACATGAAAACGAAGAACACCAATTACGTGAAGTGCATTGCAGCGGCCGTGATGGCCCTGGGAACCGCCGCCTCCGGCATGGCCGTGGCGCAGGGCGGCAGGGAAGTGGGCGCATTCAACGCCGCCTACAGCTCGTCGTGGTACATCCTGCCGAGCGTCAACATGATCGACCCGGAAAGCCGGTTCGGTACCAACGAACGTGGCGAAGGCCTGGGCATCCGCTTCGGCAAGGTCGTCTCCCCCGCGTGGGACATCCAGTTCGGGACCACCTACTCGAGCGTGAGCGACAGTAACGTGAACTACCGGCAGAACACGCTGGGCATCGACGCCGTCTATTTCTTCTCGCGCGATCGCTTCCGCCCCCTGGTTCTCATCGGCGGTGGCGCGCAGTACGACAGGGTGAGCGGCAACGGCCGGAGAGCCGACGAGACTTCCCCCTACGTCAATGCCGGCCTCGGCTTCCAGTATTCGTTCTCCCCGCAGTGGGGCATGCAGGCCGACGTGCGCCGTTCGTACGCCTTCCTGGACGGCGACGACTTCGGGTTCGATCGCGCCAATACCGACATCCTCACGGTCGGGTTCACGTACGCCTTCGACAAGCCTGCTTCGCGGGCAGCGGTTGTCCGATCGTCGCCGCCCGTCGCGTCCCCGGAGCCGATCGCGGCCTTCACGCCGGCCCCCGCTCCCGCTCCGGTCTATTCGCCTCCTCCTGCCGCCCCGCGCCTGGAGCGGTACACGCTGTCGTCCACGGAGCTCTTCGGCTTCGACAGCTCCACGCTCCTGTTGCCGCAGCCTAAGCTCGATGAGATCGCCGGCGCGCTGAGTCGCAATCCGCAAGTCGGCAACGTCGCCGTCACCGGCTACACCGACCGCCTGGGATCCGACAAGTACAACGTCGCGCTGTCGCAGCGGCGTGCCGACGCGGTCAAGGCCTACATCGCCGGCAAGGGCGTCGACGCCGGGCGCCTCACCGCCGTGGGCAAGGGCGAGCGCGATCCCGTGGTCCAGTGCAACGACAGGAACCGGGCGGAACTGATCCGGTGCCTGCAGCCGAATCGCCGCGTCGAGGTCGAACAGATCGTGCTCGAACGACGGGTGCCGTAGCAGGCGGCGGGGCGGGCAATACGTCGGGCCGTCGACAAACGGATCGTATCCGTCATTGTTGAATTTCAGAGGATATGGATATATCCTCTGATTTTCCTGTTCGCCGGATACACCGTGGCCCTCACGCTCCTTTACCGACGCCACTCCCTCGGGCTCGCCGCGGTCCACGCGGATCTCGAGAATCACGCCGCCGCGCAGGAAGAGGTGCTCACCGGCACACCCGGCAGCGTCATCATCCGTCGCAACGCCGCTGGGTCGGTCTTCTACGTCCGCCAGCACTACGACGCCCTTCGCGCGAAGCGGGACCGCTACCTCGCAGGGCCGGTCGGAAGCCCGGTGGCGGACGCGCTCGCCGATCGGTGGCGCCAGCGGATCGCGGATGCCAACGACGTGATCCGGTCGGCCAAGATGCTGCTGCGCGAGGGATACCTCGGCCTCGAGCCCAAGCCGTTCGCGGCGATCGCGCCACTGGTCGATCATGGCCTCTTCAGGGCGGGCGCCGTCCTGGTCGGCAGCCACGCCTTCGGCGCCATCGCCAACAAGCTGGGCATCCGCGTCTCGGCCTTCCCGACGGAAGACATCGACATCGCCCGCCCGCAGGCGTTGAAGCTCGCGGCGGGCGCCCCCGAAGGACTTCTCGGCCTGCTGAGGGAGTCGGGCATCGCCTTCGCCGCCGTGCCCGGGTTCGATCCGCGTACGCCCTCGACCCGGTTCAAGGAGACGGGACGATCCCGGTTCCAGGTGGACCTGCTGGCCCCCGCGGCCGGGCGCGAGGTGACCATCCGCGGGGTGCCCGAACTGGGTGCGCACGCGACGGCGCTTCCCCACCTCGGCTACCTCACCGCCATCACGCAGCCAGGCATCGTGATCTCACACCATGGTGTCGCGGAAATCCGGATCCCGGTGCCGGAACGCTACGCGGTCCACAAGCTCGTCGTGTCCGAGCTGCGCACGGGCCGGTCGGCCAAGAGCACGAAGGACGTGAGGCAGGCCGCCATCCTGCTCGCTGCGACGGCCGAACTGTTTCCCGGCAGCGTGAGCGAGGCCTGGGGAGCCCTTGCCATTGGCGCACGGCGCCATGCGAAGGTCGCCCTGGGGAAGGCACTGCCGCTCCTCGCGGCGCATCCGAAGGCGCTGGAGGAACTCGCCGGCCTTGCCTGAAACGGCGAGTCCCGCCAGAGTCCGAGCTGCGCGGCCCGCAGAGTGAAGCCCCGAGGCCGGCAAGATTTGCCCGGGGCGTCCCTGGGCACAACGAAAAAAGGGGTTACGCCTGAAGCGTAACCCCTTGTGTTTATTGGTCGGGGCGAAAGGATTCGAACCTTCGACCCCCTGCACCCCATGCAGGTGCGCTACCAGGCTGCGCTACGCCCCGACCGAGAGCGGAATTATAGCCGAACTGGATTCCCGCTTTCGCGGCAATGACGAAACAAATGCGGGAATCGCTAACAGGAACCCGGCAGGAAGGCGAACCCGCCTACTCGTTGTCGAGCATCTTGAGGATGCTCTTCAGTTCCTTGCGGATGGTGCCCGGCGAGATGGGCTGCGGGACGGTCATCGTGCCCATGGCCTGGAAGGCGCCGGTGCGCGACGGCGGCGGCTCGTCGAGCCGGTTCCGCGCGCCGTTGATCGTGAAGCCGTGCTCGTAGAGAAGCTCGCGGATGCGCCGGATCAGCAGCACCTCGTGGTGCTGGTAGTAGCGCCGATTGCCCCGCCGTTTAAGGGGCTTGAGCTGGGTGAACTCCTGCTCCCAGTACCGGAGCACATGGGGCTTCACCCCGCACAACTCGCTCACTTCGCCGATGGTGAAATAGCGCTTGGCGGGGATGGCCGGGAGGTCACTCGTTGCCAGGTTCTCCGTGGCCATTGAAGGACTTCTCCACGAGGGTCTTCAGCTTCTGGCTCGCGTGGAAAGTCACCACGCGCCGGGCGGTAATGGGAATCTCTTCCCCGGTCTTCGGGTTCCGGCCGGGTCTCTGCGGCTTCTTGCGCAGCTGGAAGTTGCCGAACCCGGAGAGCTTCACCATTTCGCCCCTTTCCAGGGCGATCCGGATCTCCTCGAAGAAGGACTCGACCATGTCCTTGGCCTCGCGCTTGTTCAGCCCGACCTTCTCGAACATGAGGTCGGCCAGCTCGGCCTTGGTGAGGGTGACCTTGTCTTTCACGTGCGCGGCAGTGCTTTGTATTTTTCTACGAGAAGATGGCGGATGGATTGCATGATTTCCTCCACCTCGGCATCTGTCAAAGTTCTGGCAGTATCCTGCATAACTATACGAAACGCAAGGCTTTTTCGCCCGTTTTCCACTCCCTTTCCGCGGTATTGGTCGAACACTTCGACCTCGCGGACGCAGGCCGGAACGGCGCCCCGGATTGCCTCCAGGATGGCCCCCGCGGAGACCTCTTCGGCCACCACCACGGCCAGGTCGCGACGCACCACGGGCATGCGCGAGACCCCCTCGAACTTCGGCGCGCGGCCCGCGAGGAGAACGTCGCAGTCCAGTTCGAAGATCACCGGGGCCAGGGGCAGCTCGTACTTCTGCTGCAACCGGGGGTGCAGCTCGCCGACGACTCCCACCTCGCGCTCGCCCACCCACACGCGCGCGCAGCGCCCGGGGTGGAACGCGGGGTGGCTCGCACGCCGGAATTCCGGTTTCACCGGCCCCGCGATGGCCTCGAGGTCGCCCTTGGCGTCGTAGAAGTCCGCGGCCGGCGTCTTGTCGGCCCACTGCTCCGGCAGGCGCGTGCCGTAGGTGATGCCCGCCAGCCGCTCGGGCTGCTCGTGCGGCTCCGGGCCCTCGCCGAGGAAACAGCGCCCGACCTCGAAAAGCCGTGCGCGTTCCTCGCCCCGGTTGAGGTTCGACTTCACCGCGGAGACCAGCCCGCCCAGGAGGGTCGAACGCATCACGTCCATCGTGCTCGCGATGGGGTTGGCCAGGCGCACCGCGACCGCGTTGCCGGCGAAATCCGCCTCCCAGAGCGACGAGACGAAGCTGTAGTTGATGACTTCCTGGTAGCCCAGCGCGGCCGCCGCGCGCTTGAGGTCGAAGCGCGAGCGCGCTCCCTCCTGTGCGGCGAGCATCGGCAGGCTGGAGCGGGGCGACACCGCCGGCACGTGCTCGTAGCCGTGCACGCGCGCCACTTCCTCGACGAAATCCTCCTCGATGGCGAGGTCGAAGCGCCAGCTCGGCGGCGTCACGAGAAAGGCACCGCTCTCGCCCTGCACCTGGCAGCGAAGCCTCGCGAAGGCCTGCGCCATGAAGTCGTCGGCCACGTCGTAGCCCAGCAGCGCGCGCACGCGAGCGGGGCGAACGCGAGCGGGATTGCGCGCCGGCAGCGTGCCGTGCGCCTCGCTGACGGGGCCCGCCTGGCCGCCGCAGATGGCGAGAGTAAGCTCGGTGGCGCGCTCGAGCGCGGCGCGCGTGCCCGCGAAGTCGACCCCGCGCTCGAAGCGGTAGGCCGCGTCGCTCGTGAGCTGCAGGGCCTTGGCGCGGCCCTGGATCGCCTCGGGCGCGAACCACGCCGCCTCGAAGAAGACCTCGGTCGTCGAGTCGGTCACCATCGACTCGAACCCGCCCATCACGCCGCCCAGCGCCACGGGCCCCGAGCCGTCGGTGATGAGGAGGAGGTTCGGGATGTACTCGGCCCACTGCTCGGTGAGGAGCTTCAACTCCTCGCCGGGCTTCGCCATGCGCACGTCGATGGTACCCGCGAGCTTCGCGTTGTCGAAGGCGTGCAGGGGCTGGCCGCGCTCGAGCATCACGTAGTTGGTGATGTCCACGAGCGGACTGCGGGGCCTCAAGCCCGCGCGCTCCAGGCGCCGGGTCATCCAGGCGGGGGTCGCGGCCTTCGGGTCGAGCCCGCGGATCACGCGCCCGAAGTAGTGGCCGCAGGCCGCGGGGGCGGAGATGCGCACTTCCCGCCGGTCGGCGATCGTCACGGCCACGGGCGCCGCCTCGGGCAACGTGGCCGCGCCGCCGGTGAGCGCCGCCAGGTCGCGCGCGATGCCGAACATCGACAGGCAATCGCCCCGGTTGGGCGTGAGCTTTAGGGTGAGGACGGTGTCGTCGAGGTCCAGGTACTCGCGAATGTCCTGCCCGACGGGCGCGTCGTCCGGCAGCACGAGTAGCCCGGAGTGGTCGTCGGACATCCCCAGCTCGCGCGCCGAGCAAAGCATGCCGTTCGACTCCACGCCGCGCAGCTTCGCCTGCCTGATCTCGAAGCCGGGCATCTTCGCCCCGACCAGCGCGCAGGGGACCTTCTGGCCCTGCGCCACGTTGGGCGCGCCGCACACGATCTGCAGCCGCTCGCCCGTGCCCGCGTCGACCTCCGCGACGCGCAGCTTGTCCGCGTTGGGGTGCGGGGCCACGCCCAGCACGTGCCCCACCACGATCCTTTCGAATGCGGCCGCCGCGGGCGCGACCTCCTCCACCTCGAGCCCGCCCATGGTGAGCACGTGCGCGAGCCGCTCGACGGGCAGGTCGGCTCCGGCCAGTTCGCGCAACCACTTGACGGAGACTTTCATCGGAACTGCCTCAGGAACTTGAGATCGCTGTCGAAGAAGAGGCGCAGGTCGTTCACGCCGTACTTGAGCATGGCGAGGCGATCGAGCCCCATGCCGAAGGCGAAGCCCGAGTAGCGTTCGGGGTCGATGTTCCCGTTCCTCAGCACGTCGGGGTGAACCACGCCAGCCCCGCCGATCTCGAGGTACTTCACCTCGCCGTCCTTGCGCTCCCATTCCATGTCGATCTCGACGCCGGGCTCGACGAAGGGAAAGTAGGACGGCCGGAACCTGACGTTGATGTCGTCGCGCTCGAAGAACGCGCGGAAGAATTGCGTGAGGGTCCCCTTGAGGTCCGCGAGGCTCACGCCCTCGTCGACCCACAGCCCCTCGATCTGGTGGAACATCGGCGAGTGCGTGGCGTCGTGGTCGACGCGGTAGACCCGCCCGGGGCAGATGATGCGGATGGGCGGCTGGTGCGACTGCATGTGGCGGATCTGCACGGGCGAGGTGTGCGTGCGCAGCACCTTGTCGGAATCCGCGACGTAGAACGTGTCCTGCATGCTCCGCGACGGGTGGTCGGGGAACATGCGCAGCGCCGTGAAGTTGTAGAAGTCGTTCTCGATCTCGGGCCCGTCGGCCGCGGCGAAGCCCATCGAGGCGAAGAGCTTCTCGATGCGCTCCTGCGCCCGCGAGATCGGGTGCAGCCCGCCGCCCGCCTGCCGCCGGCCCGGCAGCGTCACGTCGACCGACTCCGCGGCCAGGCGCTGGTCCAGCTCCGCGGCGAGGATGGCGTCGCGCCTCGCGGCGAGCAGTTCCTCCACGCGCACCTTGGCCTCGTTGATGGCCGCGCCCGCCTTCGGCCGTTCCTCGGCCGAGAGCTTGCCCAGCCCCTTCAGGAGCTCGGTGAGCGCGCCGGACTTCCCGAGGAAGCGCGACTTCGCCTGCTCGAGGTCGGCGACGGTGGCGACCGCGTCGAAGGCGGCCTGCGCGTCGGAGACGATCGTGTCGGTGGGATGCATGGAGGGGGATCCGAAAAAGAAAAAGGGGCTCCCGCGAGAGAGCCCCTCTTCCGGTTTAGCGTCTCGTCAGGCGCCGAGGCTCGACTTCGCCTGCTCGACGATCCGGCTGAACGCCGGCTTGTCCTGCACGGCGAGGTCGGCAAGCACCTTGCGGTCGATGTCGATGGCCGCCTTCTTCAGGCCCGCCATGAACCGGCTGTAGGTCATCCCGGATTCGCGGACGGCCGCGTTGATGCGGGCGATCCACAGGACCCGGAATTCGCGCTTCTTGGCGCGGCGGTCGCGGTAGGCGTACTGGCCCGCCTTCATCACCGCTTCCTTGGCGATCCGGTAGACGTTCTTGCGGCGGCCGCGGAAACCCTTGGCCAGCTCGAGAACCTTCTTGTGGCGCGCGCGCGCCGTCACTCCACGTTTTACGCGAGGCATCGTCTATCTCCTTCAGGCGTAGGGAAGCATCGCCTTCACGGACTCGACGTTGGTCTTGTGGACCCCCGCCGTGCCCCGGAGCTGGCGCTTCGACTTCGTGGTTTTCTTGGTGAGGATGTGGCGCTTGCCCGCCTGGCCGCGCTTCACGGAGCCGCTCGCGCGGACCTTGAAGCGCTTGGCGGCGCCACTCTTGGTCTTCATCTTGGGCATGGTTGCCCTCCTTTTCACTGCAATTGGCGCAGCAGGTGGCGGAACCGTTCCGCGCTTGGTACCTGAAGTCGCCTTGTCGTGCCCCCGCGAAGGGGCGTAATGCCTAGTGCTTCTTCTTCGGCGACAGGATCATCACCATCTGCCGCCCTTCCAGCTTCGGCCACTGCTCGACCTGCCCGAGCGCGGCGAGATCCGCCTCGACCCGCTTGAGGAGGGCCATGCCCAGCTCCTGGTGCGCCATCTCGCGGCCCCGGAAGCGCAGCGTGATCTTCGTCTTGTCGCCGTCGGTCAGGAAGCGCGTGAGGTTGCGAAGCTTGATCTGGTAGTCCCCCTCGTCGGTGCCCGGGCGGAACTTGACCTCCTTCACCTGGATCTGCTTCTGCTTGAGCTTCGCCTCGTGCGCCCGCTTCTGCTCCTGGTACTTGAACTTGCCGTAATCCATGATCCGGCAGACCGGGGGAACAGCCGTGGGGGCGATCTCCACGAGATCGACCTCCGCCTCTTCTGCAAGGCGCATCGCCTCCGCGATGGAAACGATGCCGAGCTGGTCACCCTCGAGGCCGACCAGGCGAATCTCCGGGGCGTTGATCTCCCCGTTGATGCGAACCGACTTGTTATCGTGAGCGATGCGAAGAATCCTCTTTCAAATCAAAGACATGGCGAGGATTCTTCAACGGCGTGCGTTTGCAGTCCTCGCCCCCTGTTAAAGCGTTCATTTTCGCCCGGCGATCTCGCCTTTCAGGCGAGTGATGAATTCATCGAGGGGCACTGGCGCGAGGTTTTCCCCCGACCGCGTCCTCGCTGAAACCGTCCGAGCTGCCACTTCCTTGTCGCCCAACACCAGCTGGTAAGGAAGTTTTTGAATGCTATGTTCGCGAATTTTATACGTTATTTTCTCGTTCCGCAAATCCGGCTCGGCCCGTATCCCGGCCGCGCGCAGGGCGTCCACGACCTCGCGCACGTAGGCGTCCTGGCGGTCGGTCACGTTCATGACGGCCACCTGGACGGGAGCCAGCCAAACGGGCATCGCCCCGGCATGGTTCTCGATCAGGATGCCGATGAAGCGCTCCATCGAGCCCACGATGGCGCGATGCAGCATGACCGGAACCTGGCGCGTGTTGTCCTCGGCGACGAACTCGGCGCCCAGCCGGCTGGGCATGAAGAAGTCCACCTGCATCGTGCCGACCTGCCAGGAACGGCCCAGCGAATCCTTGAGGTGGTACTCGATCTTCGGGCCGTAGAACGCCCCCTCGCCCGGCAGTTCCTCCCACTCGGCCCCGCAGGCGCGAAGCGCCTCCCGCAGCGCCTCCTCGGCCTTCGTCCACTGCTCGTCCGAGCCGATGCGCGGCTCGGGCCGGAGTGCCAGCTTCACCTGGATCGCCTCGAACCCGAAATCGCGGTAGACCGCGAGGGCGAGACGATGGAAATCCACGCATTCCGGGGCCACCTGGGACGGCGTGCAGAAGATGTGGCCGTCGTCCTGGGTGAAGGCGCGCACGCGCATGATCCCGTGCAGCGCGCCCGAGGGCTCGTTGCGGTGGCACGCGCCGAACTCGCCGTAGCGCAGCGGCAGGTCGCGGTAGCTGCGGATGCCCTTGTTGAAGATCTGGATGTGGCCCGGGCAGTTCATGGGCTTGATGGCGAAGTCGCGCTTCTCCGACTCCGTCGTGAACATGTTGTCCTTGTAGTTCTCCCAGTGGCCGCTTTTCTCCCAGAGCGTGCGGTCGAGGATCTGCGGGCAACGCACCTCCTGGTAGCCGTTGTCGCGGTAGACCGCGCGCATGTACTGCTCCACCTGCTGCCAGATCACCCAGCCCTTCGGGTGCCAGAAGATCATGCCCGGGGCCTCGTCCTGCAGGTGGAAGAGGTCGAGCTGCGTGCCCAGGCGGCGATGGTCGCGCTTCTCGGCCTCCTCGAGCATGTGCAGGTAGGCGTCCTGGTCCTCCTTCTTCACCCACGCCGTGCCGTAGATGCGCTGGAGCATCTCGTTGCGGTGGTCGCCGCGCCAGTAGGCGCCCGCGACCTTCATCAGCTTGAAGACCTTCAGCTTGCCCGTGGAAGGCACGTGGGGCCCGCGGCAGAGGTCGATGAAGTCGCCCTCGCGGTAGAGGCTGATGTCCTCGTTGGCGGGGATCGCCGCGATGATCTCGGCCTTGTACTTCTCGCCGATCGACTCGAAGAACTTCACCGCGTCGTCGCGTTTCCACACCTCGCGCGCCACGGGAATGTCCTTCTTCGCCAGTTCCGCCATGCGCTTCTCGATGGCCGCGAGGTCCTCCGGCGTGAACGGGCGCTTGCAGGAAAAGTCGTAGTAGAAGCCGTTCTCGATCACCGGGCCGATCGTCACCTGCGCGTCGGGGAAGAGCTCCTTCACCGCGAAGGCGAGCAGGTGCGCCGTCGAGTGGCGGATGAGGTCCAGCCCCTCCGCGTCCTTGTCCGTGACGATGGCGAGTGCCGCGTCCTGCTCGATGCGGAAGGAGGTGTCGACGAGGCGGCCGTCGACCTTGCCGGCGAGCGCCGCCTTGGCGAGTCCCGGGCCGATCGAGGCCGCGACCTCGGCGACCGTGACGGGCTTGTCGAATGACCGGACCGATTTGTCCGGCAGCGTGATGGAGACCATGTTCGTATCCTCAATCTCTGCGGTGTCAGACACCAGAACGAAAAAAGCGCGGGCGAGCCGCGCTTTTCCTGTTGAAGGCGAAAAAGGGGCGTCCCGCTCTAGCGGTGCTGGTCGAACCTCGTAGTTGGCGGTCTCATAACCATCGCGCGGCCCTTTCCCTCGCCTTGCTTGCCCACGTCCGTCATCACGGGGGGCTGGAAGCCGACATTCTAACCGATCCCGCCGGGCGATCGCCGTAGCGTCGCGCGCAGGCCCGGCCCGCGCGAACGCAGCGCCAGCGCTCCCGAGACGATCCGGCCCAGGGGGATGCCCGGCGAGGCCATGCGCGGCTCCTCGCCGTGGCTCGCGGGAGTGGGCCCGAAGAAGATGCAGAAGGCGTTGCCCGGAGGCCACAGGGCCACCTCGCCCACCGCGAAGACGTCGCGCTTCTTCTCGCGGGAGTCGATCGCGACCGCGAGCCTGCCGTAGTACTCGTCGCCCCATCGGGAGAGGGAGAGTTCCTGCGGAAGGGCGGCCGCCAGCTGCGCGGCGGCCGGTCCCGCGTTGAGTTCGACTTCGAGCGCGAGGCCGTCGATTTCGAGGATGACCATGGAAAAAAAGCCGCCCGGAGGCGGCTTTTCAGGTGTTGGTAGGCGCGATTGGACTCGAACCAACGACCCCCACCATGTCAAGGTGGTGCTCTAACCAGCTGAGCTACGCGCCTGGCGTGAAGCAAAAATGAATTATAGCCGAACTTCGCAGTCCGAGAAACGGTGGCACCCTCTTTGCTTCCGCAGAGGCGGGCCCAGAATCACGTGTCGTCACCCACAAGGAGACCACATGACAGGCATTGCCGCACTTCCGATCCGCCTGCGCGACCGCGACCGCGCCGCACTCACCACGCACTTCCTCTCCCTCGACGCGGACGATCGCAGGCTGCGCTTCGGCGCGTCGCTTTCCGACCACGCCATCCGCAGCCTCGACGAGCGCATCGACTTCGAACGCGACGAGTTGTTCGGCATCGCGGACGACGAGCTGCGCCTGCTCGCGGTGGTGCACGTCGCGTTCTATCCGGCGAAGGCGGAGCTGGGGCTTTCCGTGCTGGCGGGCGCCCGCGGCCTCGGCCTCGGCAATGCCCTCTTCTCGCGGGCGGTGATGCACCTCACGAACCGCGGCGTGCGCGAGGTGTTCGTGCATTGCCTGAGCCAGAACGGCGCCATGATGCACCTCGCCCGGAAGAACGGCATGCGGGTCGTGCAGGAAGGCCCCGAGACGGACGCCTGGCTCGCGCTGCCGCGCGCGACTCCCGGATCGATCCTCGCCGAATGGGCGCTGGACCAGAATGCCCGCTTCGCGCACGACTTCCGCCGCGGCGCGCGCCTCGCGATCGACGCCATGAGGGCCGTGACGCCCCGTCCGGCCCGGTAGCGCCGCGGTGCCCTAGCGCAGCCACCCCTTCGCCAGGAACGCGTAGAGCACCCCCAGGATCAGCACCAGCGTCGCGAACGCCACCTGCCCGAGGGTCACGGGCCACGGGGAATCCAGGAGGTTCATGCCGAGGAGCCCCCCGGTTATCGCCGGGATGAGGCCCAGCGTGCTCGCGATCGCCACGAGCCGCATGAAGCGGTTCGTGTCGTGGGCGGCCATGTTGATGTGCAGGTCGATGAGCGAGAGCACCGACTCGCGCAGGTTGTCGACGGTCTCGTAGAGGAAGTCGGCCTCCTCGGCGAGCCGGCCCGCGGCCTCCTTCCCTTCCGGCGTGAGACCCGCCAGGGACCGGCGCCCGTCGGACAGCATCTCGAGGAGGCTGCGCAGCCGCCACAGGTCACCGCGCGCCATCGACAACACGCGCTTGAGCCGGAAGGTGCCCTCGAAGAAGCTGGCGGCGCTCTCGGCCGCGGGGATCTCCTCGAGCGCGCGCACCTCGCGCTCCAGTCGCCCTGCCAGGTCCTCGTTGCGGGCCAGCACCCGCCTCACGATGTCGAGGGCGCAACGCGGCCCCCACGGGATCGAGGGGTCGCCCGCCGGCGCCTGCTGGAGATCGAGCGGTTGCAGGGCCATCGAGAGCAGGTCGTCCTGCGACACCAGCAGCATCACCGGGTCCCGGCGCTGCACGTCTTCGCCCGAGGGCAAGGAGAGCGTGAGCGCCGTCCACTTCGGCCCGGCGTCCAGGCGCGGGTAGCTCGACTCGTGCAGGCCCGCCTCGACCACGACCGGCGGCATGCCCACGGCGCGCGCCAGTTCACGCAACCGCTCGGGCGCGAGGTTGGAAACGTGCAGCCATTCGCGCGTGGGCGAGGTGGACCACGCCAGGACACCCGCCCAGTCGGCGGGCCGCGGCGAGGCTTCCGACTCGCCGAGCGCCGCCACTCGCGGGGGTCCCGAGGGCGTCGGACGCACCGGGACGATGGCCGACCCCTGCAGGCCGCGCCCCGCCCGGAAGCCGAACAGCAGCGCACGGAATAGCCGCAGGATGCGCAGCGCGAGCATGTTGCGCGCCGAATCGGACACGAACGGGAGGAGCGAACCCAGCGCCGCCAGGAGGATCGCGGCGTCCAGGAGCCGCCAGGGGTCGCGCAGGAAGCGCCGGCGGTCCGGCGCCACGAAAAGGTGCGCCACGAACTCCAGCGCGAAGAGCCCCACCACCATCCACTCGGCCGCGTCCAGGACCGTGGCGGCGCCGGGCGTCACCGGGAACAGCAACGGGACGAGCCCGAGGCTCAGGGCCGCCAGCGCGAGGAAGCCCATGACGGCTTCGTTCAGGATCTTCGCGGCGCGGGCGAACATGGATTCATCCTAGGCCCCCGGCCGCGCGTGTTGCAAGTGAAACGCCCGGGGGGTGCCCCGTCCGCGGAACGCCCCTATAATCAGCCGGCGCGGCTTCGCGCCCGAGCGCAGGGCCCATCCGCCGACTCGAGACCGGTGGACGACACGCCGAACACCCCATTGGAGGAACCCATGCGCAACAGACCCCTTTTCGCCCTGGCCGCCCTGGCGCTTGCCGCCGCCCTGCCCGCGCGGGCCGCCGTGGAACTGAGCGTCACCGGCGAGGCCCGCCAGGAGGCCGCCACCCTGCAGTTCACGGACCGCTACCAGTCCCTGGCGCAGTACCTCCAGGCGAGCATCGGCACCGACGTGAAGCTGGTGATCGGCCGCGACCCCTCGCGCGAGTTGCAGAAGATGCGCGCCGGCATGTACGAGGTCCTCGTCGGCCCGGCGCACGTGATCGGCGCTGCGATGCGCTACGGCTACGAGCCCGTGGCGCGCTTCGCCGGCGAGGAATCCGCCGCCTTCGTGGTGAGCAAGGCGAGCGGCATCAAGGACTTCGACGGCGCCAAGGGCAAGCGCCTGGCGCTCCCGCCGACCGACTCGCTCGCCACGTACCTGGCGCGCGGCGAGCTCAACGCCAAGGGCGTGGTGGCGAAGACCTACTTCGCCGACATCAAGGCGCACCGCTACCACGAGGTGGCGCTCATGGCCCTCGAGGTCGGCCAGGCCGACGTCGCGGTCGCCGAGTCGCGCCTCGCGAAGGAATGGGTCGCGAAGAACGGCGGCGCCATCGTCCTCGAGACCCGCGCCACGCCCGGGCTCGGCATCGCCGTGAACGCCAAGCTCGACAAGGCCACGAAGGACCGCGTGCGCGCAGCCTTCCTATCCCCCAACCCGCGCGTCGTGGCCTCGACCAGGGTCCTGGGGCTGGACATCAGCGGCGCGAAGGCGATCACCGCCGAGGACTACAAGTACGTCTCCACGCTCGGCTACTTCACGCCGCGCTCCCTGCCGGGCGCCACGATGGTGACGGCCGACCAGGTCGCCGACATCCTCAAGAAGGGCGGCACGCTCTACGACACGCGCTCGGCCGAGGAATACAACCAGCGCCACATCAAGGGTGCGAAGCTGCTGCCCTACGGCGAGAAGAGTCCCAAGGAAGTCGGCTTCGACGCCGCGAAGGACACCTTCGACGTGAAGAAGCTCCCCGAGGACAGGAACGCGCCGGTCGTCTTCGCCTGCAACGGCGCCGAATGCTGGAAGAGCTACAAGGCGAGCCTCGCCGCCGTCAAGGCCGGGCACAAGCAGGTCCACTGGTTCCGCGGCGGCTTCCCCGAGTGGAGCCTCGCCGGTCTTCCCACGGAATCCGTGACCGGCAACCTCGCGCAGAAGAACTAGCCCGCCGCCCCGTCGGGGGCTAGATGCGGCGTGCCTGGTCCACCCCGGGCACGTCGCGCACCTGGCGCAGCACCCGCTGGATCGACTCGGCCGAGTCGACCTGCAGCGTGAAGCGCATGAAGGCGTGGGCGCCGCGCGACAGGGTGTTCACCGCCGTCACGTTGATGCGCTCGCGCGAGATCGCCTCCGAGATGTCGCGCAGCAGCCCCTGGCGGTCCAGCGCCACCACCTCGACATCCGCCGAGAACGGCGCGTCCCCGGTCTTGCCCCAGTCCGCGGGCAGCAGCCGCTCGCGCTGGTCCGCGGCCAGCCCGGTGACGTTGGGACAGTCGGCGCGGTGCACCATCACGCCGCGGGCGCGGGTGACGAAGCCGACGATCGGGTCCGGGGGCACGGGCTTGCAGCACTTGGCCACGAGCGTGGCGATGTTGTTCACGCCCAGCACCAGCACGCCCGAGGACATGCGCGCAGCCGGCTCCGGGACGACCGTCACCGCCGGCGGCGGGGCCGCGGCCGGCGCCTCGCCGCGAATCGCGATCTCGATCTGCCGCCCCGTCACCTCCCCGCGCCCCAGCGCCGCGAGGAACTCATCGGTACGGGCGAAGCCGCACGAGGCGGCGATCTTCTCGTGCGCGAAGCTCGTTGCGCCCAGGCGCGTGAGCTCCTTCTCCAGGGCGCCGCGGCCGCTCGCGACGTCGACGTCGAACTCCTCGTGGCGGAACCACTGCCGCACCTTCGCGAGCGCCCGCGGGCTCGCCAGGTAGCCGCCGGCAAGCCAGTCCCGCGACGGCCCCCCCTGCTTCGCGGCGACGATCTCCACGCGCTGCGCGTTGGCGAGCTTGGTCGTGAGCGTGACCATCTGGCCGTCCACCCGGGCGCCGCGGCAGCGGTGGCCCAGGTCCGTGTGCACGTGGTAGGCGAAGTCGACGGGCGTCGAGCCCGCGGGCAGGTCCACGACCTTGCCCTGCGGCGTGAGGACGTAGATCGTCTCCTCGAAGAGCCCGCGCGGCACGCGCCCCGCGACACCGCCCTCTGCGAGCACGTCCGCCTTCCACGCGAGCAGCTGGCGCAGCCAGGCGATCTTCGCGTCGAACTTCTGGTCGGCCCGGCGGCCCTCCTTGTAGCGCCAGTGCGCCGCCACGCCGTGCTCGGATTGCAGGTGCATCTCGTCCGTGCGGATCTGCACCTCGAGCGTGCGCCCCTCTGGCCCGACCACGGCGGTGTGCAGCGACTTGTAGTCGTTCGCCTTGGGGCTCGCGATGTAGTCGTCGAACTCGCCCTCGATGGGCGTCCACAGGTCGTGCACCACGCCCAGCACCGCGTAGCACTCGCGCACGTTCTGCACGATCACCCGCACCGCCCGGATGTCGTAGAGCTGCTCGAACTCGAGGCTCTTGCCGCGCATCTTCCGGAAGATCGAGTAGATGTGCTTCGGCCGGCCCTGGATGGCGGCCCGGATTCCCATGCCGGCCAGCTCCCCGGAGAGCTTCGCCACGACGCGGGCGATGTAGGCCTCGCGGTCCAGCCGCTTCTCGTCGAGGAGGCTGGCGACCTTGCGGTAGAGCTCGGGCTGCGTGAAGCGGAAGGAGAGGTCTTCCAGTTCCCACTTGAGCTCCGATACGCCCAGGCGATTGGCGAGCGGCGCGAAGAACGAGAGGGTCTCCTCGCCCGCCGTGCGGCGCGCCGCGTCGTCCGCCTTCGTGAGCGAGCGCAGCCAGACCACGCGCTCGGCGAGCTTGATGAGCACCACGCGGACGTCCTCGGCGATGGCGAGGAGCATCTTGCGCAGCTGCTCGGGGTCCGACCCGGCCGAGGCGAGCGTCTCGATCCGCCCGGCGCGCGCCAGGCCCTTGAGCAGCTCCGCGAGCTCCGGGCCGAAGGCCGCCTGGATGCCGTCGAGGTCGAGCTCCGCATCCGGGATGGCGCCGCTGATCAGCGCGGCGGCCACCGTGACGGGGTCGGCCCCCTGGACGAGGAGCAGCCTTGCCACGGTCACGGCCCGCTCGAAGGCCGGCTCGCGACCGGACGCCTGGCAGGCGCCGCGCGCGAACTGCAGCGCGCGCAGGGGTCCGTCGGCCAGCGCGGAACCAAAGGCCTGGGCGAGGCCCGATTCGAGCTGGGCGAGGTCGGCGCCCGATTGTTCGGTGATCACGAAGGCGGCAGCGGGTTGCGGGGACAGGCTCGATTCTAACCCCCGGGCGCCGGAACCCGGCGGGCAGGCGGGTGCCACAAATCGGTGCACGCGCACCAGGACGGGTCGCGAAAGTCAGCTCCCGGGCCCCGGCGTGCCCCGAGGGGTGGGGTATCCTTCCATGGCACGGCGATTGCTGATCCGTGGGAAACAAGCCCGATGCCCATGCCGCTCAAGAAGTTCTACAACGAGATGCTCGCCGAGGACGGCTCGGTGCGGCCGCACTACGCCGCCTTCGCCGACTGGCTGCGCGAGACGCCGCCCGAGCGCATCGCGCAGAACCGCCACGCGGCCGACCTGCTGTTCCACCGCGTCGGCATCACGTTCGCGGTCTATGGCGAAGCCTCGGGCACCGAGCGCCTCATCCCCTTCGACATCGTCCCCCACGTGATCCCCGGAGCGCAGTGGGACCGCCTGGCCTCGGGGCTGCGCCAGCGCGTCACCGCCCTGAACCGGTTCCTGCACGACATCTACCACGGCCAGGAGATCATCCGCGCCGGGCGCATCCCGCGCGAGGAGGTCGAGGGCAACTCGCAGTTCCGCCCCGAGATGGTGGGCGTGGACGTGCCCGGCGGGATCTACGCGCACCTGGCCGGCGTGGACCTGGTGCGCGACGCCGACGGCGAGTACTACGTTCTGGAAGACAACCTGCGCACGCCCTCGGGCGTCTCCTACATGCTCGAGAACCGCAAGATGATGATGCGGCTCTTCCCGGAGCTCTTCGCGGCGCACGCCATCCGCCCGGTCGACCATTACCCGGACATCCTGCTCGAGACGCTGCGCGAGGTCGCGCCCCGCGACGTCGAGAACCCGGTGATCGTGCTGCTCACGCCCGGCCACTTCAACAGCGCCTACTTCGAGCACGCCTTCCTCGCCCAGCAGATGGGCATCGAGCTGGTCGAGGGGCAGGACCTCTTCGTCCAGGACCGCACCGTCTTCATGCGCACCACACAGGGGCCGCGGCGCGTGGACGTGATCTACCGCCGCATCGACGACGACTTCCTCGACCCGCTCGCCTTCCGGCCCGACTCGATGCTGGGCGTGCCGGGGCTCCTCGAGGCCTACCGCGCCGGCCGCGTCACGCTCGCCAACGCCATCGGCACCGGGGTGGCCGACGACAAGTCGATGTACCCGTTCGTGCCGGAGATGATCCGCTTCTACCTCGGCGAGGAACCGATCCTCGCCAACGTCCCGACCTACCTGCTGCGCGACCCCGACGACCTCGCCTACACGCTCGCGCACCTGGAGGACCTGGTGGTGAAGGAGACGCAGGGCTCCGGGGGCTACGGCATGCTGGTCGGCCCGACGGCCACGGCCGAGGAGCGGGAACGCTACCGGCGGCGCATCCTCGACGCCCCCGGGCGCTTCATCGCCCAGCCGACGCTGTCGCTCTCCCAGGTGCCGACCTACTGCGGCGACACTCTGGCGCCCCGGCACGTGGACCTGCGGCCCTACGTGCTCTCCGGGCAGTCGGTGCGCTTCGTTCCCGGCGGGCTCACGCGCGTGGCGCTGCGCGAGGGCTCTCTCGTCGTGAACTCCTCCCAGGGCGGCGGGGTGAAGGACACGTGGGTGATCGACTGACGGGAGTGATGCGGGCGCAAACCTTTGGAACACGGATGAACACGGATAAACACGGATGAACACGGATGACTTCATGAGTGGGATACATCGGAGTATCTGCTGCGTACTCGCCAGCCCAGGCAGGACGTTTCATAGCCTTATCCGTGTTCATCCGTGT
>JAABQW010000247.1 GCA_011391275.1 Betaproteobacteria bacterium
TCGTCACGCGCGCAGTGCGAGTGATGCTGGCCGAGCTCTTCGACGGGCATGAGGCCGCAATCCTCGCAAACCCCGGCTACCGCCTGCACCTCCTCGCCGTGCGCGGCAGGGGGCTCCTCACGCGCGACGCGGGCCTGGGGCGCACGCTGGGCTTCGGCGCGGCGGCCTTCGCGAACCTCGCGGGCCGCCGGCACCTGCGGCACTTTCTCGAGCGCACGGTGTTCCACGACGCGCGCGGGTGGCCATCGTTCCTCGGGGAGGGCGACCTGCTGCCCGCGACGGGCACCAAGCCCATCCGCTTCGACGCGTTCCGCACGCACGCGGTGGCGCTCGAGCGCGACAACCTGCGGGAGGCGCTCGTGGCCTCCGCCGCCATCCCGATGGTGATCGAGGCGGTGCCGGACATCCCGCGCGCGCCGGCGGGCGTCTACTGGGACGGCGGGCTCGTCGACTACCACCTGCACCTGCCCTACTCGCGCAGCGACGGCCTCGTGCTCTACCCGCACTTCACCGACCGCATCGTGCCCGGATGGCTGGACAAGGCGCTGCCGTGGCGCCGCGCGCGCGGGCCCTGGCTGGACAACGTGGTGCTGGTGTCGCCGTCGCGCGAGTACCTCGCGGGGCTGCCTTTCGGAAAGCTCCCCGACCGCAGCGACTTCAATCGCTTCGCGTCCGACTTCGAGGGGCGCACGGCGTACTGGAGCCGGGCGATCGCGGAGAGCGCGCGGCTGGGCGACGCGTTCCTCGCGTTCGCGCAGGACCCGGATCCTTCGCGCGTGCTGCCCCTGTGACGCGCTAGCGGCGTTGCGCCGCCCGCTCCGCGATCGACTGCGACATCACCGGCACGCCCACGACCGGGACGTCCCCCAGCTCGCGGAAGAGACGCACGCGCTCCCGGAACCCTGCGTGCCGTGGCCAGGGCTCCTCGACCGGCTGCGTGACCCAGGCCGAGAGGAAATCGCCCGCCGCCTTGCGCACCGCATCGGGCGAGCGCGCGTCGAGCACCGCCTGCCGCGCCGCCGGCAGGAACACGAGTCCGGCATCGGGGCGCCCTGCCCACTTGTCCTGCTCGAGTTGCGCGAAGAGCGCCGCGCGCTCCGCCTCCGGCATCGCCGCCACTTGCGCAGCAGCCGACGCCGCCAGCATCGCGAGCGCCTGGTCGGCATCGCGCGGCGCGGGATCGGGCCGCGCGAAGCGCAGCCGCCCGAAGGTGGCCGCGTGCGCCCCGCCCCCCGCGGGCCAGCGCAGGACCTCGCCGCCGGCGAGCAGCGCCTCGGCGGGTTCGCTCGCGACGAGCCTTCCGGTGATGTCGATGTCGCCGAGCATGTCGCCCACGACCCCGGCCATGTCGGGGTTCAGGTGGCGCAGGTAGCGCGGCAGCACGTCGCCCCACGCCGGCAACGCGACGAGCGGCAACGCGGCCAGGAGCAGGTGCACGGGCAGCGGCAGCGCCGGCAGGATGAAGGCCGTGCCCCTGAACCAAACGCCGAAGCCCACTGCGATGAACACGAGGCCCATTAGGCCGATGCCGCCCACGTTTCGCCGCTCGTTCACGTAGGCCTCGGGCAGGGCGCTTGCGGGCGCCTGCGGATCAAGGGCCAGCGGGAAAGCCCGCGGCGGGGAGGCCCACCCGGCAAGGGCATGGTTCACGGGCTGGTCGGTTTCGAGCAGGAGCTGCGCGAGCGCGGTGGGCGGCGGCGAGCCGGCCCTCAGCCAGGTCCCGGGCGGTGCCTGCGAGAGCCACTGGTAGGCATCGGGCGCGAGGCGGATCTCCGGCACGGCGAACCCTGCGGCATCGCGCGACCACGCGAAGGGAATGCCGGGCGCCATGTGCGCGAGGTCGTGCAGCTGGTACGACTCGCTGAATTGCAGGCGGTTGCCGCAGAACGCGCGGCGCAGGGGCTCGCCCCAGTCGCCCGCGTACTCCACGACCGCGCACGGCGAGGCCCTGGCCGTCGCGCGCCAGAAGCCGGCCGGCCCGATGCGCGTCGGGTCCAGCTCGAGCGCGACCCAGCTCTCCACGATGCGGCCCTCGGCGCGGCCCGTGAACGACCGGAACTCCCAGGCGTCTACCACGGGCTTCACGCCCAGCAGCCAGCCCACGGAGAGGAAGATCGCGCCGAAGCCGAGGATGAAGACGGCGATGAGCCGCACGCCCCAGCCGATGGTGAGGCCCACGAGGCGGCCCGCGACGAGGGCGCGCAGCACCTCGCCCAGCGCAGCCTTGCGCGACGGCGGCACGGGCGCCTCCGGCTGCGCATCCGCCGGCGCCTTCACTCCACTGCCAGGTTGGCCTTTCCTGCCACGTCTCGCCACTTGTCGATCTCCGCGCGCATCGTGCGCGTGACTTCCCCGGGCGGGGAGCCTACCGCATCGATGCCCTGCCTGTCCCACAGCGAGGCCTTGAGCGCGGGATCGCGGATGATGCGCACGAGCTCCGCATTGAGCCGTGCGATCGCCTCGGGTGGTGTCCGTGCAGGGGCAACCACGGCCATCCACACGCCCGCCTCGAAGCCCGGGAAGCCGGACTCCGCGACGGTGGGCACCTCCCGCAGGTGCGCCGAGCGCGTGGCGCCCGTCTGCGCGAGCACCTTCAGCTTGCCGGCCTTCACCTGGGGCAGGATCGCCGTGGGATTGAGCGAAAGCACCTGCACGTCGCCGGCCACGAGGGCCATCACCGCGGGCGCGCCGCCGTTGTAGGGAATGTGCTCGATGCGGATGCCGGCCATGGCATTGAGCATCTCCATCGAGAGCTGCGAGATGCTGCCCTTGCCCACGGAGGCGTAGTTGAGCCGGCCCGGCTCGGCGCGCGCCCGGGCGGCCAGCTCGCGCACCGACAAGACGCCGAGCGAGGGCTGCACGGCGATGAGGTTGGGCGCGGTGCCCACGAGCGTCACGGGTGCGAAGTCCCGCAGCGGGTCGAACGGCACCGACTTGTAGATAACGACGCTCAGCGCCAGCGGCCCGTTGGTGCCCATGAGGAGCGTGTGCCCGTCCGGCGCGCTCTTCGCCACGAAGTCGGCCGCGATGTTGCCGCCCGCGCCCGGGCGGTTCTCGACCACCACCGGCTGGCCCAGCGCCTTCGCGAGCGGCCCGGCGAGCGTGCGCGCCACGACGTCGGGCTGGCCGCCGGGCGCGAAGGGCACGACGAGCTTGATGACCTTTGTCGGCTGCCATTCGGCCAGTGCCGGAAGGGCGAGCATGGCGGCCGTCAGCGCGGCCAGAAGATTTCGTCGATTCATGTGATGACGCACGAAAAAGGGGTCAGATCCCTTTTTCCGGCCCCTTTTCAGTAGTTGAGGATGGGCGCGAGCCAGCGTTCGCAGGCGGCGAGGTCCATGCCCTTGCGGTGCGCGTAGTCGGCGACCTGGTCGCGCTCGACCTTGCCGACCGCGAAGTAGCGCGACGCGGGGTGCGAGAAGTAGAACCCGCTCACCGCCGCGGTGGGCATCATGGCGAAGGACTCGGTGAGCTCGATGCCGGCGTTCCTCTGCGCATCCAGCAGGCGGAAGAGCTCGCCCTTCTCGGTGTGGTCGGGGCAGGCGGGATAGCCGGGCGCGGGGCGGATGCCGACGTACTTCTCGGCGACGAGATCCTCGTTCGCGAGCGCCTCGCGCGCCGCGTAGCCCCAGTACTCGGTGCGCACGCGGTGATGCAGGTGCTCCGCGAAGGCCTCCGCGAGGCGGTCGGCGAGCGCCTTGAGCATGATCGAGGAAAAGTCGTCGTGCTTCGCCTCGAACTCGGCGAGCTTCGCCTCGATCCCCGCGCCGGCCGTCACCGCGAACGCGCCCAGGAAATCGGCGACGCCCGAATCCTTCGGCGCCACGAAGTCGGCCAGGCACTGGTTGGGGTTGCCCGGCGGCTTCTCGTTCTGCTGGCGCAGGTTGTGCCAGGTCATGAGCACGTGGCTGCGCGTGTCGTCGGAATAGATCTCGATGTCGTCGCCGACGGAGTTGGCGGGCCAGATCCCGAACACCGCGTTCGCGGTGAGCCAGCGCCCCTTCACGATGCGCTCGAGCATGGCCTGGCCGTCGCGGAAGACGTTCCTCGCGGCGTCGCCAACGACCGCGTCGTCGAGGATGGCCGGGTACTTGCCCACCAGTTCCCACGCCTGGAAGAACGGCGCCCAGTCGAGGTAGGGCACGAGCTTCTCGAGCGGGTAGTTCTTCAGCGCCATGAGCCCGCGGTGGTTCGGCTTCGGCGCCGCGTAGCCCGCCCAGTCGAGCTTCGCCGCATTCGCGCGCGCGGCCTCCAGCGGCACGGACTTCTGCCCCGTCTTCTTCGCGTGCGCGTCGCGCACCTTGAGGTAGTCCTGGCGCACCTGGCTCACGTAGTGGTCGCGGCTTTCCTCGCTGGAGAGGCTGGTCGCCACGCCGACGGCGCGCGATGCGTCCGGCACCCAGACAGTAGGCCCCGAGTAATGCGGCTCGATCTTCACCGCCGTGTGCGTGCGCGAGGTCGTGGCCCCGCCGATCAGGAGCGGCATGCGCATCCCGAGGCGCTCCATCTCCTTCGCGACGTGGGTCATCTCCTCGAGCGACGGCGTGATGAGGCCCGAGAGCCCGACCATGTCGGCCTTCTGCGCCAGCGCCGTCTCGAGGATCCGCTCGGCCGGGACCATCACGCCCAGGTCGATCACCTCGAAGTTGTTGCACTGCAGGACCACGCCCACGATGTTCTTGCCGATGTCGTGCACGTCGCCCTTGACGGTGGCCATGACGACCTTGCCCTTGGCCTTCGCGTCCGCCGAGCCGAGGAGCCGCTTCTCCTCCTCGATGAAGGGGATGAGGTGGGCAACCGCCTGCTTCATGACGCGCGCGCTCTTCACCACCTGGGGCAGGAACATCTTGCCGGCGCCGAAGAGGTCGCCCACCACGTTCATGCCGTCCATGAGCGGGCCCTCGATCACCTGGATGGGGCGCGCGAACTTCCGCCTCGCCTCCTCGGTGTCCTCGACGATCCACTGCGTGATGCCTTTCACCAGCGCGTGCGTGAGCCGCTCGCCCACCGGGGCGCTGCGCCACGCGAGGTCCTCGATCGCGTCCTTCTTCTGGCCCTTGAAGGATTCGGCGAACGTCACCAGGCGCTCGGTGGAATCCGGGCGGCGGTCGAAGATCACGTCCTCGACGCGCTCCAGCAGGTCCTTGGGGATCTCCGCGTAGACGCCCAGCTGCCCGGCGTTCACGATGCCCATGGTCATGCCCGCCTTGGCCGCGTGGTACAGGAACGCGGTGTGCATGGCCTCGCGCACCGCCTCGTTGCCGCGGAAGGAGAACGACAGGTTCGAGACGCCGCCGGAGGTGCTGGCGTGCGGCAGGTGCCGCTGGATCCACGCGACGGCCTCGAGGTAGTCCAGGCCGTAGCGGTTGTGCTCCTCGATCCCCGTGGCGATGGCGAAGATGTTGGGGTCGAAGATGATGTCCTCGGGGGGGAAGCCCACCTGCTTCGTCAGGATGTCGTAGCAGCGCTGGCAGATGGAGGTCTTGCGCTCGAGCGTGTCGGCCTGGCCCTTCTCGTCGAAGGCCATCACGATCACCGCCGCGCCGTAGCGCCGCGCGAGCTTCGCGTGCCGCAGGAACTCCGCCTCGCCCTCCTTGAGGGAGATCGAGTTGACGATGGCCTTGCCCTGCACGCACTTCAGGCCCGCCTCGATCACGCTCCACTTGGAGCTGTCGATCATGACGGGCACGCGGGAGATGTCGGGCTCGGCGGCCACCAGGTTCAGGAACTTCGTCATGGCCGCCTGCGAGTCGAGCATCGCCTCGTCCATGTTCACGTCGATCACCTGCGCGCCGCTTTCCACCTGCTGGCGGGCGACCGAGAGCGCCTCGGCGTAGTCGCCGGCGAGGATGAGCCGCGCGAAGGCCTTCGACCCGGTGACGTTGGTGCGTTCGCCCACGTTCACGAAGAGCGAATCGGCGCCGATGTTCTGCGGCTCCAGGCCCGAAAGCCGCAACTTCGGCTCGATCGCCGGCGTGACGCGCGGCTTGCAGCGCGCCACGATCCCGGCGATGGCCTTGATGTGCGCCGGTGTCGTCCCGCAGCAGCCGCCGGTGATGTTGAGCCAGCCGGCCTCGGCCCACTCGCGGATGAAGGCCGCCGTCTCCTCGGGCAGCTCGTCGTACTCCGCCATCGCGTTGGGCAGGCCCGCATTGGGGTGCGCCGAGACGAGCGTGTCGGCGATGCGCGCGAGCTCCTCCACGTGCGGCCGAAGCTGCCGCGCGCCGAGAGCGCAGTTGAAGCCCACGGAAAGCGGCCTAGCGTGGCGCACCGAGTTCCAGAACGCCTCGGGCGTCTGCCCGGAGAGCGTGCGGCCGGAGGCGTCGGTGATCGTGCCAGAGATCATGATGGGCAGGCGCTCCCCCGAGCGCTCGAAGTACTCGTCGATCGCGAAGAGCGCGGCCTTGGCATTGAGGGTGTCGAAGATCGTCTCGACCAGCAGGATGTCGGCGCCGCCCTCGACCAGGGCCTCGACCGCCTGGAGGTAGGCGTCCTTCACCTGGTCGAAGTTCACCGCCCGGAAGCCGGGGTCGTTCACGTCCGGCGACAGCGACAGGGTGCGGCTCATGGGGCCGAGCACCCCCGCCACGAAGCGGGGCTTCGCGGGCGTCTTCGCCGTGTACTCGTCGGCCACGGCGCGTGCCAGGCGGGCCGCCTCGCGGTTCAGCTCCCCCACGATCGACTCGAGGCGGTAGTCGGCCTGGGAGATGGTGGTGGAGTTGAAGGTGTTGGTCTCCAGGATGTCCGCGCCCGCCTCGAGGTACTCGGCGTGGATCTCCCGGATCACCTGGGGGCGGGTGAGGGTGAGCAGGTCGTTGTTGCCGCGCAGGTCGTGGGCGAAGTCGGCGAAGCGCTCCCCGCGGTACTCGGCCTCCGTGAGCCGGTAGCGCTGCACCATCGTGCCCATGGCGCCGTCGAGCACGAGGATGCGGGTGGCGAGGGCTTCGTGCAGCGCCTTCAGGCGGGCGGGGCGGGTGGCGATGGCTTGGTCCATGTTCGTCATTCCCGCCGGAGCGGGCCTTGTCATTCCCGCCGGGGCGGGCCTGTCATTCCCGCGAAGGCGGGAATCCAGTTCCAGCAACAAAAAAACCCGTCAGCGACGCGACGGGTTTTCGGGCCGGTCGCTTTAGCTGGATTTGTTGAGCGCCCGCAAGCTGTTCGATCAAATCGGCGCTGGCCGCCATTTTACACCAGCGGCGGGCGCTTGAAATCGGCCCCGGCCGCCGCCATATGACCGTTTTTCCGCTTCCGAGGAGTGCCCCATGGCCGACGAGACCGCCACCCACGCCGCCCGCGAGACCCGCGGCTTCCAGGCCGAGGTGAAGCAGCTGCTGAACCTCATGATCCACTCGCTGTACTCGAACCGCGAGATCTTCCTTCGGGAACTCGTCTCCAACGCCTCGGATGCCTGCGACAAGCTGCGCTTCGAGGCGCTCTCGGAGGCGGGGCTCTTCGAGAACGACGCCGCGCTCGCCATCCGCATCGACTACGACCGCGAGGCCCGCACCCTCACCGTGGCCGACAACGGCGTGGGCATGAGCCGCGAGGAGGCCGTCACGAACCTGGGCACCATCGCCAAGAGCGGCACCCGCGAGTTCTTCTCGGCCCTCACCGGCGACCAGCAGAAGGACGCGCACCTCATCGGGCAGTTCGGCGTGGGCTTCTACTCGTCCTTCATCGTGGCCGACAAGGTGACCGTCCGCACGCGCCGCGCCGGGCGCCCGGCTGCCGAGGGCGTGCTCTGGGAATCCGACGGCAGCGGGGAATTCACCGTCGAGACCCTCGAGCGGGCCGCCCGCGGCACCGAGATCACCCTGCACCTGCGCGAGGGCCAGGACGACCTCCTGGACGGCACGCGCCTTCGCGCCATCATCCGCCGCTACTCCGACCACATCGTGCAGCCCATCCGCATGCCGAAGGAGGAGTGGAAGGACGGCAAGATGGAGCGGGCCGGGGAGGACGAGACGGTCAACCAGGCCAGCGCCCTGTGGGCGCGCGCCAAGCAGGACATCACCGAGGACGAGTACAAGGAGTTCTACAAGCACGTCGGCCACGACTTCGAGGACCCGCTCGCCTGGACCCACGCGAAGGTGGAAGGGCGCCAGGAATATACGCAGCTCCTCTACGTGCCCTCGCGCGCGCCCTTCGACCTCTGGGACCGCAACGCCCGCCACGGCGTGAAGCTCTACGTGCGCCGCGTCTTCATCATGGACGACGCGGAACAGCTCCTGCCCGCGTACCTGCGCTTCGTGCGCGGCGTGGTCGACTCCAACGACCTGCCGCTCAACGTCTCGCGCGAGATCCTGCAGGAATCGAAGGACATCGAGGCCATCCGCGCCGGCTGCACGAAGAAGGTGCTGGGGCTCCTCGAGGGCCTCGCCGGGAACGAGAAGGAGAAGTACGCCGGGTTCTGGCAGGCCTTCGGCCTCGTCCTCAAGGAAGGCGTGGGCGAGGACTTCGCCAACAAGGAGAAGGTCGCGGGGCTGCTGCGCTTCGCCTCCACCCACGCCGATACGACGGACCAGGCGGTCTCGCTCGCCGACTACGTCGCGCGGATGAAGGAAGGCCAGGAAGCCATCTACTACGTCACCGCCGAGACCTTCAACGCGGCGCGCAACAGCCCGCACCTGGAGGTGTTCCGCAAGAAGGGCATCGAGGTCCTGCTCCTGTCGGACCGCGTGGACGAGTGGGTGGTGAGCAACCTCGCGGAGTTCGGCGGCAAGCCGCTCGAAAGCGTGGCGCGCGGCGGGCTGGACCTCGGCAAGCTCGAGGACGAGGCGGAGAAGAAGGCGGTCGAGCAGGACGCCGCCGACCTCAAGGGGCTCCTCGAGCGCGTCAAGGCGAGCCTGGGCGAGCGCGTGAAGGAGGTGCGCGTGACCCATCGCCTGACCGAGTCGCCAGCGTGCCTCGTGGCCGACGAGCACGACGTGAGCGCCAACCTCGCCCGCCTCCTCAAGGCGGCGGGGCAGGGGGTGCCGTCCTCGAAGCCGATCCTGGAGATCAACCCGAAGCACCCCGTGGTGCAGCGGCTGAAAGGCGAGGAGGCGAAGTTCGACGACTGGGCCTCGGTCCTCTTCGACCAGGCGCTGCTGGCCGAGGGCGGCCAGCTGGACGACCCGGCCGCGTTCGTGCGCCGCATCAACGGGCTGATGCTGGACCTGGGCGGTGGCCAGTCGCGGATCGTGCTGCCGGGCTGACCGGCAGGCGGGCACCGGGGCGGGCGCCGGCCCTGCCCCGCGTTGACGCCCCTCAACCCAGCCGGGCGCCGATCCGCGATGATGGCGGCCAACCCTTTCCGGAGTCCCCTGCCATGAAGCTCGCCCTCCTGCTCGCCACCCTCGCCCTCGCGGCCGCCACAGGAGCCGCCCACGCCATGCCCGGCGCCGGCTCTGCCGCCTCGCCCCACGGCGCGGCCCCCGCCGCCGCCCCTGTCAAGAAGGTCCCCAAGGCCACGGGCCCCAACGCCCGCACGGTGGCCGAGGTGGTGGGCGGCAAGGCCTCCCTCAAGGACAAGCCGGTGCTCGTGCGCGCCCAGGTGGTGAAGGTCACCACCGGCGTCATGGGCAAGAACTGGGTCCACCTGCAGGACGGCTCGGGCAAGGCCGCCGACGGCACCCATGACGTGCTCGCCACGACCATGGACACGGTGGCGGTCGGCGACGTGTTGAACGCCAAGGGCACCGTGCGCACCGACGTGAAACTCGGCTCGGGCTACGCGTACGCCGTCCTCATCGAGGACGCGACGTTCAGCAAGTAGGCGCACCGCCGCCCATGTGGGACCAGCGCTACGCCGCGGAGGAGTACGTCTACGGCACGCTGCCCAACGACTTTCTCGTCTCCCGCGTTGCCGCGCTGCCGCGGGGCCGCGTGCTGTGCCTCGGCGAAGGCGAGGGGCGCAACGCCGTCTGGCTCGCGCAGCAGGGGTTCGAGGCCCACGCCGTCGACGCCTCCGCCGTGGGGCTGGAGAAGGCGAAGCGGCTCGCCCGCGAACGCGGCGTGCGCATCGGCACGACGGTCGCGGACCTGGCGCAGTTCGAAGCCGGGGACGCCCGGTGGGACGCGATCGTCTCGATCTTCTGCCACCTTCCCCCGGCGGTTCGCGCGCGCGTCCACGGCCGCCTCGCCCACTGGCTGCGACCCGGGGGCGTGTTCCTCCTCGAGGCCTACACGCCCGACCAGGTCGCGCTCAAGACCGGTGGGCCGCCGTCGGCCGACCTCATGATGACCCTGGCGGGCCTTCGCGCCGAGCTGGCGGGCCTCGTCATCGATCACGGCGTCGAGACCGTGCGCACGGTCGTCGAGGGCCGGCTCCACCACGGCGACGGCGCCGTCGTGCAGGTCCTCGCCCGGCGGCCGGCATGAGGGCGCTCGCGGCCGCGGCCCTCCTCGCCACGGCCCTGTCCGCCCTCGGCGCCACGCCCGGCGAAGTCCCCGTGGGCGGCACGCTTCGCGACGAGCCGCTCTACGGCCTGACCCTCGACTATCGCAAGCTCTCCGACTTCCGCGGCAAGCCGCTCGTCATCAACGTGTGGGCGAGCTGGTGCACGCCTTGCCGGGCGGAGATGGGCTCGCTGGACCGGCTGGCCCGGCGCCACAACGGCCGGCAGTTCCACATCCTCGGCATTTCCACCGACGACCACGCCGACAAGGCGCAGGCCTTCGTCGTGGGCACCGGCGTGTCGTTCGACAACTACCTGGACCGCAACCTGGTGCTGGAGAACATGCTGGGCGCCAACCGCCTCCCCCTCACCGTGTTCGTGGACAGGGACGGCAAGGTGCTGAAGAAGGTCTACGGCGCCCGCGAGTGGGACAGCCCGGCCAACAAGGCCCTCATCGCGGCAACGCTCGGCGTGAAGCTCGACTGAGCCGCCACCCCCGCTCCGCCTTCCCCGGTTGGGCAGCGGCGCACAACCTGTAACCCACGCGCCTCCCCGCCGCGGCAGAATGAACGCCGCAGGTGGAGGAACCCCCATGATCCGAGCCATTGCCGTCCCGATGCTCTCGCTGGCGCTCGCCGGCTGCGCGGTTGCGCCGCCTTCGGGCGGGGTGACGCGCCTTCTCGCGGACGAGCGCTTCGCCCCGCCGTCGCAACCCGTGGACGCGGCGCGCGTCTTCGAGGCGAGCGACGCGATGCGCGGCTACATCGTGGAGGAGATCGGCGACCTCTCCAGGGCCCGGGGCAAGCAGCAGGCGCTCGTCGACGCGCTGCGTAGCAAGGGGCAGCTCAGGCTCGACTACGACGCGGCCTACACGCGCAGCGCCGCGGAGGCGTTCGAGGCGCGCACCGGCAACTGCCTGTCGCTCGTGATCATGACTGCATCGCTCGCGCGCGAGATGGGCATCGAAGTGCGCTTCCAGAACGTGTTCGTGGAGGAGACCTGGAGCCGGCAGGGCGACATCTACTTCTCCATCGGGCACGTGAACCTCACGCTGGGGCGCAGGCCCCCGAAGCTCGGCACGCGCATCGACGACGGCGAGCAGCTCACCGTCGACTTCCTGCCGCCGCCCGACGTGACCGGCGTGCAGTGGCGCGTGATCGAGGAGAACACCATCCTCGCGATGTACATGAACAACCGCGCCGCCGAATCCTTCGCTGCCGGCCGGCTGGACGACGCCTACTGGTATGCGCGCGAGTCCGTGCTGCACGATCCCGGCTTCGTCACCGCCTGGAACACTCTCGGGGTCATCTACCACCGCCGTGGGCACCTGGATGAGGCCGAGCGCGTCCTCGCGCACGCCCTCGACCGCGAGCCGCGCAACACGCGCGTGATGACGAACCTGGTGAACGTCTACTCGGCGCAGGGCCGCGCGCAGGACGCGCAGCAGATGGGGCTGCGGCTGGCGCAGCTCGAGCCCGAGCCGCCCTTCGCGTACTTCAACCGCGGCATGGCGGCCATGCGCGAGGGCGACTTCCGGCAGGCGCGCGCGCTCTTCGCGCGGGAGGTCGACCGCGCGCCGTACTACCACGAGTTCCACTTCTGGCTGGCGCTGGCACTCGCGAACCTCGGCGAGAGCGAGGGCGCGCGGCGCCACCTGGCGCTCGCGCTGGAAAACAGCACCACGCGCCGCGACCACGACATCTACGCGGCCAAGCTCCAGCGCATCTCCTCAGGGCGCGCGCACTAGGACGGCGCGCAGCTCGGCCAGCTTCGACTTCACCTTCGCCGCGTTGGCGTTGCCCATGCGGAAGAGCACCTTGCGGCCGGCCGACTCCGCTTCCAGCACCGGGTCGGCGTACTCGAAGAGCACGTGCGGAACCACGAGGCGCAGGGGTGCCGCCGGCTCGGGCGCGGCGAGAAGGTGGTCGATCACCTGCACCAGCCGCGTGTTGAAGTGGCCGTCCGGGTAGCCCAGCTCGACGTAGGCCTGCTGGAAGAGCGGGTAGGCGCGCGCGTAGACGGCCACCAGCCGCGCGACGTCGACTTTCTCGAGGAGAGCGACCCACGGCGAGTAGCGCGCCGCGTTCTGGGTCGCGATGGCGAGGCTCTCCTCCTTGCCGGTGGTGGCGAGGAGGCCGCCCACGGGCTTCAGCGGGCTCAGCCGCATGGCGAAGGTCTTGCGCGGCAGGTTGTCGACCGTGACCACGATGTTGCGCACGAGGCGATCGGGGACGAAGAAGCGGCCGGCGGCCTCGCGGCCGAGGATGCCCGCCAGCGCGGCGAGCATCGTGCCGTCGCTCTCGTCGAGGGCGGGCAGGGGCGTGGGCGGCGTTGACTCGTCCTTCGCCTCGGGCGCCGGGAAGTGGGCGGGCGGCTCGGGCGCGGGGGTGGCGCTGGGCGCGACCGTCGCCACGGGCGGCGGGGGCAAGGGCGGCGCGGCGGGCTTGAGCAGGTACCACGCGGTCGCGCCCAGCGCGACCACGACAGCGACGGCGAGCACGACGCGGTTCGTTCCCATGTTTGCATCCCCTTCACGCAAGGCCGAACCGGTATGAGGCCGGAATGGCGCCGCAGTTCCCGGGACTCAGGACAGGGCTGCCTTTGCGGCTTCCAGTTCCTCCCAACGTGCGAGGAGCCGCAGCAGTTCCTCCTCGATCCCCGCGTGGCGCTCGTTGAGGGCCTTCAGGTCCACGGTGCGGTCCTGGTAGATCGCCGGGTCGGCGAGCCGCGCCGCCAGCTCCGCCTGCTCGCGCTCCAGGGCCCCGATCTTCGCCGGCAGCTGCTCCAGCTCGCGCGCCTCGTTGAAGGAGAGCTTCGTCTTGCGCCGCGGGGCGCGCGAATTCGCCCGCGCCTTGCCCTCCTCGTCGCCGGGTGCCGCTTCCGCCCCGTGCGGCGTGGCGCTCCGCGCGCGCTGCCAGTCCGCGTAGCCGCCCGCGTATTCCTTCCAGCGCCCCGCTCCCTCGTAGGCGATGGTCTGCGTGACGACGTTGTCGAGGAAGGCCCGGTCATGGCTCACCAGGAAGAGCGTGCCGGCGTAGTCCTGCAGCAGGCCCTCGAGCAGCTCAAGCGTCTCGATGTCGAGGTCGTTGGTGGGCTCGTCGAGCACCAGCACGTTGGCGGGCCGGCTGAAGAGCCGCGCGAGCAGCAGCCGGTTCCTCTCGCCGCCGGAGAGCGTCTTGACCGGCGCGCCGGCGCGCTCCGGCGGGAAGAGGAAGTCCGCGAGGTAGCCGATGATGTGCTTGCGCGCGCCGTCGATCTCCACGAAGTCGGAGCCCGGCGAGATCGTGTCCCCGAGCGTGGCCTCCTCGTCGAGCGTCGCGCGCAACTGGTCGAAGTAGGCCACGGCCACCTTCGTGCCCAGGCGCACGGTGCCGGCGTCGGGCGCGATCTCGCCCAGGATCAGCTTGAGCAGCGTGGACTTGCCGCAGCCGTTGGGGCCGATGAGCCCGATCTTGTCGCCGCGCAGGATGCGCGCGGAGAAGGCCTCGACCACCCGCTTGTCGCCGAAGCGCTTGGTGACGTCCTCGAGCTCCGCCACGAGCCTGCCGGAGCGCTCGCCCGGCGAGAGCGCCAGGTCCACGCGGCCCACGCGGTCGCGCCGCGCCGCGCGCTCCAGGCGCAGCGCTTCCAGGCGCCGCACGCGCCCTTCGTCGCGGGTGCGCCGCGCCTGCACGCCCCGGCGGATCCATGCCTCCTCCTGGGCGAGGACCTTGTCGAACTTGCGGTTCGTCACCGCCTCGATGGCGAGCATCTCCGCCTTGCGCGCCTCGTAGTCGCTGAAGTTGCCCGGAAAGTCCCCGAGCCGGCCGCGGTCGAGCTCGACGATGCGCTGTGCCACGCGATCGAGGAAGCGGCGGTCGTGGGTGACGAAGAGCACCGCGCCCTGGAAGGCGACAAGGGTCTCCTCCAGCCATTCGATGGCCCCGACGTCGAGGTGGTTGGTGGGCTCGTCCAGGAGCAACAGCTCCGGCTCGAGCACCAGCGCGCGGGCGAGCGCCACGCGTTTCCTCATCCCGCCCGAGAGGTCGGCCACCTGCGCGTCCTCGGGCAGGGCAAGGCGGGTGAGTATGGCCTCGATGCGGTGCTGGATCGTCCAGCCGCCGGCCGATTCGAGGGCTTCCTGGAGGTCGTGCAGCCGCGCCATGAGCGCCGCCTCCGCCTTCCCGCCAGGGTGCGCGGCCAGCGCGTGCGCCACCTCGTGGTACTGCACCAGCAGCCGCGTGCCCTCGCCCAGCCCCTCGGCCACCGCCTCGAAGATCGTGAGCCCCGCGGGAAACGCGGGCTCCTGGGGGACGAAGGCGAGCCGCGTGCCCGGCGCGAGGCGGACCAGGCCGTCGTCGGCGCGCGCCGAGCCCTCGATGATCTTCAAGAGGCTCGACTTGCCGGTGCCGTTGCGGCCGATGAGGCCGACGCGATCGCCCGGCTCGATCACCAGGTCGGCGTGGTCGAGCAGCGGCACGTGCCCGTAGGCGAGCGAGACGGCGGAGAGCTGGAGGAGGGGCAATTCAGTCGGCGGGATGGACGTGGTACAGCCCAAGGGTACCGTATCCCTTGGCGAGCGGTATGCGCCCTACGTAACCCATCGCGAGACCGTCGGCGCCGCTTGCGGCCGCCACCGCGGCGAAGGCGCTGCTCGCGTAGACCTGCCCCGGGGGCGTGATCGGCTCGATGCGCGCCGTGCGGCTGGTGTGCGGCCCGGTGTAGAGCGGCCGGCCGGTGATCGGGTCGCGCCCGCAATGCACCGGGCCGCAGTGCAGGGCGATGCGCAGGTTGAAGTTCGGCGGCAGGCCGTGCGCCGCGCGGTCGAAGCCGTTGGCCAGGGCGTTCAGCTCGAGCGCGAAGTGCCCCGCGTCGGCCACGCCGCCGAAGACCATGTACAGCCCGTCGCCGGAGGTCTCGACGTGCTCGAAGGGGTGGGCCGTGCGCCGCGAGAGCCCGGCCACGGCACCGAGGAACCCTGCGATGTAGCGCGGGACCTGGTCCTCGCTGAGCTGGCTGTAGCCGACCGCGTCCGCGAAGAGCATTGCGCGCATCTCGTGCGTGGCCGCGGGCGGGACGGCCGCGTCGGCAACCGCGGGCTCGACAGGCGCCGCGAGAGGTTCGCCTTCCCCTTGCCGCGCCCGCAGGCGCACGTGCTCGATCGCGATGCCGCGTCGCTCCCACAGCGAAACGAGAGACGCCGCGCCGCCGGCCGCGCCGGCCACGTCGGGATCCCAAACCGCCAGGGCGCGCAGCTCGGCGTCGAGCACGCCCGCGCGCAGGCGCCCCATGCCCGTGAGGATCAGGTTCGCGTACTCGAACGTGGCGGCGCTCCCGCTCGCGCGATGGTCGCTCGCGACGGTCACGCTGTCGGCTTCGGCCAGCGCGCGCTCGAACCGCGCGCCCCAGTCCGCGGAGGCGAAGTCGACGCTCGCGCGGCGGAACTCCGCCGGCGGGAAGGGCAGGACGACGTGGGTCTCGCCACCCAGCTCGCGCACGGCCTCGAGGCAGAGGAGATCGGCGCCGCAGGCCGCCGACCCGTAGGCCGCCACGGGCCGCATTCTCTCCAACCGCTGGCGGACGGCCTCGCGCACGGCCGGCTCGATGGCCGCGGGGAACCGGGCCGCGGCGCGGCCGGGCTGGTCGATCATGTTGCCGGTGAAGACGAGGACGGGGGCGACCCGCAGCACCTCGGCCACCGCGGCGCTGGCGCCGGGCAGGTGGGCCGCGAGGAGCATCGCCTGCCGGCGCGTGCTGCTGCGGTCCCCGGCGCGGCCGCCCGCAAGCACGCTCGCGCGTGCATAGTGCGCCGCCGCTGCGTCGCCCTCGCCCAGGATCAGGGATGCCTCGCCGAGCGTGGCCTCGCGCCAGTAGCGCGACGTCTCGTCCTCCCCGCGGGCCTCGCGCTGGCAGATCGCGCGAACCTCGCCCGCCAGGCGGCGCGCCGCATCCCGGTCGCCCTTGAGCACCGCCATCGTCGCCGCGTTGATGCCCGCGTACCAGGCGCCGGCGTCCGAGCCGTCCTGGCGCGCGGACTCGAAGGCACGCGCGTAGAGCCCGAAGCCCGCCTCGAGGTGCGAGGCGCGCCGCGCGCCGTCCCTGGCGGCGAGCGCCAGGTCCTTGTGGGTGCGCGCGAGCATGCCGAGCGTCTCGGCATCGCCGTGGCCCTCGTCGGCCAGCGCGCCGAGGAGACGGTTGGCGCGCTCACCGTCACCGCTGCGGGCCAGCGCCAGCGCCTGGAGCTGGCGAAGGCGCACGTGGCCCGGCCACCGCTCGAGGCCCGACTGGGCCTCGTTGTAGGCGAGGAGCGGCTCGCCGCGATGCAGGCTGCGCTCGGCGGCCGCGACGGCCTCCGCGGGCGTTGCCTCCGATGCGTCGGGCCGGTGCTCGCTCATGTCGACGGGGATCATAACCCCGGCTACCCAAACCCCGCCGAATGTCCTAACCTGTCCGGCGCACGACTTGGAACGCCGCCGGGAAGCGGCCCCGGTCCTGCCGGATCCGCATCGCACCGAGACCAGAACAACGAAGGGGGCGCGTTCCATGTCGATCCATCCCGTCGCAGCGGCCCGGGCATCCGCAGGGGCGCACCCATGACCAACGTGCACGCGCTGCCGTCCAACGTGCCGCGGCTCGACGACGACGCCTGGGACGACCTCCTCAACTTCATCGAGGAGCGCCGGGTCATCCCCATCGTCGGTCCCGAGCTGCTGATGGTCGAGACGGAGACCGGGACGCGCCCGCTTTACGACTGGATGGCCGACAAGCTGGCCGCGAAGCTGGGCGTGGACACCTCCCAGCTTCCGCAGCCGTACACCCTGAACGACGTGGTGTGCTGGTTCCTGTCGGCGCGCGGCCGGCGCGAGGACACCTACACGCGCATGCGCAGCATCCTGCGCGAGGCGAACTTCGCGCCCCCGAAGGCGCTCCGGCAGCTCGCGGAGATCACCGACTTCGACCTCTTCGTCACGACCACCTTCGATTCCCTGCTCGAGAACGCCATCAACGCAGGGCGCTTCGCGGGCGCGCAGTCGACCGAGGTGATCGGCTACACCCCCAACCGCGTGGCCGACCTCCCGAGCGAGCGCGAGCAGCTGCAGCGCCCCGTGGTCTACCACCTGCTGGGCCGCTGCTCCGCCTCGCCCACCTACGTGATCTCCGACGAGGACATGCTGGAGTTCGTCTGCGCGCTGCAGAGCGAGCACCTCACGCCCGAGAAGCTCTTCTACGAGCTCGAGCACAACCATCTCCTCATCATCGGCAGCAACTTCTCCAACTGGCTCGCCAAGCTCTTCCTGCGCATGGCCAAGCGCCGCCGGCTATCGGATCCGCGCGACGTCGGCGAGGTGCTGGCCGACGACCACTCGGACGGCGACGAGCGCCTGATGGCCTTCCTGCAGCAGGTGAGCGTGCGCACGCGCGTCTACTCCGGGGCCGTGCAGTTCGTCGACGAGCTGCACCGGCGCTGGACCGCGCGGCGCAGGCCCGGCGAGGTGATCCCCATCGGCGGGGCCGCGCAGCGGGTCCTGCCGCCCGAGCGCGAGATGCCCGATAACGCGGTCTTCATCAGCTACGCGCGCGAGGACCTCGCCGCCGTGCAGAAGCTCAAGGCCCACCTCGACGCCGCCGGCATCATTACCTGGTTCGACATGGACCGGCTCGAGGGCGGCGACGACTACGACCGCAAGATCCAGAAGAACATCGCGCGCTGCTCCTACTTCATCCCCATCGTCTCGGCGACGACCGAGCGGCGCCTCGAGGCCTACTTCCGGCGCGAGTGGAGCTACGCGCTGGACCGCACGCGCAACATGGCCGACGACGCGATCTTCATCCTGCCCGTGTGCATCGACGCCACCGACCCGCGCGCAGCGCGCGTCCCGGACAAGTTCAAGGCGGTGCACGTCTCGCAGCTCGCCGGCGGCGAGGCCACGCCCGGGTTCGTGCAGCGGCTGAAGGAGCTGCTCTCAAGCCACGACCGCGGCGCCGGGAGTGCCCCATGAGCGCGCCCGCCGCGGGCGCGGCCGAGACGCAGCCGGTCGTCGATCCGCAGCACCCCTGGCTGGGGCTGGCCTCGTTCACCGAGGAGTCGCGTGGCTACTTCCACGGCCGCGAGGAGGAGGTGGCGGAGCTCGGCCGCAGGGTGCAGAGGAAGCTCCTCACCATCCTCTTCGGCCAGTCGGGCCTGGGCAAGACCTCGATCCTGCGCGCCGGCATCGTCCCGCGGCTGCGGCCCGAGGGCTACTGCCCGGTGTACGTCCGCGTCGACTACGCGCCCGAGTCGCCCTCTCCCACCGAGCAGATCAAGCAGGCGATCTTCCGCGCCACCGAGGCCTCGGGCCAGTGGACCCAGCCGGGCACCGCCGTCGAGGGCGAGTCGCTGTGGGAATTCCTGCACCACCGCGACGACATCCTGAAGGATTCCTCCGGCAAGACCGTCATCCCGCTGCTGATCTTCGACCAGTTCGAGGAGATCTTCACGCTGGCCCAGGCCGACGACGCGGGCCGGGCGCGCGCGGCGCAGTTCGTCGAGGACCTGGCCGACCTGGTCGAGAACCGGCCGCCGAAATCCGTGGAAGCGAGGCTCGAGGCCGACGACACCGTCACGGAGCGCTTCGACTTCGGGCGCGCCGACTACCGCATCCTCATCGCCCTTCGCGAGGACTACCTCGCGCACCTGGAGGGCCTCAAGGGCACGATGCCCTCGATCACCCAGAACCGCATGCGCCTGGCGCGCATGAACGGCCAGCAGGCGCTCGCCGCGGTGATGAAGCCGGGCGGCAAGCTCGTGTCCGAGGAGGTGGCAGAGGCGATCGTGCGCTTCATCGCCGGCGGCTCCGAGCTGCGCAACGCGGAGGTCGAGCCCTCGCTCCTCTCCCTCATCTGCCGCGAGCTCAACAACGCGCGCATCGCGCAGGGCCGCGCCGAGATTTCCGCCGACCTGCTGGCGGGCTCGCACGACACGATCCTCGCCGAGTTCTACGAGCGGGCGCTGGCCGACCAGCCGGCCGCCGTGCGCACGGTGATCGAGGACCACCTGCTGACCGAGTCCGGCTACCGCGAGAGCCTCGCCGAGGAACGCCTGCTCAAGGCCTTCACGGCCGCGGGTGCTGCGCCCGGCGCGCTCGCCACGCTCGTGAACCGGCGCCTGCTGCGCATCGAGGAGCGCCTCGACGTGCGCCGCGTGGAGCTCACCCACGACGTGCTGTGCGGCGTCGTGAAGGCGAGCCGCGGGCTGCGCCTGGAGCGCGAAGCCAAGGAGGAGGCCGAGCGGCAGCTCGCGGCGCAGAAGGCGCGCGAGGAGGCCACCCGCATGGCGCTGGCGCGTGCGCGCCGGATCGCGGCGGGCGCGGCCATGCTTGCCGTCATCGCCGCCGTCGGCGCGGTCTTCGGCTACGTGAACATGAACCGTGCCAAGGAGGCCGAGGCGAAGGCCCAGCAGACACGGCAGATGGCGGAGACCGCGCGCGGCGAAGCCGAGAAGCTCATCGTCTACCTGCTGGACGACTTCTACCGCGAACTGGAACCCATCGGGCGCCTGGACATCGTCGGCGACCTGTCGAAACGGGCGCTCGACTACTACTCCGCGCTCCCGGCGGAGCTTCGCACCAAGGACACCGATCGCAATCGGGCTCTGGCGCTGGTCCGCCAGGGCGCCGTGGCGCGCAGCCTGGCGCGGTCGAAAGAAGGCGAACGATCACTTGCGGAAGCGCTGCGGATCCTCGAGTCCCTTCGGGACGGCGGTGACAAGCAGGAAATCACCGCGGTCGGGTATGCGCTGGGGCTCACCTTCCAGGCCAAGATCCTGGGCGATCAAGGCAAGAATACCGAGACGATGGCCCTGGCGCGCAAGGCCCCGGAGGTGCTCGAGCCGCTGGTCAGGGCGCCGGGGGCTTCGGTTACCGTGCGGCGCACCTACGCCTACGTCAACAACTACCTCGGCTTCGGGCAGTTGCGCACCAACGAGCCCGAACTGGCCGTGAAGACCCTCGAAACGTCCCGCGAGGCCTACCGCAGCATCGACGACCTCAAGCTGACTGATCTTTCCGCCGCCACGGGCTACGCCGAGTCAACCGCCTGGCAGATGAGCGCGCTGGTGGACCTGCAGCGGTTCGCGGAATCGCGCCAACGGGGCGAGGAGGCGATTCGAATCGCCAGCGAAGTCCTCGCGAGGAGCCCCGGCCACAAGCTGGCCCTGCGCGCGCTCGCGCTGACCCGCTCCACGCTGGCCGACCTCGAGGCGATCACCCTCAATACCAGCAAGGCCGTGTCGCTTTCCTCGGCCAGCGCCCGCGATTGGGAGGATTACCTCCGGCTGGATCCGGGCGACTCGATCGGCTGGAACAACCTGGGAGCAAGCGGAATACGGACCGCCGATTCGCTGATGGAACTGGGACGCGACAGCGAGGCGCTGGCCCGGTACCGGGCGATCCTGGCGATCGAATCGAAGGCGAAGGGAAAGCTCCAGACCTTCTCCCATGGCGGCCTTGCCTATTCGGCCGGAATCATCGCCGGTATCCAGGCCGAACGCGGCAAGTTGCGTGAAGCGCAGGCAAGTCTCGATGATGCGCGCCGGCTCGCGAACATCGTGGCCCAGGCTTACCGTCCCGGATCCTGGGACAGGATCAGCAACGAGGAATTCTCCCGGGTCCTGGAAGCCTTCGTCGACGAGGCCACAGGCGACTATTCGGCCGCCCGCGAAAGGGTGCTGGCCGCCGTCAAGCGCCTGCAGTCCTTCAAGCTTGCGAGCCCCCTGGAAATCCGCCAGGGAGCCGAGACATTCGAAAGAGTGCACCGCGATCTGGCCCGATGGTCGTTCCTGCTCAAGGACTACGCTGCGACCGAGGCCCACAGCCGGCAGGCGATCGAATTCAGGAGGCGCGAGCCCGCGCGCTCGCCGCGGGATGCGGTCTATTCCTCCGAGGCGCCCATCCTGCTGGCCGCGGCCCTGGCACGGCAGGGGCACCTCGTCGACGCGAGGCAAGCGCTCGAGCCCGTGCTCAAGCTGCACCGCGAACTGCGCGCGCGCGGCAGCGACAACCTGAACCAGCACTTCGTGATGGCCACGGCCCAGTTCGCGGCGGCGCTGGCCTGGCCCGCGGATGCCCCGGCCCGGCTCTCCGAGGCGGCCGCCATCATCGACGCCTTCCCGGAAGAGATGAGGCGCCGGCGCACGGTCGCCGCCGTCCGCGACCTGGTCGCGCAGGAGCAGAAACGCCGCTGAAGGGCGCGAGGCCCCGGCGAGCCAGCCGCCCGCGC
>JAABQW010000248.1 GCA_011391275.1 Betaproteobacteria bacterium
CGCTCCCCCGACCCGTACACGCTCCTCGCGACGGGGTTCGTCCAGGCCTGGTTCCTCGGCTCGTGGAAGCACGCGGGGCGGCCCAGGCCATTCCTCGGGAACCTCATCGGCCCGGCCTTCTACACGGCGGTGGAAGGCGCGATCGAGGGCCCGCGGTTCTTCGAGGCCCCGCACCACATCGCCTACTGGGCATTCGCGCTCGCCATCGGCGCGGCGCAGGAGCTGCGGCTGCGAAGCGCCGGCGAGCGCGCGCGCATCGCGGCCACCCTGGCGGAAAACGTCGTGCGCGCCGCCATCATCGTGGTGATGTACGCGATCTTCGAGGCCACGTCGAACCCGCGCAACGCCACGATCGCAGGCTTCTTCGCGGACCCGAGCCACGGCTACGTCGCCGCCTCCCTCCTCGCTCTCGGCCTCGTGATCGGCGCGGCCCAGGTCACCGCCGACGGCTACCTCGCCCTCCTGCGCTCGACGGCCTCGCAGCTCAAGCGCTACTCCGAGCTCGCCATGGGCCGGCTTGTCCTCGAGCGCGCCGTCGAGGACGAGGCGAGCCTCGCGCCCACCCGCCGCGAGCGCTCCGTCCTGTTCCTCGACATCCGCGGCTTCACGTCCTGGAGCGAGCACCGTTCGCCGGAAGAGGTGGTGCGGATGCTCAACGGTTTCTACGCGACGACGGAGGAGGCCTCCGCGCCGTTCCGGCCCATCCGCATCAAGTACACGGCCGACGAGGCGATGCTCGTCTTCGCGGAACCCGCGCTGGCGTTGGCGGCGGCTCGCGAGATCCGCGCCGCGCTGGCGCCCCGCCTGGCCACCTTCGGCCTGGCGGCCGGCCTCGGTGTCCATGCCGGACCCGTCGTGGAGGGGCTGCTGGGGAGCGAATCGGTGCAGGCCTTCGACGTGCTGGGCGACACCGTGAACGTCGCCAAGCGGTTGTGCACCGCGGCCTCCGGGGGCGAGATCCTCGTCTCGGAGGAGATCGCCGGGCCCGGCGCCGGCGACTTCCAGTTGCGGGAGCTGAACCTGAAGGGCATGGCGCAGCCGCTTCGCGTGCGCGTGGTGGGCGCGCCATGAGGCGCACGGTGCGGGCGGCGCTCGAGGAAGCCGCGGTCCAGGTCGGCCGCGTCGACGCGCGCGTGCTCGCCTGCCACCTCCTCGGCACCGGGCGGGCGTGGCTCGCGGCCAACCCCATGCACGTTCTCACGGAGTCCCAGGACGCGCAGTACGACCTGCTGGTCGCGCAGCGCGCGCTGGGCCATCCCGTCGCCTACCTCGTCGGCACTCGCGAGTTCTACGGCCGCGATTTCGCGGTGGGGCCCGCGGTCCTCATTCCCCGGCCGGAAACGGAGACCCTGGTCGAGGCGGCGCTCGCGCGCCTGGGCCCGGCGGGCGAGGTGCTTGACCTCGGCACCGGCAGCGGCGCGCTCGCGGTGACGCTCGCCTGCGAGCGACCCGGGGCCATCGTGCATGCAGGGGATGCCTCCGGGGAGGCGCTCGCCATGGCCCGGGCCAACGCGGCGCGCCACGGCGCGAGCGTCGCCTTCGCGCAGGGCAGCTGGTACGAGCCCTTCGCGGGGCAGCGCTTCGACCTCGTCGTCGCCAACCCCCCCTACGTGGCGGCCGGGGACCGCCACCTCGCCGAGGGCGACCTGCGCTTCGAGCCGCGCGAGGCACTCACCGACGGCAGCGCCGACGGGCTCGATTCCCTGCGCGCGATCGTCTCCGGCGCGCCCGCGCACCTGAAGGGCGGCGGCTGCCTCCTCGTCGAGCACGGCTACGACCAGGCCGGGGCGTGCCGCGCGCTGCTCGCGGCCGCGGGGCTCGCGGACCTCGTCTCGATCCCGGACCTCGCGGGAATTCCCCGCATCGCGGGAGGCCGCCGGGAATGACCCCACGGGCGCAGGGTCTTTGCGCCGCGAAATCCCTCCGGGCGTCGTAAAATACGGGCCTGCTCCCGATCCACCTTATAACGAAAGAATCTCCATGAGCGTCCAGGACAAGATCCGCAGCACCGTCACCACGAACCCCGTCGTGCTCTTCATGAAGGGCTCGCCGCAGATGCCCATGTGCGGCTTCTCGGCCACGGCCACGCAGATCCTGAACCTGTGCGGCGTCGAGAACTTCACCGCAGTCGACGTGCTCCAGGATCCGGAGATCCGCCAGGGCGTGAAGGAATACGCCAACTGGCCCACCGTGCCGCAGCTTTACGTGAACGGCGAGTTCGTCGGCGGCTCGGACATCATGCGCGAGATGTACCAGTCGGGCGAGCTGCAGAAGCTGCTGGAAGGCACCAAGAAGCCCTCCTGACCCGGCCCCGCGGCGAGGCCCCGCGCATGCCGCGCCTCCTCGCCGCCGCCCTCTGCGCGCTGCTCGCCTGCGCGCTGCCGGCCGCCGCCGCCCCCGGCGTGGCCGCCGCCTCCGACCTCAAGTTCGCCCTCGACGAGATCGCCCGCGCGTGGTCGGCCGGGACGGGCAAGTCCGTCCGCCTGACCTACGGCTCCTCCGGCAACTTCCGCCGCCAGATCGCGGAAGGCGCGCCCTTCGAGGTCTTCCTTTCCGCCGACGAGTCCTACGTCCTTGCCCTGGCGAAGGACGGCCGCCTCGTGGACGAGGGAGCGCTCTACGCCATCGGCCGGCTGGCGCTCTTCGCGCCCGCGGGCTCGCCCGTCGACCCCGCCCAGGGCCTCGCCGGCGTGGCGGCACTCGCGCGCGCCGGGCACATCGGCAAGTTCGCCATCGCCAACCCGGCGCACGCGCCCTATGGCCGCGCGGCGCGCGAGGCGCTCGAGAGCGCGGGCGCCTGGAAGCTGCTCGAGGCGCGTCTCGTCCTCGGAGAAAACGTCTCGCAGGCCGCGCAGTTCGCCACCTCGGGGAATGCCGCGGCGGGGCTCGTCGCGTACTCGCTCATGTTCACGCCCGCCGTTTCGGGCCGCGGGCGCTTCGCGCTCGTTCCCGAGTCGGCCCACGCGCCGCTGCGCCAGCGGATGGCCCTGGTGAAGGGCGCGGGCGAGGACGCGCGCGCCTTCTACCGCTACTTGCAGGGCCCGGCGGCGCGGGGGGTATTCTCGCGCTACGGCTTCACCCTCCCGGGCCCCTGATGGACTGGAACGCCCTCACCCTCTCGATCGAGCTCGCCGCGTGGACGATGGCGGTCCTGCTTCCCGTGGGCATCGCGCTGGGACGCCTGCTCGCCTGGCGGCAGTTCGCGTGGAAGCCGCTGGCCGAGGGGATCCTGGCACTCCCCCTCGTGCTGCCGCCCACCGTGCTGGGCTTCTACCTCCTGGTTGGCCTCGGCGCGGCCTCTCCCGTGGGCCAGTGGTACCAGTCGGCCTTCGGCCGCCCGCTCGTCTTCAGCTTCGAGGGCCTGCTCGTGGCCTCCGTGGTCTTCAACCTGCCCTTCGCGATCCAGCCGATGCAGCGCGCCTTCGAGTCGATCCCCCGCGACGTGCGCGACGCCGCGGCCTGCTGCGGCCTCACGCCGTGGCAGGCCCTCGTGCGCATCGAGCTGCCTCTCGCCTGGCCTGGCATCCTCTCCGGCATGGTGATGACCTTCGCGCACACGCTGGGCGAGTTCGGCGTCGTGCTCATGGTGGGCGGAAGCATTCCCGGCGAGACGCGCACGGTCGCCATCGCCATCTACGACAGCGTGCAGTCCTTCGACAACGCCGCGGCGGGGGTCATGTCCGCCGTGCTGCTGGGCCTGTCGCTCGTGGCGATGGCCCTGGTGTACGCCACCAGCGCGCGCAGGACCCGCGGCCGTGGCTGATCGCGCCGCCACGGGCCTCGAGGTCCGCCTTTCGCAGGCGGGCCCCATCGCGCTGCAGGTCGAGATGGACTGCGCCGCGGGCGAGGTGCTGGCGCTCGTGGGCCCATCGGGCAGCGGCAAGTCCACGGTGCTGCGGTGCATCGCGGGCGTCATCCGCGCAAGATCGGGACGCATCGCGGCGGGGGGCGAGGCGTGGTTCGATTCCGATGCCGGCGTGTCGCTGCCGCCACGGCACCGTTCGGCGGGCTTCGTCTTCCAGAACTACGCGCTCTTCCCGCACATGAGCGCGCAGGCCAACGTCGAGGCGGCGATGGGCCACGTGGCGCCGGGCGAGCGCGCGGCGCGGGCGCGGGCGCTGCTCGACCGCGTGAACCTGAAGGGCCTGGAGTCGCGCCGCCCGGCGGAGCTCTCCGGAGGGCAGCAGCAGCGCGTGGCGGTGGCGCGGGCGCTCGCGCGCGATCCGCGCGTGCTGCTCCTGGACGAGCCCTTCTCCGCGGTGGACCGCAGCACGCGCCAGATCCTCTACCGGGAACTCGCCATCCTGCGCCGCGACCTGGCGATGCCCGTGGTGCTGGTCACGCACGACCTCGACGAGGCCGCCATGCTGGCCGACCGCATGTGCATCCTGCACCGCGGACGCACGCTGCAGGCGGCGGCACCGCACGAGCTCATGTTGCGCCCGGCGAGCTCCCTGGTAGCGAGGCTCGTGGACGTGAAGAACATCTTCCGCGGCCGGGTGCTCGGGCACGACGAGTCCGCCGGCACCACGCTGCTCGAGGGGCTTGGCCAGCGCCTCGAGGCCCTGTTCGACGGCCGCTTCGCCGCGGGCACGGAGGTGCAGTGGGCGATCCCGGGCTCGCACGTCATCCTGCACCGCCGCGACCGGCCTTCCCGCGGCGAGCGCGAGAACCCGGTTCGCGGCGTCATCGCCGACTTCCTGCCGCTGGGCGAGAACGCGAGCGTGGTGATCCGCGTCGATGGCCCGGGCGAGCACCTGCGGGTCACCTTCCCGCTGCACGTCGCCCGCCGCAACGGCCTCGAGGCCGGCGCCGAGGTCGTCGTCTCCCTCCTGCGCGACGGCATCCACCTCATGAAGGATTAGTGGGACGACGCGGCATTATTGGGACGGTTCTACAGAACCGGTCTATTCAGGAATCAGGCCACAGCGCGCACCAATTCGGGGAATAGACCGGTTCTGTAGAACCGTCCCAATAATGCCGCGTCGTCCCACTAATCGGGGTCGTTCCAGGTGACGGTACCGAGACCGGCGATGTCGTAGCCGCCGAGGGCGCGGGCATGCTCGGCGAGGCGCTTGCCCTTGGCGAAGGCGAAAAGCGCGCGCAGGGGCGGCTCGAACCATGCCGCGCGCGAGACGCCCAGGTCGAGGCGCTCGACCACCAGCGGCACGAAATCCAGCCCGAGCGGCAGCGCCGCGGCGCGCGCGCCGAGCCCCACGTCCGCCTCCCCCGTCTTCACGGCCATCGCGAGGTCGTTCTCCCCCATGGTGGTGACGGTGATGCGAAGTCGCCTGCGCTCCACGCCTTCGCGGGTGAGAAGCCGCTCCAGCAGCACGGCGCTCCCCGCCCCCGGCTGGCGCGCGGCCACGGTGACGCCCCGTTTCGCCAGGTCGGCCACCGCGCGGACCTTCTTCGGGTTGCCGCGCGCCACCAGCAGCCCCTGCTCCCGCCGCGCCCATTCGACGAGCGCGACGTTGCGACCCCGCAGCCGCTCCCCGGCCTCCGCGCGGTTGAAGTCCGAGAGGTCCGCCGACGGCAGGTGCATGAGCGCTCCCGACACCTCGCCGCGCGCCAGGCGCTCCAGCCCGTCGGCGCTGCCCTGCGTGAGCAGCGCCAGCCCGCAGCGCGACTCGCGCACTGCCCAGTCGAGGAGCGGATCGTGGCTGCCGCCGAGGGTGGGCCGGGGGATGCCGTGGCACGCCGCCTCCCCCGCGGAGGACCGCGCGAGCCATCCCTCGACTTCCGCGAGGTCGAAGAGGAGCTTGCCGCCCGCGCGTGCGTGCGGCAGCCCCTTTCTCGCGACGAGGTCGTAGACCTTTCGCGCGCCCAGCCGCAGGTGGCGGGCGACCTCGGCGACGGTGAGGCGGGAGGGGGCGGCGGGAGGCATGGCGGCGATTCTACCGGCGGCGGGTCAAGGAGCTATTTTCAAGCATTTGGTAAAATTGCCCCATGCTTGAAATTTTTGCAAGCCTTGGCCTCGCCCTCGGCCTGATCGGCGGGGCCGACCCCACGCTGCTCGGCATCGTCGTGCTGTCGATCGAGCTGTCGCTCGTGGCGGCCGTGGCCGGCGCGGCCATCGGGCTGCCGCTGGGCGCGCTCATCGCCGTGGGCCGCTTCCCCGGCCGGCGCTCGCTCATCGTGCTCCTCAACGCGCTGCTGGGGCTCCCCAGCGTCGTCGTGGGCCTCGTGGTCTACCTCCTCCTGTCGCGGGCCGGTCCGCTGGGCACGCTGGGCATCCTCTTCACGCCCGCCGCCATCGTGGTGGCGCAGACGCTTCTCGTGGCCCCCATCGTCGCCGCCCTCGCGCGGCAGACCGCCGAGGACGCGTGGAAGGACTACGAGGAGCAGCTCACCTCCCTGGGCGTCTCGCGCCTGCGCGCCGTGCCCACCATCCTCTGGGATGCGCGCTTCTCGCTCCTCACCGTGGTGCTGGCGGGCTTCGGCCGCGCCGCCTCCGAGGTGGGCGCGGTGATGATCGTGGGCGGCAACATCGACGGCGTCACGCGCGTGATGACCACCGCCATCGCGCTCGAGACCAGCAAGGGAGACCTGCCGCTCGCCCTCGCGCTGGGCCTCGTCCTCATCGCCGTGGTGCTCGCAGTCAACGCGGGCGCCTACGCCATCCGCGAGTGGAGCGCGCGGCACCATGGCTGAACGGGACCCGTCCACCCTGCACGCCCGCGACCTCACCGTCGTGCTCGGCGGCGTGCGCGCGCTCGACGGCCTCGACCTCACCCTCGAGCCGGGGCTGCGCACCGTGGTGCTGGGCGCGAACGGCGCGGGCAAGAGCGTGCTGCTGCGCACCCTGCACGGGCTCATCCGGCCCGCTCGGGGCGAGGTGACCTGGAGCCGGCCCACGCGGCAGGCGATGGTGTTCCAGCGGCCGGTGATGCTGCGCCGCTCCGCCTTCGCCAACATCACGTATGCGCTCGCCGTGAACGGCGTTCCCGAGCCGGAGCGCACGCGGCGCGCCGCCGCCGCACTGGCCCGCGTGGGACTCGCGGCCATCGCCTCCCGGCCCGCGCGCGTGCTCTCCGGCGGCGAGCAGCAGCGCCTGGCCCTCGCGCGCGCCTGGGCCCTGGAGCCCGACTACCTCTTCCTCGACGAGCCCACGGCGAGCCTGGACCCTGGGGCCACCGCGGAGATCGAGCGCGTCATCGCCTCCTTCGCGGCGGAGGGCACGCGCATCGTCATGACCACGCACAACCTCGGCCAGGCGCGGCGCCTCGCCGACGAGATCGTCTTCATCCACGCGGGACGCGCCACGGAGCGCACCGCGGCCGACCTCTTCTTCGACCACCCCGCTTCGAGGGAAGCAGGGCTCTTTCTCCAGGGAGAGCTTCCATGGAAGTGACGCTTCGGCCCGGCCGGTGGTCCTCGCGCCTCGCGCGGATGGCCGTCGCCTCGACGCTGCTCGCCGCTTATCCTGCAGCCGCGCAAGGCACGTTCATCACCGTGTCCTCGACCACCTCCACGGAGCAGTCGGGCCTCTTCAGGCACATCCTGCCGGAGTTCACGAAGGCCACGGGCATCGAGGCGCGCGTCGTGGCGATGGGCACGGGCCAGGCCCTCGACATGGGCCGCCGCGGCGATGCCGACGTCGTGTTCGTGCACGACCAGGTCGCCGAGGAGAAGTTCGTCGCCGAAGGCTTCGGGGTGAAGCGCTTCGAGGTGATGTACAACGACTTCGTGATCGTCGGCCCGAAGGCCGATCCGGCGAAGGCGCGAGGCAAGGACGTGCTCGCGGGCCTCAAGGCCATCGCCGCCGCCCGTGCGCCCTTCGTCTCCCGCGCGGACAAGAGCGGCACGCACGCAGCCGAGCTGCGCTACTGGAAGGCCGCCGGCATCGACCTCGCCAATGACAAGGGCCCCTGGTACCGCGAGACGGGCTCGGGCATGGGCCCGACGCTGAATACGGCCTCCGCGATGAACGCCTACGCGCTCGCCGATCGCGGCACCTGGCTCTCGTTCAGGAACCTCGGCGACCTAGAAATCGTCGTCGAGGGCGACCAGCGCCTCTTCAACCAGTACGGCGTGATGCTCGTGAATCCTGCGAGGCACGCGTACGTGAAGAGGGAGGCGGGCCAGAAATTCGTCGACTGGGTGATCTCGCCCGCCGGCCAGGCCGCCATCGCCGCTTACGCGATCAACGGCGAGCAGCTCTTCTTCCCCAACGCGAAGGCTGGGGGCTGACGCACCCCGAGCGGCTAGAATGGCGGCCAAATGGGTAGGGCCGCCTTCGTCTTCGCATCGGCCGCCGCCGCGCTCGCGGCGGCCGTGCTGTGGAGTTTCTCCGTCGGGCGATTTCCCGTCGCCGCGGCCGACGTCGTGCGCGCGCTCTGGTCTGCGCTCGGCGGCGGCGACAGCGGCCTCGCCCCCAACGTGGAGGCCCTCGTCCTGCAGGTGCGCACGCCGCGCATCCTCGCCGCGATCGCGGTGGGTGCGGCACTTGCGGCCGCGGGTGCCGCCTACCAGAACCTCTTCAAGAATCCGCTCGTCTCGCCGGACATCCTCGGCGTGTCGGCCGGCAGCGCGCTGGGCGCCGGCCTGGCACTCCTCCTCGCGCTTCCCGTGATCGCCGTCCAGGGCTTTGCGTTCGCGGGGGGGCTTGGCGCCGTCGCCCTCGTCGTCGCCGTGGGCACGTGGGTGGGCCGGCGTGACCCGATCCTCACGCTCATCCTCGCCGGCGTCGTGGTGGGTTCGCTCTTCGGCGCCGGCATCGCTCTCGTGAAGTACGTGGCCGACCCGTACAACCAGCTTCCCGCCATCACCTTCTGGCTGCTGGGAAGCTTCGGCGGCGCGACGCCCGATGACCTCCTCGTGGCGCTTCCCCTGATGGCGATCGGCCTCGTGCCGCTGGCGCTGCTGCGCTGGAGGGTCGACCTGCTCGCGATCTCGGAGGACGAGGCGCGCTCCCTGGGACTGGACGTGTCGAAGCTTCGCCTCGCGGTCATCGCGTGCGCAACGCTCGTCACCGCCGCCGCGGTGGCACTCGCCGGCGTCATCGGCTGGGTGGGACTCGTGATCCCGCACGCGGCACGCCTCCTCGTAGGCGCCTCCTTCGCGCGCGTGATGCCGCTCTCCCTCGTGCTTGGCGCGGCCTTCATGCTCGCCGTGGACACGCTCTGCCGCACCGTGGCCGCCACCGAGATCCCGCCGGGCGTGGCCACCGCCTTCGTGGGCACGCCCGTGTTCATCGCGCTCCTGGCCGCGACCTTCCGCCGGTGACGCTCGCCGCGCGCGCCCTCGACTTCGGCTTCCGCGACCACGTCGTGGGGCGCGCGCTCGACTGCGCGCTCGAGTCCGGCGAGGTGGTGTGCCTGCTGGGCCCCAACGGAAGCGGCAAGTCCACGCTCATGCGCACGCTGCTCGGCCTCCTGCCGCGGCTCGCCGGCGAGGTGACGCTGGACGGCCGCGACCTCGCGTCCTGGGACGCACCCGCGCGCGCGCGGCGCCTCGCCTACGTCCCGCAGGCCGCCGACAGCTACTTCGACTTCAGCCTGCGCGAGATGGTGGAGATGGGCCGCACGGCGCACCGCGGCGTGTTCGCGAGCCCCGGCGCCGGCGACCGGGAGATCGCCCTCGCTGCCCTCGACCGCCTGGGCATCGCGGGGCTGGCGGACCGCCCCGTCCACGCGGTGAGCGGCGGCGAGCGCCAGCTCGCGCTCATCGCGCGCGCGCTCGCGACGCAGGCTGCCTACCTCGTGATGGACGAGCCTACCGCCAACCTCGACTACGGCAACCAGGCGCGCGTGCTGGAGGAGGTCGCGCGCCTCAAGGAAGCCGGCATCGGCGTGCTGTTCTCCACCCACCATCCCGAGCACGCCTTCCGCATCGCCGACCGCGTCCTGCTGCTCGCCGCGGGCCGCCTCGCCGCCCAGGGCCCCACGCTCGCCACGCTCACGCCGGCGGCGCTGTCCTCACTCTACGGTCGCCCGATCGAGGTGGCCACGATCACGCTCGCCGACGGAACCTCGCATCGCGCCTGCGTGCCCGCCTCGCCTCCCTAGCGCCCGCCGGAGACGTCCAGGATCGCGCCGGTGGTGAAGGACGCCTCGTCGGAGAGCAGCCACAGGATCGCCGTGGCCACCTCGTCGGGCTGGCCGCCGCGCCCGAGGGGCACCGACGACTTGAGGCGCTCCACGCGCCCCGGTTCGCCGCCGGCGGCGTGGATGTCGGTGATCACGAGCCCGGGCCGAACGGCGTTCACGCGGATCCCCTCGCCGGCCACCTCCTTCGCGAGGCCGACGGTCAGCGTGTCGACCGCGCCCTTGGAGGCCGCGTAGTCCACGTACTCGTCGGGGGAACCCCAACGCGCCGCCCCGGAGGAGACGTTCACGATTGCCCCGCCCTTGCCGCCCCGGTTCGTGGACATGCGGCGCACCGCCTCGCGCGAGCACAGGAAAGTGCCCACGACGTTGGTGTCGAACACGCGCCTGATGCGCTCCGCGTCCATCTCGTCCACGCGCATCTGCTTCTCGAGGATGCCCGCGTTGTTCACGAGCGCGGTCACCGTGCCCAGTTCCCAGTCGACGGTCTCGAAGAGCCGCACCACGTCGCCCTCGCGGGACACGTCGGCCCCGACCGCGATGGCGCGCCCGCCGCCGCGCACGATCGTGTCCACCACCTCGCGCGCCGCCGCCTCGTTCTTCTGGAAGTTCACGCACACGGCATAGCCGCGGCTCGCCGCCAGGAGCGCCGTTGCCGCGCCGATGCCGCGGCTTGCCCCGGTGATGATTGCCACGCGGTCCATATCGCCTCCCGCCGTCCCGGCCTCGCCGGCCGCATGCGACAAGTCTAGCCCACTGCGGCGGCTGGACAGTGCCCCACCGGCGTCGCAGAATCGGACGGATACCCTGCGCGAAGCCCATGCTGCCAGCCGCCCTCCCCGCCGAGCCCCCACAGCCCGAAGTGCGCGTCATCCCCATCCTGCGGCCCCTCGACTGGCTGGCCGACGGGTGGCGCGACCTGCGCTACGCGCCCTTCGTGAGCCTGGTGCACGGCTTCATCGTGGCCGTCGGCGGCTGGATCATCGCGGCCCTCGCCCTCGCGTGGCTGCCGCTGCTGCCTGGCGCGTTCTCGGGGTTCGTGCTGGTGGCCCCGATCCTCGCCACGGGGCTCTACGAGATGAGCCGCTGCCGCGAGCGCGGCAAGCCCGGCGACATGGTGTGTGCGCTCGACGCCTGGCGGCGCGGCACGCGCCCGCTCGTGTGGCTGGGCCTGGGCCTGGCACTCGCCGGCACGGCGTGGGTGCTCGTCTCCGCGGTGCTGGTCGCGCTCATCGTGACCGCGCCCATCAACGGCGCCGAGGCGTTCCTGCGCCACGTGGTCCTCTCGCAGGGGTCGAACCTCTTCCCCGTGTGGGTGCTCATGGGCGGCGTGGGAGCCTCCCTCGTCTTCGCGGCCACCGTCGTCTCGGCGCCGCTGCTCCTCGACCGCGACACCGACCTCCTCACCGCCGTGTGGACGAGTGTGCGCGTCGTGGGCGCCAACCCGCTCGCGATGGCGTTCTGGGCGACGCTCATCATGGTGGCCACGGCGCTGTCGATGGCCACGGCGATGCTGGGGTTCATCGTCGCCATCCCCGTGATCGGCCACGCCACCTGGCACGCCTACCGCGATACCGTCGATGCCGAGGGGCTTCCCGCCCGCGAGTGAACCGCCATGTTCGGCCTGGAAGGTCTGCAGATCACCGAAGCGCAGGTCGCCGAGTTCGGCATGACCTGGGGGGTGGGCGGTTTCATCCTCTTCATGCTGTTCATCATCGCCAACCTCGCGAGGGACTCGAAGGCCGGGAAGTTCGGCACCTTCATCCTCTTCTTCGTGCTCGCCTTCGGCATGCTGGGCTTCGTCGCCAAGGCGATCATCCAGAAGGTCCTCGGGCTCTGACGGGACTCGCGCTCAGTGGCGCGCGTGCACCACGGCGTGCCCCTGGCCACGCGCGATGAGCCAGCGGTTGAGCGGGAACGCCACCACGCCGGCGATCGCGAGGGCGAGGGCGAGGCTGCCCCAGAAGAGGAAGCTCGTGAGCGGCGCATCCATCGCACCGGGGATCGCGAGCATGACCAGGTTGTCGACGACTTCCATGACCGCGATCGAGGCCGTGTCGGCCATGAGCGCCAGCCGGGACGCCCCGCGCAGGCCGTAGCCCGCCTTGAGCAGCGGGATCATCGTGAACGCGTAGCCCGAGATGAAGGCGAGCGTCACGGCGAGCGCTATCGTCTCGCCGTTGGAGAGCCCGAGCGCCGTGCCGATGACCATGCCCGCCACTTCGCCCACCGCACAGCCCGCAAGGCAATGCAGCGTGGCGAGGAAGGCGATGCGGTCGAGCGAGGGCGCGGCGCCGGCGTGCGTGCCGTGCCCTGCCTGGCCGTGTCGGTCGTGGGCATGGTGCCCCGCGTGCATGTCGTGGTTCATGGCGGACCTCCCTGTCAGTGGATGTCCGCGCAGGATAAACCCTCCCATCATGGGAAGGTCAAGCGGGCGCCTTCAGGGCCGTGCGAGCAGCCGCGCGAGCGTCTCGCCCGTCACGCTGGTGGCCTGCGCGAAGCCGGCCACGAAGCGTGCCTGCGCCGGGCGGATCGCGAAGAAGGAGAAGTCGCCGAACCCGGTGAGCGGCTCGGCCTCGGGGAAGCGCGCGAGGTAGGCGTCGCGGCAGGCCCGCTCACCGGGGGAACCCTTCGCCATCTCCGCGGCATCGCCCTGGACCGACACGCGCGCCAGCGCCTGCGCGGCGACCCCTTCGCCCTCCGCCTGCATCACGAGGAGCGACACGCGCGGATCGGCCAGCATGTCCTTGGTGTGCGCGGCGAGCCGGCTCACGTGGATGACGAAGGCGGTGGCGTCCGGAAGGACGGCGTAAGGCACCATCGAGACGAAGGGGGCACCCGCGTGCAGCGTGCCCAGGGCCGCGGCAGTGCGGCCCTGGACGAGAGAAGCGAGCCTGGCGGCGTGTTCCGGGGTCAAGGCCTGCCGCCGGGCGGGGCGATGCCTGCTCCCTCGATCCGGTGGCGGGCCAACGCCTCGGCGACGAAGCCGCTCGCCTTCATTTCCTCGATGAAACCGGCGAGGTAATCCGCGCCCGCCTGCTTGCCGCGCGCCATGCCCATTGCCTGGTTGATCACCATGAAGCGCCCGGGCAGCAGCCGCAGGCCCGGCAGGCGCCTCGCGTCCATCTCGAGCTGCTGCTTCACGCCGGCGGCCACGTCGAGCTTGTTGGCGAGGAAGTAGTCGACCACCGCGGGCGAGGTGGGCGCGCGCTCGATCTTCGCCTTCTTGAAGTTGCGGGCGAGGTAGAGGTCGTAGGCGCTCTTGGCGCCCACGGCGACGCGGACACCTTCGCGGTCCACCTCCTCGTTCGCGCGGATGGGGGAATCGTTCTTCACGAGGTACGCGCCCTCGATCTGCACGTAGGGGCCCGTGTAGGCCGTGGTGGCCGCGCGCGCCGGGTCGATGGCGAAGAAGCCCACGTCGACGCGTCCTGCCGCGAGCGTCTCCACCGACTTGCCGGCCGAGGTGACGGTGACGAGCTCGGCCTCGACGCCCAGGCGCCTTGCGAGCTCGCGCGCGATGTCCACGGAGACGCCCGTGGGTTCGCCCGTGGCCGCGTCCTTCTTCGCGAGGATGGGATTTCCGTAGTTGATGACGGCGCGCAGCTTGCCCGTGGGGGCGAGGTCGCCGACGGCGGCCGGAGGCGCCATCGGCGCGCTCGCGCAGGCGGCGAGCACGAGGGATGCGGCAAGGGCGAGAGCGCGGCGGGGCATTGCCTTCCTTTCGGGGGAGGTCGCTTGCGGGATCGTAATTCGAGCCGGAAGACTACCCGGACGCGGGGTGGAGGTCGAGAAGCCGCTTCGTCGCGACGTTTCGCCATGCGGCGGCGGCGAGCACGCGAAGCTGCGCCGCGTTCACGCGCGCCAGGCGCACGCTCGTCCAGCCCTGGTGCGCCCACCCGCCCAGCGAGAAGGCCTCCGGGTCCATCTGCACGAGGGCCTGCTGGTCGGGCACCGGCAGCTTGAGCACGGCACGCCCGTCGTCGGGCCTGAGGGTCATGAAGATCCGGCCGCCGACGCGGAAGTCGGGGTGCCCCATGTGCGCTCCCTCCACGGCTTCCGGGCAGGCGAGGGCGATCTTCCGGGCTGTTGCGACGCTGGACATGGCATTCGCTCCTCGGCGCAGGCGGGCCGCGGCTTCCGCGCGGCATGGGGGACTATAATTGCATTTCCGCCGACTGCAACAAGTAACCCTGCGCACCATGGAAGAGCTGGACTTCACCAAGCCGCAACCGGCCGCCACTCCCGCGCCGGCCCCTGCCCCCGCAGCGCCCGCCAAAGCCCCCGCCAGCCAGTTCTACGACCCCGTGGTCGCCGGGAAGGTCTTCCGCGCGTTCGGCCGCGCGGAGCAGTTCACCGCGGGCGCGACGCTCTTCGAGGAGGACCAGAAGGTCGCCTCGGGCGGCTTCTTCTCGCGCGGCGCGGCCGGGCGCATGTATTTCATCGAGCAGGGCCGCGTGGCGCTCGTCGCGGGCGGCCGCGCGCTCGACACCGTCGGCGCCGGCGAGGTGATCGGCGAGATGGCCGTGATCACCGAGCAGCCGCGCAGCGCGACCGCCGTCGCGAAAACCGACTGCACGGCGTATTCGATGAGCGCGGAGGAGCTCCACGGCGCGCTTTCGCGCATGCCGGAATTCGCGATGATGCTGATGAGCGTGATGTTCGACCGGCTGCGCTTCGCCACCGCGCGCCTGGCGGCCCGCCGGGTGTCCGCGGCCGCCCGCGCCGACGAGCCGCCGGTGTTCGAGCCCGCTCTGCTTGAGCGGCTGGAAGCCGCCCTGCCGCGCTCGGCGGTGACGCGCTACTGGCCCGACTCGGTCATCATGCGCGAGGGCCAGACCGGTGCCTACATGTACGTGGTGAGAGAGGGCACCGTCGCCATCGCGGTGCGCGAGCACGTCGTCGCGGTCGTGCATCCCGGCGGCACCTTCGGCGAGATGGCGCTCGTGGACCAGTCGCCGCGCTCGGCCACGGCCGTGGCGCAGACCGAGTGCCAGCTCCTGTCCATCGACCGCGCATCCCTCGTCGAGGCGATCAAGGCGCAACCGGCCTTCGCGATGGCGATGCTGGGCGCCTTTGCCGAGCGCCTGCGCCACACGAACGCGCAGGTCGGCTGAGCACGCCCTCCCGGCGCTACTTTTCCTTCTTTTCCTTTTTTTCCTTCTTGTCCTTGTAGCCGGGCTCGTACTCCGCGCTCTTCACGAAGTACACCGGGCGGCCGCACGCGTTGTAACGCTGGCAGTGCTTGCCCCAGTTCTTCGCATGGCCGGGCGGCACGTGCAGGTAGACCGGGCCGACGGGCGGGCCGGGCTTCGGTGCGATCACCATCGGCTGGGCGTAGAGCACCGGGGGCGGCGGCGCGTTGCCGAAATCCACGCGGCCGTACACTCCCGGCGCGATCTCGCCGGACACGATCACGCGCAGGCCCACATCCGACGCACTCGTGAACATCGGGACGCTGCCGGCAAGGGCAAGCACGACCGTGGCAACTTTCATTCGCATCGCTGTCTCCATGTGACGACGGTTATCGCGGGAAACGACGCCGCAGCGCCACTCATTCAACGCTTCCAATCACGAAGCGTTGACTCAGCTCCCTCATCGCGGAAGCCGACGCCCGCTTCAGCCGACCGGCCGGCCGCCCTCGTCCTCGCGCTGCCACGGCCAGCGCCCGCTCACCTCCAGCTCCAGCGTGAAGCTGAGAAGGGTGCGGATGGCCACGATGACCGCCAGCACGCCAAGGTTCTGGAAGGTGGGCTGGATCGCGACGGTGCCGATGATGTCGGCGATCACGAGCAGTTCGAGGCCCAGCAGGATCGCGCGCCCCAGGTCGGCGCGGAGCTCGTGGTAGGCCCGATGAAAGCTCGTATCGCGCGAAATGCGCCACACGAACGCGGCGGCGGCAAGCAGCGCGCCGAGGAGCAGGACGGCGACTCCGGCCATCTCCACGATCCGGGCGGCGCCGGTGATGAGATGTTCCTGATCCATGAAAGCCATCATAGACCCAACGCCCGCCGGCTGCCGGGGCCCGTCGCTAGGGCGACTCGGGGCGGTCCCTCGGGACTCGCGACAGGTACGCGGGCAGGCTTTCGTCCGCCAGCGGCTTCAGCATCACGCGAACCACGTTGACGCGCTGGCCGATCTCGACACCGCCGCGCTGGCGAACCTCGGAATAGCCGGCCCTTTCCCAGAACCGCTCGGCGCGGGCGTTGCCGACCACGACGTTGAGCCGCATCCAGCTCGCGCCGCCTTGCCGGGCCCAGGCCTCGAGCGAGCGGTACAGGTCGTGCGCCGCACCGCTTCCGTGAAGCCGCGTCGCGACGATGTAGAGCCCGACATGCCACACGCCCTTCGCGAGGAGGTTCGCGATCACGTCGGCCACCGCGACGATGGCGCCGGCATCGTCCACGAAGCGGACCAGCCACTTGCCATCCCAAGGCCATCCGGCCGGCGGCCTGTCCGAGAACTCCTCGAGCGCCGCGTCCGGACCGGCCCGCTCGCCGCCGACGGCCAGGAAGTACTCGGGGTTCTCGTCGAAGAAGCGTTGCAGCGCGGGGAGGTCCTCCTCGACGATTTCCAGCGCCCGGAACGACGGCCCGGAAAAGAGCGGCGGCGCCGGAGCGCTCACATCGGCACCGCCGAGGGGCACGGCAGCTCGAAGCGCATGATGCAGAAGTCGGCCCCGACTTGCTCGTGCACCTGGGCGCCCAGGCGCGAGTAAAAGGCCGGTCCATCCGTGCCAAAATAGACGGCTTGGAAGCCAAGCCTCGCCGTCTCCGCGAGCAGCGCCTGCACCAGGCGCGTCCCGATTCCCTGGCCGCGGCGCGCCGGCACCACGACCATCGCGGCGAGCCAGGGATGCAGGTGCGCGACCGTTTCCGTGAGTTGCGGGTGGCGATGCAGGTGGTCGATGCGAAGCGGCATCGGCTCAATCCACGGGAAGCCCGCAGGCCGAGATGAACCGCCGGCCGATCGCATTGACGATGAAGTACACCGGCAGGCCCACGACGACGATGGCGAGCGCCGCGCCGGCGGGGGACAGCAGGCTCCACAGCGACACGCTCGCCCCGGAAGGGAGCTCGCAGAGCCAGGCCGCGTCGCTCACCACCCCGCCCCTGTCGAGGCAGGTGTCCTGCGCCAGGAACACGCAGGCGGCGAGGCCCGAGAAGAGGGCGCCAAGCACCGCCAGCGACCGGTTGCAGCCGCAGGGGGAAACGCTCAAGCGGCCTTGTCCTTGCCGTGCGAGGCGATCCCCGTCACGCCGAGGACGATGCCCAGGAAAAGCACGTACCACAGCGAGAACGTCTCGCCGCGGCTTTCGATCACGGAACTCGCCTGCAGCACGAGGCCGGCCGCCGAGGCGAGCGCCAGCAGCACCAGCAGCGCGCCGGTCAGGCGCGACAGCAGCGGCAGCGCCGTCTTCTCGGCCGGGATCGCGGCCATGAGGTAGCCGGCGATCGTGAACGCGGGGAACAGGATCCACAGCGTGAGGCCCGCCGACCCGCCGACCAACCCGAGCGAGATCAGCACGAGGAACGCCCCCGAGAAGAGGCCCAGCCCGAGGAGGAAAAGACCGGCGATGAGCAGCATGGGTGGCTCCGTGTCGGAATGTCGAACCGCAATGATAGACGCCCGCCGGGGCCCGCGCTGAGGGGCGCCGAAGCGCTATCCGTGCGCGCCGTCGGGGCTGCCGCTAGTGCACGGTGCCGCCGCCGGCGGAAGGCGCGGGCGGGGACGGCGGCGTCCCGGGATTCGGCGCCGGCAGCAGGGCGTGCTGGAGCAGGAAGGTCACGAGCTGCGCGCGCGAGGCCGGCGGGATCACGTAGCCCACCCATCCGAAGCCGGGGTGGCGAAGCTGCAGGACGGTGTTCGCGTCCGCCATCGAGATGTGCCACCGCGGGTCGAGGGCGGCCTCCATCGTCTTCGGCTGCTCCATCGCGACCTGCGGCTGCCGCTTGGCGCGCTCCAGCGCGATGGCCAGGAGAAGGGCGTCGAGGTCCTCGGTGCTCATCTGCTTCACGTCGGGAATCGCCACGTTTTCTCCTGGTTGAGTGCCGGCCCGCCAGCCGCCTTCGAAAAGGACCGCGGCCCGGGCGGCTAGTCGTCGATGTCCTCGTACGCTTCGGGGACGAACCGGGGCGTGCAGATGGCGAGGAAGACCAGGTCTCCCGCGCCGACGTTCGCGATCCGCTGGCGGCACGACGAAGGGATGAGCACGACGTCTCCGGCCTCCACTTCCTGCGGGGCCAGGTCGCCCACTTCCACGCGGCCGCGCCCATGCAGGATCACATAGCGCTCCGCCGTCCCGGCCAGCCGATGCCAACGCGTGACCACGCCTTGCTCGATGCGGGCCCGCGCGATCGACACCTCGGGGTCGCCCGGAGTGTTGGAGAGCTCGTTGATGAAGCACCGCTCGGCGGTGAAATGCTCCGCCCCGGGGTCGATCCGACGGATGGACTCCTTCATCGCGCCGCCCAGTCTTCCGCGAGGCAGCCGTAGAAGTGCGTGTCGTACGCCTCGCCCTTCGCCACCCAGCGCTTGCGCAGCGTCCCCTCGTGGGTGAACCCGGCACGCTTCAGGAGCCGGTTGGACGCCGCGTTGGCGGGGTTCACCTCCGCCTCGACGCGTCGGAGGGACATCGCCGAGAAGACGTGCGCGCAGACCGCTTCGACGGCCTCTGCCATGAGGCCCTGGCGCCACCAGGGCCTGCCCAGCACGAAGCCCATCTCCACGCGCCCGCTCGGCTCGTCGAAGCGGAAGAGCAGGAGCGTGCCGACCACCTTCGAGTCGGCCTTCCGGACGAGAACCAGCTGCTGGCCCGTTCCGGCGGCGGCCAGCGCTTCCATGCGCCCGAGCCAGCCGGCGCCATCGTCGAGCGACTGCCACGCGGGGTACGGCAGGAAGCGCGTCACCTCCGGGTCGCCGTTGATCTCGAGCAGGTCCTGCAGGTCGCGCTCGGCGACGGGCCTGAGCTTCAGCCGCTGCGACTGCAATTCCACGATGGGCTCCAGGGGCATCGGACAATTCTTCCGGTCAGGTTTTCACACGCCGACGCCTCGCAGCTACTTGAGGATCCGCGTTCCGGCAGCGCATGCGGCGATGAGTTGCGCCAGCCGCCGGGCGCGCGTGGCAGGCCGCTTCGCGCTGGCGACCCAGTGGAGCATGGTCCGGCGATAGCCTGGCGGAGCGCTCTCGAAGTACCGCCAGGCGGCCTTGTTTCGCCTGAAGTCGCCCGCCTCCTCCACCCCGAGCTCGGCATTGCCCTCCTGCTCGTAGGCGTAGACGCGGGACCGCCGCTCGGTTCGCCTCGCGAAGGCCTCGAGGCCGGCCGGGCGCATGCGGCCCTGGGCCACGAGCGCCTGCGCCCTGGCGATGTTGACGGCGCTCCAGATGGACCCCGCCTTCCGGGGCGAGAAGCGGATCTGGTACGAGTCCCCGTCGATGCGCTTGCGAACCCCGTCGATCCAGCCGAAGCACAGCGCCTCGTCCACGGATTCCGGCCATGAGAGGCTGGGCATGCCCGAACCCACCTTCCGGAACCCGACGACGAGTTCGCTCGACCTCGCTGCGTTCCGCGCGAGCCATGCCCTGAACGCGGCGGCATCCTCGAAGAACACCGGGCCGCCTTCACCCGCTTCACGCCTCGTCACTGCGCCACCAGGCCTCGGTGCCGTTGATGTGGATGATGATCTCGTCGGCGCTGAACGCCCCGTCCTTGTCCCGCAGGCGCAACCCCGGCTCGTGAAGCTCCGCGTGGACTTCCTCCCAGTCGTCCCACTGGGCGGAGTCGTCGGTCGTGTTGGCCTGGAGCATCTCCAGCTCGCGCTCGAAGAGGTCGCGGACGGATTCGTACGCGGGCGCGGCGTGGAACAGCCCGCTGCGCCAGGGAAGGTCGGCGTCGCCTTTCTTCACCTCGATGGTGCCCAGGAGGACATTCCCGCGAACCAGGTCCAGGACCTCGGGCATCTGCTGTTTCGTCACGATCGCTTCTCCTTGCTGCTGCACTTCGTACGACGGGCCTCTAGCCTTCCTTGCCCGCCTTGATTACCACCCGCCACGGGGGGAACCGCCGGTTCTCGCCCGCCCGGTAGAGACAAAGCTCGTTCCCGTCGGGGTCGCGCAGGCGCGCCTCGCGCCAAAGCCATGGCTGGTCGGCGGGCCCGGACTCGAAGCGTATACCCTGTTTGCGCAGCGCCTCGCAACGCTCGTCCAGATCGGGACACTCGAAATAGACGACGACACCGGATTCGACCGGCACCGCCGCCGCGAGATGCAGCGAGAACGTGGCCCCGCCATCGGGGCACTCGAATCGTGCATAGCGGGGAGGGCTCGCGACGATCTGGACGAAACCCAGCGCCCGGTAGAACGCCGCCGACCGCTCCAGGTCGAGCGTCGGAAGGGTGACCTGGTTGAGGTTCATTCCGGGTCCTGGAAGTTCATGGTCACGCGGGGCTTCATGACGGAACGGGAACGGCCCTGAAAGTGGAGCCGAAGATCTCCCGTTCCTCGGCATCCGCGAGGTCTTCCCCGAGGTCTTTCGCGATGGCGTAATGCTTCGCCTGGAGTTCACGATCCCGTGCCGCCGCGGCCGCATTGGCGAGGACCGCGTGAGCGAATGCCACTTCCCACGCGGGGCTGTCCCGGGATGTCACGTAGGTGAACGACTGCCGCGCATAGGCCATCGCGCTTTCGCCGCGGCCGAGCAGGGCATGAACGTGGCCGAGCAGCATAGTGGCGCGCGCCTGGTGGAGCTCGGTTCCCACCTTGCTCCAGTGATGCGCGGCGGCATGCGCGGCGTGGAGCATCTCCTCATCCTCGCCGGCCGTGCGCGTGGCGGCTTCCGCAAGCCGCCAGGCCCGGTTGTTGCACTCGACGGCGAACCAGCGAGTCCACCGGGCCAGTTCCTCCGGAGCGACAGTCTCGTGTCCCACGCGATCCCCCATTTGCGGCAAGCGCCTCGAGAGAGGCGACGAATTGCGGCTGGATCGAGCGCGCGTCAGGCAACCCTCAGGCGCTTGCGAACATCGCGCTCGATGCGCACTTCGGCAAGGACGTCCGCCGGCTCGATTCCCCTGACGGCATCGATCTCCCCCAGCTTCGCCTCGTTGACCTGGTACAGCGACCCCGAGGTGGTGCGCACCAGGAGCCCCGCATCCACCAGCATTCGCCGCAGCGTGACGTGGTCGATCCCGAAGGGCTCCGAAATCCTGCCGAGCCAGGCCTTGAGCCGCTCGTTCACTTCGCGCTCGAGGCAGCTCCTGCCTGCGTCGACCTGCGCTGCGGCCAGGGCCACCAGGATCTTCTGGTCTGCCGGACGCTTCGGCACCGCCGTCAGGCGCCCGTTGGCCAGCATCCGCTTCAGCGCTCCTTGCGCCCTCTCGCGATGATCGCTCATGGTTTGCCGTGCCTCCCGGGTCCGAGTCCTGCGGAGTAGATCATGCACGGACCGAACTCGTCCGTGAAGTCGCGCTCGTGCGTTCAGAGTCCGGCCGCGGCACGCTTG
>JAABQW010000249.1 GCA_011391275.1 Betaproteobacteria bacterium
GTCGCCGTCGCCCACGCGCTGCGCCGCCGCGGTGAGGTCCTCCAGGTCGCGGTAGAGGGGCTTCACCCAGCGCAGCAGGATGAGCGCCAGGCCGAGGGTCACCAGCGCCACGATGATCGTGTAGTAGAGCGCGAGGTACTCGTAGAGCCCCACCCACTCGATGCGCAGCACCTCGGTCCCGCCGTGGAGCTTCCTCAGGTACACCTGCCCGCCCCCGGGCCGGTCGCGGAAGGCGATCTCGCCGGCATCCAGCCGCTCCTTCTCCGAGGGCGACATGAACCAGTCGCCCGCCACCTGCGCCACCGGCAGGATGCGGTGCTCGATTCGGAAGGTCGCCTCGATCTCCTGCAGCCGGCCCTTCCAGTCCGGCACCTCCTTCGCGCCGATGATGCGCTCGGCCCGGTCGAACGCGGGGCCCGCGCGCTTCCTCTGCGTCTCGGCGTGCACCTGCGCCATCACCTGGTCCGTGAGGTACATGAACCCCACGAACGCCGCCGTGGCCGGCAGCATCAGGAACAGGTAGAGGCGAAGGAATAGCCTTAGCATGCGTTGCGCGTATCAGAGGAAATGTGCCCAGTGGAACAGGCAGGAGCGGGAAGTGGGTGGTCGTTTCTTTTCTTTCATGGCCGACTCTGACTGGTTCCGAAGCCCCCGCCCTGGCCTATGTCGGGGTGTCCCAGCATTCAAGCCCCATCGCAAGCTCACTCGGCCAGGAAAGAAAAAAACGGCCACCCGCTTCCCGCTCCTCCCGCTTCCTTCGAGGGGCGCTTCCCTACGCATCCCCTGCGAACAGGTATCCCCTGAGCCTCACGGTCTTGATCATCGCCTCCGCGCCCCCGGCCTCGTGCAGCTTCCTGCGCAGCCGGCAGATGCGCGCGTCGATGGAGCGGTCCAGCCCGTCGTAGTCGATGCCGCGCACCACGCGCAGGATCTCGTCGCGGGTGACGACGGAGCCCTGCCGCGTGGCGAGGAGCCACAGGATGTCGAAGTCGCCGGTGGTGAGCTCTATGGGCCGGCCCTCGATGGCGGCGCTGCGGCGGCCGGCGTCGATCTCCAGGCGCCCGGCGGCGAGCTTCGCCTCCCTGGGCGCGCCCATCGCGGGGCGCGCGCGGCGCAGGATCGCCTCGATCCGCGCCAGCAGCACGCGCGGCTCCACGGGCTTCACCACGTAGTCGTCTGCGCCCATCTCCAGGCCCAGCACCTGGTCGATGTCCTCGCCCTTGGCGGTGAGCATGAGGACCGGCGTGCGGTCGGTGCGGCGCAGCTCGCGGCAGATGGCGAGGCCGTCCTTGCCCGGCAGCATCAGGTCCAGGATCACGAGGTCGGGCCGCAGGCGCTCGATGCGCGCGGCGACCGCCAGCCCGTCGCCCTCCACGTGCACTTCCACCTGGTGCTTCTGGAGGTAGTCGCGGATGGAGGCGGCCAGGCGCGCGTTGTCCTCGACGAGCAGGACCTTCGGGCGCGGGCCGGCCGCGGGGGTGGGCGAGGCGGGTCGGGCTTCCATGGTGGCGAGCATGGGCGTCTCGGGCGATGGGGGCAAAGGATACTCTAGCCCGCGCCGGTGCCGCCCCGCGTAACAGTTCCTTCCCGAAAAGGGGTCAGATCCCTTTTCCGGGAAAGAAAAAGGGATCTGACCCCTTTTTGCCAGACACGGTGCCTGCGCCGCTCGGGGGCGTTAAGGGTGAGTTAAGGGGGGGTGGGCAGGATGGCGCCATCGTCAACCCGCAATGGGACCCCGATGCGAATTCCCGCCTTCCTCGCCGCCCTGTCGGCGCTAGCCGTCTCGCTGCCCGCCGCGGCCGAGACCCCCGCGCAATTGCGCGACGCCTTCGTCCTCCAAGCCAAGGCCGCCAACCCCGCCTTTGCCGGTCCGACTTCCGACCGCGGGCGCGCCTTCTTCTCCGCCCTGCACGGCCGGGAGTGGAGCTGCGCCACCTGCCACACGCAGGATCCGGCGGCCACCGGCAAGCACGCATCCACGGGAAAGGCCATCGCGCCGCTCGCGCCTTCGGCCAATCCCGAGCGCTTCACCAGCGCCGCGAAAGTGGAGAAGTGGTTTCGCCGCAACTGCAACGACGTCGCCGGCCGCGCCTGCACCGCGCAGGAAAAGGCCGACGTCCTGGCCTGGCTGCTGGCCGCCAAATAGGAGAGATCCATGAGCCCGGTTCGAAACGCCCTTCGCCACGCCGCGATATACGTGATCGCGGCGGCCGCCACCGCACACGCCTTCTTCGCTCACGCAGGGGACCACGCCTTCCGCGTGAACAATCCCGCCTACCAGCAGGAGTGCGGTTCCTGCCACGTCGCCTATCCGCCCCAGCTTCTCTCGACGTACTCGTGGTATGCCGTCATGGCCGGCCTGGACGGTCACTTCGGCACCGACGCGAGCCTCGAGCGGACGCAGCGCGCGCAGATCGTCGCCTTCCTCGCGCTCAATGCGGGCGAGCGCGACACGTCCGCCGGCGGCAAGCCGCTGCTTCGCATCACCGAGACGCGCTGGTTCACCAAGGAGCACCACAAGGAAATCGCCGCCGGCACCGCCGGGCGGGACGAGGTGAGGTCGATGGCCAACTGCGCTGCCTGCCACAGGGATGCAGACAGGTTCGACTACGCCGAACGGAGCCTGGGCGTTCCCGGCGGGCGAACGCGATGAGCTCGATGCCGTTCGATCCCACTCGTCCCCTTCGACGTCCCGAGACGGTGAAGGTCTGGGACATCCTCGTGCGCGTCTTCCACTGGTCCTTTGCCGCCTGCTTCGCCGGGGCCTGGCTCACGGCCGATAGCGAGCGCTTCCGCGACATCCACGTCTTCCTCGGCTACACCATGCTGGGGCTCGTCGCCTTCCGCCTGCTCTGGGGCGTGGTCGGCCCCCGGCACGCGCGCTTCTCGAGCTTCGTGCGCGGACCCGCGGCGGTTGCCCGCTACCTGCGATCGCTCTTCACGGGACGGCCCGAACACCACCTCGGCCACAACCCCGCCGGGGCCATCGCGATCGTGCTGCTGCTCGCCCTGGCCGCGCTGGCCGGCGCCTCCGGCTGGGCCGCCTACAACGACCTGGGCGGCGAGTGGCTCGAGGAATCCCACGAGTTCCTGGCGAGCGCCATGCTTGCGGTCGTCGCGGCGCACCTGGCCGGCGTGGCCGTGGCGAGCTGGATGCACCGCGAGAACCTGGTTGGCGCGATGCTGACCGGGCGCAAGGACGCGCCGCAGCACCGCACGTAGACTACGGGCCTTCCGGAGAGAGGGGCGGACCTTGAGAGTGCTGGTGGTCGAGGACGACGCGCTGCTCGGCGACGCCATCCAGGCGGGCCTGCGGCAGAAGGGCTTCGTCGTCGACTGGGAGCGCGACGGGGCGGCGGCGGACATCGCGCTGAAGGCGGCGACGTACGCGGCGGCGGTCCTGGACATCGGCTTGCCGAGGCGTTCCGGGCTCGAGGTCCTGGCCAGCCTGCGCGCGCGCAAGGATCCGGTTCCCGTCCTGATACTCACCGCGCGCGACACGTTCGAGGACCGCATCGCCGGGCTGGACGCCGGCGCCGACGACTACCTGGTCAAGCCCTTCGACCTGGGCGAGCTCGCCGCGCGGCTTCGCGCCCTGACCCGCCGTGGCGGCGGAAGCGCGTCGCCGGCCCTGATCGTGGGCGCGCTGGCGCTCGATCCCGCAACGCGCGAGGTTACCTGGCGGGGCAGGCCCACGCACCTTTCGCGCAAGGAGTTCACGCTGCTGCACGCCTTCATGCTCAACCCGGGGCGGGTGATGACGCGCGAACAGCTCGAGGACAAGCTGTACGGCTGGGGCGAGGAGATCGGGTCCAACGCGATGGAAGTGCACCTGCACCACCTGCGCCGGAAGATCTTCCCCGGCGTCGTGCAGACGCTCCGGGGCGTGGGCTATGTGCTGCCGAAGGACCTCGCGTGAGCGCGCGCGGCAGTGTCCGCGGGCGGCTCATCCTGGTGCTCCTGGCGGGGACCGCCCTCGTCTGGCTCTCGGCCTCGGTCGCCACCCTCGTCGGGGCCGACCACGAGATGGAGGAGGTCTTCGATGCGCACCTCGCGCAGAGCGCCACGATCCTCGTGCTGCGCGTCGACGACGAGGATTCGGTCATCGACACCGAGCACGCCCCGTTCCTGCACCAGTACGCGAAGGCGGTGTCGTTCCAGGTCTGGAAGGACGGCACGAGGCTCCTGCTGCACTCCTCGGATGCGCCCGCGGCGAGGTTCTCCCCGCGCGACGAGGGCTTCTCCACGGAGACGATCGGCGGCCGCGCATGGCGGGTGTTCAGCCTCTGGGACAAGGAACGCGAGCACCTCGTGCAGGTCCGCAATGCCATCGCGGACCGGAACGACGTCACCCTCCAGATCGTCGCGGCGCTGGCCATGCCCCTCGCCGTGGCGATGCCGCTCTTCGCCCTGCTCGTCTGGTTCTCGGTCGGCGCCGCGTTCCGGCCGCTCGCCCGCGTGAGCGAGGAGATCTCGCGGCGCGATCCCACCTACCTGGCACCATTGGAGGGCGACGTTCCCGGGGAGATCGCGCCCCTCGTGGAAAGGCTCAACACGCTCTTTTCCCGCCTGCGCTCGTCGCTCGACGGCGAGCGCCAGTTCACGAGCGACGCGGCCCACGAGCTGCGCACCCCGCTCGCGGCCCTGCGCGCCCAGCTGCAGGTGGCCCAGGGGGCCGCCGGCGCGCCGGAGCGGGACCGCGCGATCGCCAACGCTCTGCTGGCCGGAGAGCGCGCCACGCGGGTGGTCGAGCAGCTGCTCACCCTTGCGCGCGTGGAGCAAGGCGCGTGGCGGGCCGCGGCGGCGCCCTTCGACCTGCGCCAGGCCGCGGTGGATGCGATCGCGCAGCGGGCGGCCGCGGCGGCGGCGAAGCGCTCGACCATCAGTCTCGAAGGCGAGGCGGCCGCGACCGCCATGGGCCACGAGGGCCTTGCGGTCATCGCCATCGGCAACCTCGTCGACAACGCGGTGCGCTACGGCCCGGAGGGCGGCACCGTGGTCGTGCGCCTCGACAGGGGCCCGGAGGGGCTCGCCGTCCGCGTGAGCGACGAGGGCCCGGGCATTCCCGCCACGCGGCGCGAGGCGGCCATCCGGCGCTTCACGCGCCTGGAGAGCGCGGCCGGCGAGGAAGGCAGCGGGCTGGGCCTTTCGATCGTCGCGCGCATCGCGGAGCTGCACGGCGCCGCGCTCCAGCTTCGCGACGGCCCCGGCGACCGCGGCCTCGAGGCCACTCTCCACTTCCCGCGCGCCTGAGCCGAAAAGGGGTCAGATCCCTTTTCGGCGCGTCGGGTGTGAGAAAATGGCGGCCCGCCGCACGCAACTCGCCCGAAGCGCCCCTCCCCGATGACGATCGCCCACGAAGTCGTACGCCGCCGCACCTTCGCGATCATCTCGCACCCCGACGCCGGCAAGACCACGCTCACCGAGAAACTCCTGCTCTTCGCGGGCGCCATCCAGATTGCCGGCAGCGTCAAGGCGCGCAAGGCCTCGCGCCATGCCACGAGCGACTGGATGGAGATCGAGAAGCAGCGCGGCATCTCGGTGGCCAGCTCCGTCATGCAGATCGAGTACCGCGACTGCGTGGTGAACCTCCTGGACACGCCGGGCCACCAGGACTTCTCGGAAGACACCTACCGCGTGCTCACGGCGGTCGACGCCGCGCTCATGGTCATCGACGCGGCCAACGGCGTGGAGGCGCAGACGCTGCGGCTGCTGCAGGTCTGCCGGGCGAGGAACACGCCCATCCTCACCTTCATCAACAAGATGGACCGCGAGGTGCGCGACCCGCTCGACCTCGTGGACGAGATCGAGCGCACGCTGGGGATGGCGGCCATCCCCTTCACCTGGCCCGTGGGCATGGGCAAGAGCTTCCACGGCGTCTACGACCTGCGCAACCACCGCATGCGCGTCTTCCGGCCCGGCGCGGACCGGCTCGCGAGCGGCGACGACGAGATGGTAGACGTCGACGACCCGGCCATCGCCGAGCGCTTCGGCTCCGAGCTCGGCCAGGCGAGGAACGAGATCGAGCTGGTGCGCGGCGCCTCGCCCGAGTTCGACCACGCCGCGTTCCTCGCGGGCAGGCAGACTCCGGTCTTCTTCGGCTCGGCCATCAACAACTTCGGCGTTCACGAGGTGCTCGACGCGCTTGCGGAGCTGGCACCCGCCCCCAGCCCGCGCGCCGCCATCCAGCGCGTGGTGGCGCCCCAGGAAGGCAAGTTCACCGGCGTCGTGTTCAAGATCCAGGCCAACATGGACCCCGCGCACCGCGACCGCATCGCGTTCGTGCGCGTGTGCTCCGGACAGTTCGAGCGCGGCATGCGGCTCACGGTCGTGCGCAACGGCAAGGTCATCCGCCCGGGAAGCGTGGTGTCGTTCCTGTCGCAGCGCCGCGAGCTGCTGGAGTTCGCCTTCCCCGGCGACATCATCGGCATCCCCAACCACGGCACGCTGCAGCTCGGCGACACGCTCACCGAGGGCGAGGACCTGCAGTTCACGGGCCTTCCCTTCTTCGCGCCCGAGATCTTCCAGCAGGTGGAGATCGCCGACCCCATGAAGAGCAAACAGCTGAAGCTCGGGCTCGCGCAGCTCGGCGAGGAAGGCGCGATCCAGGTGTTCCGGCCGCACCACGGCGGCGCGCTGCTGCTCGGCGCCGTCGGCCAGCTGCAGTTCGAGGTCGTGGCGCACCGGCTGCAGCACGAGTACAGCGTGCCGGCGCGCATGGCGCCCTCGAAGTTCCGCCTCGCGCGGTGGGTGACCTGCGACGACCCGAAGGAGCTCGCGCGCTTCATCGAGGCCAACGGCCACCGCGTGGCCTACGACGCCGTGGACGCGCCCACCTTCCTCGCCACGGCCAACGCCGAGCTCGTGGTGACCCAGGAGCTGTGGCCGAAGATCCGTTTCCACGCCCTGCGCGAGCACGCGGGGCTGGTCTTCCAGCAGCGACTCGAGGGCTGAGGCGGCGGTACGTTTCCCTTTCGGGAAACATCGGCGCGCGGCAATTGACATCCCACAATCCCGGGCCGGCGGCCGCAGGGAGAATCGGTGGCGTACTCCGAGGGAGGTCCCCCATGAAACAGGTCGTCATCCTGGGCGCCGGCACCGGCGGCGCCCTCATCGCCAACCTGCTGAGCCACAAGCTCGACCTGAAGGAATGGGTGATCACGATCGTCGACCGGTCGGACACCCACGTCTACCAGCCCGGGCTCCTCTTCCTGCCCTTCGGGCTCTACGGGCACGATTCCCACAAGGACATCATCCGGCCCATCGGCGAGCCGCTGCCCCGGAACGTGAACTTCCTCACCGCCGACATCCTGCGCATCGACGCTGAGAAGAAGACGGTCGAGACCAGCATCACGACGCTGCGCTACGACTTCCTCGTCTGCGCACTCGGCTGCCGCGTCGCGCCCGAGGAGATCGAGGGCCTCGCCGAGCCCATGGGCAAGGACGGCGTGCACACCTTCTACACGCTGGAGGGCGCGGTCGCGATGCGCGGCGCGCTCGAGCGCATGACCGAAGGGCGCCTCGTGATCGACGTGTGCGACATGCCGATCAAGTGCCCCGTGGCGCCCATCGAGTTCGCGTTCCTCGCCGACTACTACTTCACGCAGAAGGGCGTGCGGGATGCGATCGACATCACGCTCGTCACGCCCTACTCCGGGGCGTTCACCAAGCCCAACGCCAACCGCGTGCTCACCGAGATGGCGAAGGCCAAGGGCGTGAACGTGGTCGCGGACTTCGCCGCCGAGAGCGTGGACGCGGCCGCGAAGACGCTCCGGTCCTACGATGGGCGAACGCTCGAGTACGACCTCCTCTGCGCCATCCCGCCCAACCTGGGCCCGCAGGTCATCGACGATTCCGGCCTCGGCGACGGCACCGGCTATGCGATCACCGACCCGCGCACCCTCAAGAGCCGCAAGGCCGACTTCGTCTACTTCCTGGGCGACAACACCAACGTGACGACCTCGAAGGCGGGGTCGGTCGCGCACTTCGAGGCCGAGACGATCGTGGAGAACCTGCTGCGCGAGATCGAGGGCAAGCCCGCGCTGCCGACCTTCGACGGGCACGCCAACTGCTTCATCGAGACGGGCTACCACAAGGCGATGCTGCTCGACTTCAACTACGACATCGAGCCGCTGGAGGGGTCGTTCCCGATGGCGCACGTGGGGCCGTTCTCGCTCCTGAAGGAAAGCTACATGAACCACGTGGGCAAGCTCGCCTTCCAGTGGGTGTACTGGAACCTGCTGCTCAAGGGACGCCTGCCCAACGTGCCGCTGCTGCCCTCGCACATGAACTTCGTAGGCAAGGACCTCGAGACCACGCCGCACGCTCGCCACGCGCGCGAGATGAAGGTGCGCGACGTGATGACGAAGGAGGTGGTGAGCGTGCACGCGGGCAGCGCGCTCACGGCGGCGGCCACCCTGATGGTCCAGAAGAAGGTGAGCGGCGTGCCGGTCCTGGACGTCCACGACAAGCTCGTCGGCGTGCTCACCGAGGCCGATTTCCTCTCCGCCATGAACCTCGAGCAGAGCAACGTCACCGACGCGCTGGAGACGGTGGTGAGGAAGCGCCGGGCGAGGAAGGGCATGGGCACGATCGTCGACGACATCATGACCCGCTCGCCCATCACGATCCGCGAGGACGAGACGCTGCGCACCGCGGTAACGCTCATGGACACCAACCGGATCAAGAGGCTCCTCGTGACCGACGACGAGAGCCGCGTGCACGGGGTGGTCTCGCGCGCGGACCTGATCCGCCTCTACGCGATGAAGTAGGCGCGGCTAGGCCGGCATCAGGGCCGCGACGAGGACGAGCGCGACGACCATCGCGCCGAAGCCCGTGATGCAGCGCATGCCGAGGGACTTCCCGCCGACGACGAAGACGATCGACGCCTTCACCACGGCGTTGGAGCAAAGCGCCACGACGATGGCCATCACGGCGCCCTGCGCCGTGACGCTCCCGTCGCCGAAGAGGCGGAAGGACGAGAGGGAGATCGCGTCCACGTCGGTGAGGCCGGAGACCACCGCCACAGCGTAGACCCCGGCCACGCCCGCCAGGTCGTTGAGCCAGGCCGCCGCCATCAGGACCACGGCGTAGGCCACGCCGAAGCCCAGCGCCACGGGAAGGTCCGTCGGGTTGGTGAGCTCGGGGTTCTCCAATGCCTCGCCGCCCGCGTGCTTGCGCCACGTCATCCAGGCGACGGGCAGCGTGGCCGCGAGGCCTGCAACCATCACCGGGATCATCGTGGGCAGGATCGACGGCATCACCGCAACCGCCAGGACCGACAGGCGCAGCAGCACCACGAGGTTGGCGAGCAGGATCACCGTGGCGGCAGTGCCTTCCAGCTTCGGCTTGCCGCGCGCGCCGCGGGAGTAGACGAGCGTGGTGGCCGTGCTCGAGACCAGCCCGCCCAGCGCGCCCAGCAGCAGCACCGGGCCCTTGCCGCCCAGCAACCGCCACGCGATGTAGCCCGCGAGGCTCACCGCGGAGATGAGCACCACCATCATCCACAGGTGGTAGGGATTGAGCGCCCCGTAGGGCCCGAAGCCCTGGTTGGGCACCACCGGCAGGATCACGAGCGAGAGCACCGCGAACTGCAGCAGGCTCGCCATGTCGGTCTGGGTGAGCTTCACGGAGAAGCTCTCCAGCTCGGACTTGTAGTGCAGGAGCGTGGTCACCACGATGGCCACGGCGATCACGAGCCCCGAGTAGCCGTGCCAGACCGCCGCGCCCAGGCCATAGGTGAGTGTTGCCGCAATCACCGTCGTGGTGCCCTGGTCGGGCGTCGCGGTGGGGGCGGCCTGGTAGGCGGCCAGCACGCCGTAGGTGCTCGCGAGGAGGCCCGCCACCAGCAGCCACGGCGAGCCCGTCTTCTCGCCCAGCATCGCGCAGAGCGTGCCCAGAAGCGCGATGAGCGCGAAGGTGCGCACCCCCGCCTTGGCCTCGCGGTGGCGCTCGCGTTCCAGCCCGATCAGCAGCCCGACGGCGAGGCTGGTGAGGTACGACAGCGACAGGGCGAAATGGTCGGGCATGGGCGGGTCGATCCCACGCCCATTGTGCGACCCCTTGCCTGCCCCCCGTTGACTCGCGTCAACGGCCCTGCGCGGGGCAGACCCAGCGGCCGAGCCAAGCCTTCACCTTCTCGCGCGCGTGGCGGGCGGCGATCTTCTCCTCCGGCGTGGCATCCGCGCGGAAGTCGAAGGCGCGCCGCGCCATCGGGTAGGTCTGCAGCTCGACGGGCACGCCGCGCTCGTACAGGGCGTAGAAGGCCCGCCCGATGTTCATGCGCCGGAGCTCGAAATCCTGGTCGCCAACGAGGAACAGCGTCGGCGCCTTCGCCTTGAGCACCTCCGGCGCCACGGAGAAGAGCTGGTCCGGCTCGCTCGCGTTGGGGTCCTGCATGTGCCCGGCGTAGGTGGCGATCGCCGCGACGTCCTTCGGCCGCTTCGCCGCGAGCCGCAGGGCGTAATACCCCCCCCTTGAGTAGCCCACGATGCCGGCGGGACCCTTGCAGGCGTCGGGGCGGGCGAGCAGCGCATCCAGCGCAGCCTCCACGTCGCCTTCCGTTTCCGGGTCGTGGGGCTTGGGCCAGCGCTCGAGGAACCTCCCCGCCTGCCAGTCGGGCGCCACGACGAGGAAGCCCTGCCCGGCCAGGGTGCGGATGTGGGCGCGGTCCGGGTCCTCGAAGCCGCGGCGGGCGTGGACGTAGAGGACAGGGGGGAAGGGGCCCTTGCCCGCGGGGATGGCCACCTCGATCGGCACGTCCGCGGCGCCGGACTTCAGTGTGGCGCGCTCGATCCGGACCTCGGCATGGGTGGTGGCGGCTGCCAACCCGAGGAGAAAGGCGAGGCAGGGGGAAAGGCGCGGCATTGCAATCCTCCGTAACTTGGGCCGGGGCGGTCCGTGGCAGAATCGCATACCCCGCCCCTCTGGGAAACCCCGTGCGGAGGGGCCTCGAAAAACACCTCACAAGGGCTGATATGGACAATTACCTCGCAATTGCCGTCGTTGCCGCCGCGCTGGGCCTTGCCGGCTGCGCCACCGACCCGAAGGCCGCATCTGTTCCTTCGGCCTCCAAGGACCAGGAAAGCATTACCGGCAGCCGCATCCCGCCCAAGCCGAGCGCCGCACCGTCGGTGAGATCGGTGAGCGGCGAGTCCTGGCGGCGCGAAAGCTCGCCGGTGATCGGAAACCAGCCGCGCGGCAACTGACGCGGCCCCCGCCGGAACCGGGTTCGCCAACCCGGTTGGCGGACGTGAAAAAGCCAGCCCAAGGGGCTGGCTTTTTCATTCCGGGGGCCGCATCCATCGGCCCCCACCGCAACGTGCGCTCTTCAGCGATCGCGCCCGCGCGGTGACTCGGGATTGCCGCGGCCCTGGTACTGGTCGCGGTTCCCTCCGCCCCGGTACGAGGCGCGATACCCGTCGCCCCGGTAAGAGTCGCGGTACCCGCCATTTCCATACCCATACCGTTCGTGGCGCCCCTCGTAGCGGGGCGCGACGTGGACCCGCGCCTGGCGGTAACCGTACCCGTAGCGGGGTGCGTAGTAGGTCGGCGACGAAAGGTAGCGCGCGGGGGCGTAGTACACGGGCGGCGGTGCGTAATAGGCCGGCGCGGGCGCGTAGTACGCCGGGCCGGGAGCGTAATACGAGGGCGCAGGGCCGTAGGACTGCGGGGCATAGGCCGGTTCCCCGTACGCGGGACCGGGACCGTAGTAGCCCTGGCCGCCGTAGTACGGGCGATGGCCTGCCTCCGCCCCGACGATGGTGCCGAGGACCGCACCCACGGCCGCGCCGGGCGGGCCGCCCACGACGGCACCGATGCTGCCGCCGATGATGGCGCCGGCGACGGGATCGTGAGCCGATGCCTGCGACGAGAACGCCAGGGCGCCGGCTGCGGCGGTGATCGCTGCGAACAACGTTGCTTTTCTCAGCATGGGGATCTCCTGCCGTGAGTGGTCACTATTCGGTCGAAAGGAACTCGCGTGCCCAAGGAGCATATACCCCTCCTTGCGGCGGCTTGCCTAACCACTAACGCCCCAGCTGCCGTTTGGTTAACGCGGCGGGGCTGCCTTCGCCGCCGCCCGGCTCAGGGATGGCGGGGAGGTGGGCCTTACCTGGCGAGCATCTCCTGCAGTTCCCCGCTCGCCACAAGCCGCTCCAGCTCGGACGCCCCGCCCACCAGCACGCCCCTGGCGAACACCATCGGGAACGTCGGCCACCCGGTCCACATCTTGAGCGCGTTGCGCCGCCGCCACTGGCTCGCGTAGCTGCCGTACTCCAGGTACCGGTGCTCGATGCCGGCAGCGGCAAGGATCCTGCGCGCCCTCTTCGGGAATGGGTTCCACGCCATTCCGACCACCACCACGGCATGGGCCGCAATGGCCGCCTGCACTTCGCCCACGACGTCGGCATGGCGCGAGGCGACCTTCTCGCGGATGGCGGGGTGGATGTGGTCGTCGTCGAGAACGGTGCGGGGCATGGGGATGCAACATGGCCAGAGCGGCACCTGGCCTTCGGGGAATCGGTGGTGGCAGGGTGGCAACCCACCCTGAAAGGGGAATGCCCGGATCTTAGACCATCGGAGATCATGAGCATCAACCTGGTGATCAGCGACGCAGGCCGGATGCGTGCCTGCAACCACAGGCCCCGGTCGTCCGCACCGAGCTTCCTTTGCGCTGCTCATGAGGGCTTTCGGACAACGCGGCGCGGGCCGGGGGCCTTGCTAAGATTCGCGCAGCCACTTGACGCAATCGGGGAGACGATTCATGAGCACAGCGCTGTTCCTGCGGACCGTCACGCCTGCCGAAGCCGAGGTGATGCTGAAGGACGCCTCGATGGTCGACGAGATCGTCGAGCGCGAGGGCGATGACGTCCTTGCCACGGACCTCCAGGACGCCTGGGACATCCTGATGAAGCTGCTGCGCGGCGCCGGGTTCAAGGGCGCCCGCAACCTCGGCGAGTGCCTGTCGAACGGCGGCGAGCTTCTCAGCGCGGAGCAGGTGAAGATACACGCCCAGCTGCTCGCGGCCTACACGCCGGAATACGTCGGCAGGCTCTTCGACGAGCTCGACGATCCCGAGCTCTACCACTTCGAGGCGTGGAAGGACGACCCGGAAGGCCTCGTCGGGGAGTTCGTCAAGCTCAAGGACTTCTATCGCCAGGCCGCAGCCCGGGGGCTGGCGGTCGTCTTCTACGCGACCTGACCAGCCCGGACTCATCGGGAAATTCCGGGCGAAAAAAAGGCCAGAGGGTTCTCTGGCCTTCGAAAAGTGGTGGAGTGGAAGGGGATCGAACCCTCGACCTTCGCATTGCGAACGCGACGCTCTCCCAGCTGAGCTACCACCCCACGGAGAAGGGCGAAATTATACACGGCCGCGGCACTCTCCGCGATCCGGGCCCCGGCGGCGCCCTTGACCCGGGTCAACCGGGTTCCCGGCAGCGCCCCCAAAATTGTCTCCTCTGGGATGCAAGGCAAGACGTCCATGGCCCTGCGCCTGCCAATTCGCGCACAACTGCTCCTCATCGGCATCACGGTCGGCCTGCCGGCCGTGGGCCTGTTCGCCTGGCACGCCTACGAGAAATCGGTCGAGGCGAGGGAGTCGGCCTATTCGCGCCTGACGATCATGGCCGCGAGCACCGCGACCCAGATCGACAACTTCCTGGCCGACCAGGAGGCGATGCTCGCCCGCGTGGCCGAGCGACCCCTGATCAGGGCGCTCGACCCTGGCCGCTGCGACCCGGTCATCCAGGAGTTCGCCGGGCTGCACCCGGACTTCATGTCGATGGGCCTTCGGGACACGACCGGGAAGCTCCTCTGCACGTCCAACCGGAACCCGATCCGGATCGAGCGCCAAGGCCGGCAACGATGGTTCGAGGAGGGGTTGCGCACGCCTGCGCTCTCGGCGGGCGATGCGGTCGCCCATCCCCTCGGCCGCTGGATCTCCGTCCTCACCTACCCCGTCCGCCGCGACGACGGCAAGGTGGCGGGGCTCGTGGGCCTGCCGGTGGACCTCCTGAACTACCAGGAACGGCTGTTCCGCACCGTGCCGAAGGACGCAATGATCCTCGTGGTGGACCGCAGCCGCGGCGTCCTGATGCGCTCCGCGCGCCCGGAATCGTGGATCGGCAAGCCCCTGCCCGCGGAATTCTCGGAGGCGACCCGCGCGCCCGCCAGCGGCCTGGTCGCGGCGAAGGGGCCCGAGGGCAACGCGCGCCTCTGGGCCGTCGCCACCGTCACCCGCTCGGGCTGGCAGGTGATGGCGGGCCTGCCCGAAAGCCAGGTCCTGGCGGGCTGGCGCGCGGAGCGCAATGAGCTCGTGGCGCTGGGCCTGGTGATGTTCGCGGCCGTGCTCGCGATCGCCTGGTGGTCGGGGTCGACGATCGCGCGGCCCATTCTTGCCCTCGGGCGCACCGCTTCGCGCATCGCTGCCGGCGAAACCGGCGTGCGCGCCACAGTGACCGGCCCCCGCGAGCTGGAGGAAGTCGCGCGGCAGTTCAACCTCATGCTGGACGTGCGGGACGTCCTTCGCGAGGAGCGCGTGGCGCTCGTCGGGCACTTCGGCCAGCTGGCAAGGCGGGCGCGCGAGATCATCCTGCTCGTCGATCCCGACGGCTGGATCGTCGAGGCCAATGACGCCGCGGTGGCCGCGTACGGCAGGAGCGCCGACGAGCTTCATGGCATGCACGTGCGCGACCTGCGGGCCGAGGACGCGCGCGCGGACCTCGCGAGGCAGTGGGCCGAGTCCGCGCGTCCCGGCGGCGCGCTCTTCGAGACGACGCACCGCCGCCGCGACGGCACGGCCTTCCCCGTGGAGGTGAGCTCGAGCGTCATCGACATCGAAGGACGGCCCTGGCGCCAGAGTTTCATCCGCGACATCACCGAGCGCCACGCCGTGCAGCTGCAATTGCGCCGGCTTGCCGTGGCGTACGCGACGCTGAGCGAGACCAACCAGGCGATCGTGCGCTCGACCGGCGAGCCCGGGATGCTGCAGCGCGTCTGCACGATCGCGGTGGAATTCGGCGGCTACCTCGGCGCGTGGATCGGCATGGTGGACGCCCGCACGGGGGAGGTGAAGCCCGTGGCGAGCCACGGCCCGATCGAGGCCTACGTGAGCCAGCTGCGCCTGAGCGTCGACCCGACGCGGCCCGAGGGGCAGGGCCCGGCCGGGCTCGCCATCCGTTCCGGCCTGCCGCGCTACTCCGAAGACTTCCTCGCCGACGCGGCCACCGTGCCCTGGCAGGAGAAGGCGCGCGAGTTCGGCATCCGCGCGCATGTGGTCCTGCCGCTGCGCCGCGGCGGCGCCGTGGCGGGGGTCCTCACGCTCTGCGCGGCCGAGCCGGGCGCCTTCGACAAGCAGACGCGCTCCTTGCTGGAGGAGATGGCGGTCGACGTCTCGTTCGCGCTGGACAACTTCGACCGCAAGGCCGCGCTGGCCGAATGGGCGGAGCGCTACGAGGCCACCATAAAGGCGAGCGGGCAGATCCTCCTCGACCGCGATCTCGCCACCGGCGGCCTCAAGCTGGGCGGCGACGCCTGGCGCATCCTCGGCTACCGCGAGGACGAGCTCGCGGGCGCGCCCGGGCGGTGGGCCGGCATCGTCCACCCCGACGACCGCGCGGCCTTCGCCGCCGAGATGGACCGCGTCGCGCGGGAGGGCCGGCCCTTCCACCTCCAGTACCGGGTGGTCCGCAAGGACGGCGGGACGGTCGTGGTGCAGGACGACGGATACTTCGTCCGCGACACGGCGGGCGGCACCGCGCGCATGGTGGGCTTCGTGGCCGACGTCACGGAACGCAAGCTCGCCGAGGATCGCATCCGCAGCCAGCTCGACGAGCTGCGCCGCTGGCACTCGGCGATGCTCGGACGCGAAGTCCGCATCCTGCAGCTCAAGCGCGAGGTGAACGAGGCCCTGGCCCGGGCGGGCCAGGCCCCCCGCTACGCCAGCCCGCAGGCCGAGCAGGAGGAGCGCGCGATTGTCTGAGACCTCCCTCCTTTCGCTCGCCCACAACGTGGCGGTGCTGATCGCGATGGGGCTCGTCTTCCACGCGCTGCCCGACGACTGGCTCCTGCACCGCACCCGCGCGCGCGACGCGGTCGTGGGCGTGCTCGCCGGGGCGATGGCGGTGGTGCTCATGCTGGCCCCGTGGCAGTACGTGCCGGGCGTCTTCTTCGACGCGCGCTCGGTGCTGCTCGCCGTCTCGGGGCTCTTCCTCGGCCCGCTGGCCACCTCGGTCGCCATGGCCGCCGCCATCGCCCTTCGCGTCTGGCAGGGCGGCGAGGCGATCGTCACGGGCGTGCTCGTGATCCTCGCCTCCGGGGCCATCGGCATCGCCTGGGGGCGCCTGCGCCGCCGCCCGCCCGATGCGCTCTCACCGCTGGAGCTCTGCTTCTTCGGCTTCGTCGTCCACGCGGTGATGCTCGCCCTCATGCTCACGCTGCCCGCGGGAACGGCAGCCACGGTCCTCCCCGCGATCGTCCCGCCGGTTCTCGCCGTGTTCCCCTTCGCCACCGCGCTCCTGGGCATGCTGCTGGCCGCCTGGGTACGGCGGGCGCGCACGGCGGAGGCGCTGCGGCTGAGCGAGGAGCGCCTGCGGCTGGCACTCGCCTCCTCGCAGCAGGGCTCCTTCGACATCGACCTCGCCACCGGCGCGGCCACCGTGAGCGAGGAATACGCGCGCATGCTGGGATACGACCCGGCCACTTTCCGCGACTCCCACGCGCAGTGGATCGAGCGCATGCACCCGGACGACCGCGAGGGGGCGCTCGCGACCTTCCGCGACTACATGGCCGGCAAGCTCCCCGAGTACCGCGGCGAGTTCCGGTTGCGCACGAGCACCGGCGAGTGGAAGTGGATCCTCTCGGTGGGGCGGATCGTGGCCCGCGACGCGCGTGGCACCCCGTTGCGGGTGACCGGCACGCACACCGACATCACGGCGCGGCGCGAGGCGGAGGAACGCGAGCGGCAAGCGCGTGCGGAGGCTACGCGCCTGCTCGAGTCTTCCGACGCGTCGCGCCTGGCACTCCTGAGCGTCGTGGAGGACCTGCGCACCGCCGAGGACCGCCTTGGCAGGAGCGAGGCCTTCTACCGCGGGCTCTTCGAGAACATGCACGAGGGCTTCGCGTTCTGCCGCATCGTCCGCGAGGAGGGTCGCGACCCCGACTTCATCTACCTGCGCGTGAACGATGCCTTCGAGCGGATGCTGGGCCTGTCGGGCGCCCAGGGCAAGCGCGCGACCGAGGCGATCCTCGACATCCGCGAGTCGAACCCGGCGCTGATGCGGGCCTACCAGCGCGTCGTCGACACGGGCGTGCCGGAGACGCTCGAGGTGCACGTGGGCCGCCTGGACGCCTGGTTCCTGGTTTCCGTCTACCGCCCCGAGCGCGAGCACTTCGTGTCGGCCTTCGTGGACATCACGGAACGCAAGCGCGCGGAGCTCGAGGTGAACCGCCAGCTCGCCGAGCTGCGCCGCTGGTACGAGGCGACGCTGGACCGCGAGGACCGGCTGCGCACCCTGAAGGTGGAGGTGAACGGCCTGCGCCGGCGCCTCGGCGAGCCACCGCGCTACCGCAGCGTGGAGCCGGGCCGCGAGGCGGACTCCATGGACGCATGAGGAAGAGATGAACGACAGACCCCACGCCCGCGACGAGGAATTACGGCCTGGCTTTCCTGCAAACGCCGGCGAGGCGCTCGCCGCCGCGGAGGCCACCCGCCAGCGCTACATCGCCGCGATCGACTCCACGCTCGACGGCTATGCCGCCGTGGCGAGCAGCGGCGCCTTCCTCGAGGTGAACGACGCCATGTGCTCGCTTACCGGCTACCGTCGCGACGAGATCCTCAAGCTCGAGCTGCGCGACGTGCAGGCGGGCCTGAGCGAGGACTCGTTCGCGAGCTGCTTCGCCGAGGTCACCTCCGCCGGGCGCTCCCGCTTCGAGTGCCGGTGGAAGCGCAAGGACGCGAGCCTCATCGACGTGGAGGTGGTGGCGACCTCTTACCAGCGCGACGGCGTGGAGATATTCGTGTTCGTCCACGACATCACCGCCAGGAAGGCTACCGAGGAGGCGCTGCGCCGCCACGTGCAGGAAGCCGAGCGGGCGCGCGGTGCGCTCCTGAGCGTCCTGGAGGACCAGCGCGAGGCGCAGGCGCACCTGCGCGAAAGCGAGGGGCGCTTCCGCGGCATGCTGGAGCAGAACATCGCCGCCATCTTCATGGTGGAGGACGGCCGCTTCACCTTCGCCAACCGCCGCGCCGGCGAGATCCTGGGCCGCACCCCCGAGGAGCTGACGGGGCAAGGGGTACTCGACCTCGTGGCGCCGGCCGACCGCCGCAAGCTGCTGCACACCATGCGAAAGCTGATCTCGGGCGAGCAGAAGGCCGTCGAGGAGACCTTCGGCGCCCTGAGGAAGGACGGCACGCTCGCCGACATCGGCACCCACGCGGTCCTCGCCACGCTGCACGGCAAGCCCGCCGTGCTGGGCATCGCGCAGGACATCGGCGAGCGCCGCAAGGCGCAGGAGGAGATCGACCGCTACATCGCCCGCCTGGAGCACACCGTGCTCGGCACGCTGGAGGCCGTCTCGCTGATGGTGGAGCTGCGCGACCCGTACACCTCGGGCCACGAGAAGCGCGTCGGCGACCTCGCGGCCGCCATCGGCCGGGAGTTGGGGCTGGACGATCACCGCGTGAAGGGCCTTCGCCTCACGGGCTACGTCCACGACATCGGCAAGATCAGCGCGCCCGCCGAGATCCTCGCGAAGCCCGGGGTCCTCACGCGCATGGAGTTCGAGCTCATCAAGGGGCACTGCCAGAGCGGCTACGACGTGCTGAAGCGCGTGGACTTCCCCTGGCCCGTGGCGGAGGTGATCCTGCAGCACCACGAGAGGATGGACGGCAGCGGTTACCCGCGCGGGCTGCGCGGCGAGGCCATCCTGCTGGAGGCGCGCATCGTCTCCGTGGCGGACGTGGTCGAGGCGATGGCGAATCACCGTCCGTACCGCGCCGGCCTGGGGCTGGACGCCGCGCTGGCGGAGGTCGAGGCGGGAAGCGGCAGGCTCTACGACGCGCAGGTCTGCGAGGCGTGCCTCACTCTATTCAGGGAACGCGCCTACGCGCTGTGAAAAAGGGACGGTTCCTAGGGACGGTTCCTAAAAGCATCCTGACGCATTCGTCAGGAACGGCTTCTTTTAGGAACCGTCCCTAGGAACCGTCCCTTTTTCACAGCGCGTAGGCGGGGGCGGCGCCGGACGCGAAGTCCGGCGCCGGGGGAGCGACGCGGTCGCCCTTACTTCTTGGCAGGCGCGGCGGGGGCCTTCGCGGGTGCGGCGGGGGCCTTTTCGACCTTGATCGCGATCGCCTCGACGAACTCGGCCTCGACCATGTCGCCGGCCTTCACGTTCTTGAGGAGGGCGGGGTCGACCTTGAGGGTGACCGTGTGCTCCGGGCCGCGCAGCGTGACCTTGCCGGCCTTGGCGTCGACCGCCTCGACGGAGGCGACGACCTTCACGTCCACGCCGACCACGCCGGCGGGCTTCTGGCCGGCCTCGGCGCGCTTCTCGAAGGGCGTCACGACGCGCGAGCGGGTCTTGTTCTCGGTCTTCTGCAGCTTGGCGGCGACGGCGGACACATGGCCGATGGTGACCACGTCTCCCTTTTGAACCTGGGCCAGGTTCTTCACGTCGGGCCCGGCGACGAAGGAAACGAGCTTGCCGTCCTTGCCCTTGAGGGTGACTTCGCGGGTCTTCTGGTCGATGGCCTCGACGGTCGCGGTGACGGTGGTGATTTCGCCGCCGGCCACACCCTTGCTTTCGGCCTTCTTGGCCGGAGCGGGTGCGGGTGCGGGCGCCTTCTTGTCCTGGGCGATGGCCGCGGTGGCGAGCAGTGCGGCGGCGAGTAGCGCGATCTTTTTCATGATAATCCTTGACATGGAGTGGGGGTCCTACGGGGCAGCGAGTTTACCCGCAGTCGCCCGCCTCCGCTTGACGGATGTCAGCTTCGGCTGTTCAGCTGCCGTCGGTCTGGACGGCGCGGATGCTGACGACCTGGGAGGTGTAGGTGGTGTCGAGGAGCTTGGCGGCCTGGAAGATCGCCCGGATGGTGGGCACGGGGATCCCGGTCAGGTCGCCCAGCTCGACGACAGAGCCCACCAGGGCGTCGATCTCGATGGGGCGGCCGGCCTCGACGTCCTGGAGCATGGATGTCTTGTGCTTGCCCACCTTGCGGGCGCCCTCGATGCGCTTGTCCAGCGGCACGCGGAAGGTGATGCCCAGGTGCTCGGCCACCGCCTGGGCCTCGCGCATCATCTGCGCGGCGAGCTCCTTGCCGTACGGGTCCTCGCAGATGTCCTGGAGCGTGGCGTGCGTGAGTGCGGAGATCGGGTTGAACGTGAGGTTCCCCCAGAGCTTGAGCCACATCTCGGCGCGCACGTTGTCCAGCAGCGGGCACTTGAGCCCCGCCCTCACGAACGCCTCCGAGATGCGGGTCGCCCGCTCGCTGGGCACGCCGTTCAGCTCCCCGATGGGGAAGCGGTCGCCCTCGATGTGCACGACCTTTCCCGGGGCCACCAGCTCGGTGGCGGGATAGACCACGCAGCCGACGATGCGCTCCTTGGGGATGGCGTCCTTCACCACCCCGCCCGGGTCCACCGTCTCCACGGTGCGCCCGGCCAACTCGCCGCCGTGGTCGTGGAAGTACCAGAAGGGGATCCCGTTCTGCATCGGGATCACCACCGTGTTCTCGTGGTACAGGGGCGCCAGCTTGCCGGCCACCGCGCCCACCTGGTGCGCCTTGAGCGCGAGGATGACCACGTCGAAGGTTCCCGCCTTCGCGTAGTCGTCGGTTGCCTTCACGGTGGTCGCGACTTCCTCGCGGCCGTCCCGGTAGAAGACCTTCATCCCCTCGCCATTGATGGCCTCGAGGTTCTTGCCGCGGGCGATGTAGGTGACGTCCTCTCCGCCGAGAGCCAGCTTCGCGCCCACGAAGCCCCCGATGGCGCCGGCGCCAACGATGCAGAAACGCATTTCTACCCCCATGAACGGGCCGCCATCCCTGCCACGCGGGCGGGGGAGGGGCCGGGATCCGAGATCAATGCCATGGCGTCGGGCGGTTTAGCTGCCGCCGGTGTCGCTTCCCGCGGGGTTGGGGCGGGGCCGGAGGGCGGGGCGGGTAGCCGGGAGCCGCGGCAGGACTTCATACGCAAGCCTTGAACTTATGGTGCGGCGCACAAACTGTCAAGCGGGAGTATCGGCGCTTGTGATGCCTGAACCC
>JAABQW010000250.1 GCA_011391275.1 Betaproteobacteria bacterium
ACCGAGCGCTTGTAGACCTCGCCGTAGTCGAGCCCGAACGAGGCCTTTTCGCCGAGCGACGAGGTCGTCCCGTAGAGGTACTCCTTCTTCGGGATCGCGAGCATGAGGTCGTCGGTGAGGTGGTGCGTCGCGTGCTTCGGGTCCCGGTCGGCGTAGAAGTTGGCGGACCAGACCTGGTCGTCGCCAGGCGCGTGGTCGCGGATCGCGAGCGCCAGGTGACCGGCCGAGCCGCCCTTGGAGGTGCCGGCGCTGACCAGGAGCTCCAGGTCGTACGCTTCCCTGCGCAGGAGCTGCGCGACCTCGTCGAGATTGGCGGGCGCCGGCCCCCCCGGGCTGCCGAAATCGGCCGCCGCCGCGCCGCCGGCAAGAACGAGCACCGCCGCCGCGCACCACCCCGTGACTTTCATCTCCATCGCTCCCGTTGCAGCCCGCGCGAGTATTCGGGCCGCCAACCCGCGCCGTCAACCGGGCCGGCGCGCCGCAGGCCCTAGAATGCAGCCTTCGCCCCCAGGCAAGCCACCGGGAGTCCGCCATGGCCAAGCTCATCAAGACCTTCGACGAATGGAAGCAGCAGCTCTCCCCGCTGCAGTTCCAGGTGACGCGCCACGCCGCCACCGAGCGCCCCTTCACGGGCGAATACGAGAACCACTGGAAGGCCGGCACCTACGGCTGCGTGTGCTGCGGGCAGGACCTCTTCGTCTCCGACACGAAGTTCGACGCCGGCTGCGGGTGGCCCTCGTTCTTCCGGCCCGTGACGCCGGGCGCCGTGGAGGAGCGCCGCGACACGAGCCTCGGCATGGCGCGAACCGAGGTGGTGTGCGCGAACTGCGACGCCCACCTCGGCCACGTGTTCGACGACGGGCCGAAGCCCACGGGGCTGCGCTACTGCATGAACAGCGCGTCGCTCAATTTCCGGCCGGCGTGACGGCGCCCGGGTAGCGCGCCTCGCCCGAGGGCGGGAGCTTGCCGAGCTTCTCGAGACGCAGGCGGATGGAGCCCTGGGTGCGCGCGTGCTTGCGCGCCATGTCGGGGATGGCCACGCCCGTGTCGAAGGCGTCCGCGATGGCGCGGTCCTCGCCTTCGCTCCAGGGCTTGCCGAAGTTGGCGGGCAGGCGTTCGCGGCGCCTTTCCTTTTCCACCTCGCGCTGCATGAGGTCGATGGCGGAGAAGAGGGCGCGCAGCGCGCGCGGCTCGGCGTAGGGGCTGTCCTGCGGGTACTGCTCGCCGGTGACGGGGTTCACGCCGTCCGCCAGCGCTTTCACGATGGGCAATGCGGATTCGAGATGCATGGGGCCTCCGGTAGGTTGAGGCCGCGTCGACGTGCGCGGCCCGCTATCCGGACAACGATCATTCGCGCGCGCGGTTGACCTCGGCCTCCATCGCCGCGCTGGCCCACAGCCAGTCTTCCTCGAGCTTCGCGATCCGGGCGGCCAGTTCGCCGTGGCGCTTCGAGCGTTCCGCCAGATCCTCGCGCATCGCCTCGTCGTAGGCTTCGGTGGAGCCCAGCCACGCGTCGAGCGCTTCCTTCTCGGGCTGGAGCTTCGCGAGCTCCCTCTCGATGGCCTGGATCTGCTTCTCGAAAGGCTTCTTCGCGTCCGCGAGCTTCTGGCGCGACGCGGCTTGCGAGCGTTTCTGCGCCTTGCGGTCGGCGCCCGTGCCGGTCCCTTCCGACTTCGTGCCGCGCACGCGGTACTGCCGCGACCACTCGCGGTAGTCGTCGAGGTTTCCGTCGAAGGCCGCGACCTTCCCGTCGGCCACGAGCCACCACTGGTCGGTCGTCGCTTCCAGCAAGTGGCGGTCGTGCGCCACGACGATCAGCGTGCCCTCGAAATCCTGGAGCGCCTGCGCAAGGGACTCCCGCATCTCGATGTCGAGGTGGTTGGTGGGCTCGTCCAGCACCAGCAGGTTCGGCCGCTCCCAGACGATGAGTGCCAGGGCTAGCCTCGCCTTCTCGCCGCCGGAAAATTCGGCCACGCGCTGGAAGACCTGGTCGCCGCGGAAGTCGAAGCCGCCCAGGAAGCCGCGCAGCTCCTGCTCGCGCACGCCCGGGGCGATCCGCGCCACGTGCCACATCGCGCTTTCCTCGAGCCGCAGCTTCTCCACCTGGTGCTGCGCGAAGTAGCCGATGCGCAGGTCCGGCGAACGGATGATCGTCCCGCTCACGGGAGGCAGGTCGCCCACGATCGTCTTGAGGAGCGTGGACTTGCCCGCCCCGTTGGGGCCGAGCAGCCCGATGGCCTCGCCGAAGTACACGCTCCACTCGATGTCGGACACGACCGCCTTGCCGCCGTAGCCCACGCTCGCTTCCGCGACCCGGAAGAGGAGCTTGGGCTTCACGGGCGGCTCGCGGAAGGCGAAAGTGAACGGCGAGTCGACGTGGGCGGCCGCGATCACCTCCAGCTTCTCCAGCGCCTTTATGCGGCTCTGCGCCTGGCGGGCCTTCGTGGCCTTCGCCCGGAATCGGTCGATGAAGGCCTGCAGGTGCGCCATGGTGCGCTGCTGGGTCTCGTAGGCCGACTGCTGCTGCGCCAGGCGCTCGGCCCGCTGGCGCTCGAACGCGGAATAGTTCCCGGCGTAGGTGGTGAGCTTCTGCGCGTCCACGTGCACGATCGTGCCCACGACGGAATCGAGGAACTCGCGGTCGTGGGTGATGAGGAGGAGCGCGCCGGGGTAGGCCTTCAGCCAGTCCTCCAGCCACATCACCGCGTCGAGGTCGAGGTGGTTGGTGGGCTCGTCGAGGAGCAGGAGGTCGGAGCGGCACATGAGCGCGCGCGCGAGGTTCAGGCGCATGCGCCAGCCGCCGGAGAAGGAAGCCACCGGGCGCGCCTCGGCCTCGGGCGCGAAGCCCAGGCCGGACATCAGCGCCTGCGCGCGCGACTTCGCGGTGTAGCCGCCGATCTCGTCGTAGCGCGCGTGCAGCATCGCCGCGCGCTCGCCCTCCTCGTGCGCCTGCTCGGCCTCGCGGATGGCCGCCTCCACCTCGCGCAGCTCCGCGTCGCCGTCCATCACGAAGTCGAGCGCGGCGCGGTCGGTGTCGCGCAACTCCTGCGCGACGTGCGAGAGCACCCAGCGCGCCGGCAGCTCCATCTCGCCCGCTTCCTGGTGCAGCTCCCCGAGGATGAGCGCGAAGAGGCTCGACTTGCCGGACCCGTTGGCGCCGACCAGGCCGACGCGGTGGCCGGGGAAAACCGTCAGGGAGGCGTCCTTGAGCAGGACGCGCGCGCCGCGGGCTAGGGTGAGGCCGGAGAGTCTGAGCATTTCATCCGTCCTTCCCCTGACGGTCATTCCCGCCTTCGCGGGAATGACCGTCAGGGGAATGACCGTCAAAGGGCGTGGTCGTAGTCGATCGTGAGGGGCGCATGGTCGGAAAAACGCCGCCCGGTGTAGATGCGCGCCTTCGTGGCGGTGCGCGCGATTCCGGGCGTGGCGATCTGGTAGTCCAGGCGCCAGCCGACGTTGTTCTCCCGGGCGCGCCCCCGGTTGGACCACCAGGTGTACTGCTCGGGCCGCGGGTCGAGAGTCCGGAACACATCCACCCAGCCGACCCGGTCGAAGGCCTCGGTGAGCCAGGCGCGCTCCTCGGGCAGGAAGCCGGAGTTCTTCCGGTTGGAACGCCAGTTCTTCAGGTCGATCTCCTTGTGGGCGATGTTCCAGTCGCCGCACAGGACGAATTCCCGCCCCGAGGCGCGCATCTCCCCGAGCTTCGGCATGAAGCGCTTCATGAAGGAGAACTTGCGCGCCTGCGCCTCCTCGCCGGAGGAGCCCGAGGGCACGTAGATCGAGACCACCGAGAGGTTCCCGTAGTCGAGCTGCAGGAAGCGACCCTGGGCATCGATGTCCCCGATGCCCAGCCCCAGCACCGCCCGGTCGGGCTCCTTCCTCGCGTAGATCGCCACCCCGCTGTAGCCCTTCTTCTCGGCCGGGTGGAAGAAGGCGTGCAGCTTCGCCGGGGCGAGGATCTCCTTCGGCAGGTCCGCCTCCTGCGCCTTGATCTCCTGGAGGCAGACGAGGTCGGCCCGCTGGCGCTTCATCCAGTCGAGGAAGCCCTTGGAGGCGGCGGAGCGGATGCCGTTGGCGTTGAGGGTGAGGATTCGCAAGGCAGGGGGCTCGTTTAACGGAGCTTAATCAGGGAAAATAGCCGGACATTCTAACGGTCCCGACCCCATGGACACCGCCCGCCCTGCCGCCGGACAGGATTTCCGCCGCCAGTTCGTCGATTTCGCGATCCGGACCGGGGTGCTGCGCTTCGGGGACTTCAGGACCAAGGCCGGCCGGCTCTCCCCCTACTTCTTCAACGCCGGGCTCTTCCACGACGGCGCGAGCCTCGGGGAGCTGGCCCGCTACTACGCGCAGGCCGCCCTCGCCTCCGGCATCGCCTTCGACCTCATCTTCGGGCCGGCCTACAAGGGCATCACGCTGGCGGCCGCCACGGCGGTCGCACTGGCCCAGCTCGGTCACAATGTGCCGTTTTCCTACAACCGCAAGGAAGCCAAGGACCACGGGGAAGGCGGCAACATCGTCGGCGCGCCCCTGGCTGGCCGGGTCCTGATCATCGACGACGTGATTTCGGCCGGCACCTCGGTGCGGGAGTCGGAGGCGATGATCCGGGCCGCCGGGGCTGTCCCGGCTGGCGTGCTAATTGCTCTGGATCGACAGGAACGGGGCCAGGGGGCGTTGTCTGCCGCCCAGGAAGTCAGCCGGAACCACGGCATCCCCGTTACTGCCATTGCAACGCTGGACGACGTGGTCGCCACCCTCCGGGAGCGGCCCGAATTGCATGACCGGATCGCCGCGATCGAGGAGTACCGGCGGCAGTACGGGGCATGACCCCATAACAGGCTTGGTGGAGCACGGGCGCGGCAGACGCCCGGCCCGGGCGCAACAGAGGTGCAAGGCGTGAATACGAAGATCCTGCTTATCCTGGCGATGCTCGCCGCCCCGGCGGCGCACGCCGCCTACAAGTGCAAGGACGAGAAGGGCGTCACCCACATCGGCGACACCCCGCCCGCGGCGTGCGCGAACGTGGTGATGTACGAGGTCTCCCGCTCCGGCACGGTCCTGCGCAAGATCGATCCCACGCCCACCGGCGACCAGATCAAGGCGAAGATGGAAGAGAAGGCCCGCGCCGAGGAAGCCGCCAAGGCCGCCGCGGAACAGCGCCGCAAGGACCGCGCGCTGCTGGCGACCTACAGCTCGGAAAAGGACATCGACACCTCCCGCGACATCAACCTCAAGCCGATCGAGGGCCGCATCAAGAGCGTGCAGGACCGCATCGTGGCGGTGGACAAGCGCATCGCGGAGTACGAGGCGGAGCTGGAGTTCTACCAGGCCGGCAAGAGCGGCAAGGGCGGCAAGGGTGGCAAGGGCGGCAAGACAACCCAGGCCCCGGCGCAGCTCCAGGCCGACTACGACCGCGCCAAGGCCGAGAGGGTGTCCCTGGACAAGTCCCTCGTCGACTACGGGAAGGAAATGCAGGAGGTCCGCGCCCGCTACGAGACCGACAAGGTGCGCTGGGTCGAGCTCAAGCAGATGCACCGCGAGGGCAAGCTCGACCTGCGCGACCCCAGGGAGATCGAGGCGGCGAAGAAGTCGGTCGAGCAGAAGGCGGGGACGGGGAACAAGCAGAAGTACAACATCTACATCGTGCCCTCCCGCTAGCGCGGGGCCTTCAGCCCAGCTTCTTCCTGAGGATCTCGCCCGCCTGCGCGGGGTTGGCCTTCCCCTGCGAGGCCTTCATCACCTGCCCCACCAGGGCGTTGAGCGCCTTTTCCTTGCCGGCCCGCCAGTCGTCCGCGAGCTTCGCGTTGGCGGCGAGCACCTGGTCCACGATCGCCTCGATCGCGCCGGCGTCCGAGATCTGCGTGAGACCGCGCGCCGCGATGATCGCGTCTGCATCGCCCTCGCCGGCCGCCATGGCCTCGAAGACCTCCTTGGCGGCCTTGCCCGACACCGTGCCGTCGAGGACCCGCTTCACCAGCCCCGCGAGGGCGGCGGGTCCCACGGGGCTCGCGTCGGCCTCGGCTTCCAGGCGGTTCAGGAGCGCCGAGAGCTCCCCGAGCACCCAGTTGGCGCAGGCCCGGGGCTCGCCGCCCGCGTGGCGCACCGCTTCCTCGAAGTACGTCGCCAGCGCCTTGGAGGCGGTGAGCGTCGTCGCGTCGACGGGAGCGAGCCCGTAATCGGCCACGAAACGCGCCCGCATGGCCGCCGGCAATTCGGGCATCGTGGCCCGCACCGATTCGATCCACTCCGGGGCGATCGCGAGCGGGAGAAGATCCGGGTCCGGGAAGTAGCGGTAGTCGTGCGCGTCCTCCTTGGAGCGCATGGAGCGAGTCTCGCCCTTCTGCGGGTCCCACAGCCGCGTCTCCTGGCGCACCGTGCCGCCGTCGCCGATCAGCTCGACCTGGCGGCGCGCCTCGTACTCGATCGCCTTCTCGAGGAAGCGGAAGGAGTTGAGGTTCTTGATCTCGCAGCGCGTGCCCAGCGTGGTCGAGCCCGCCGGGCGCACGGAGACGTTGGCGTCGCAGCGGAAGGAGCCCTCCTGCATGTTGCCGTCGCAGATGCCGATCCAGCGCACCAGCGAGTGCAGCGCCTTCGCGTAGGCCACGGCCTCCTTCGCGCTGCGCATTTCGGGCTCGGTGACGATCTCCAGCAGCGGCGTGCCCGCGCGGTTGAGGTCGATGCCGCTCATGCCGTGGAAGTCCTCGTGCAGGCTCTTGCCCGCATCCTCCTCGAGGTGGGCGCGGGTGAGGTTCACGCGCTTCTCGAGGCCCTCCACGACGATGTCCAGGAAGCCTCCCGAGACCACGGGCAGCTCGTACTGGCTGATCTGGTAGCCCTTGGGGAGGTCCGGGTAGAAGTAGTTCTTGCGCGCGAAGACGCTGCGGGCCGCGATACGCGCGCCGACAGCCAGGCCGAAGCGGATGGCGCGCTCGACGGCCCCCCTGTTGAGCACCGGCAGCACCCCGGGCAGCGCGATGTCGACGGCGCAAGCCTGCGTGTTGGGCGCGGCGCCGAAGGCGGTGGAGGCACCCGAGAAGATCTTCGACGCGGTGGAGAGCTGCGCGTGGGTCTCCAGCCCGATGACGATTTCCCAGCCCATGCCGGCGGCGCCGCTCACGATCCGTACCCCGGGGGCGAGCGGCGGTGCCAGTCGGTGGCCTGCTGGTAGCGGTGCGCGACGTTGAGCATGCGCGCCTCGTCGAAGTAGTTGCCGATGAGCTGCAGCCCCACCGGCAGCCCCCCTTGCCCGAAACCGCACGGCACCGAGAGCCCCGGCAGGCCGGCGAGGTTCACGGAGATGGTGTAGAGGTCCTCGAGGTACATCTGCACCGGGTCGCTCGTCTTCTCGCCGATCGGGAACGCCACGGTGGGGGCGGCCGGGCCGGCGATCACGTCGCAGGACGCGAAGGCCTCGGCGAAGTCGCGCGCGATGAGTCGGCGCACCTTCTGCGCCTGCAGGTAGTACGCGTCGTAGTAGCCGTGCGAGAGCACGTAGGTGCCCACGAGGATGCGCCGCCGCACCTCGGCCCCGAAGCCCTCGGCGCGGCTCTTGCGGTACATGTCGCCCAGGTCCGCGTACGCGGCTGCGCGGTGTCCGTAGCGCGCGCCGTCGAAGCGCGAGAGGTTCGACGAGGCTTCCGCCGGCGCGATCACGTAGTAGACGGGCACGGCGAGCGCCTGGTTCGGGAGGCTCACCTCGACGAGGGTCGCGCCCTGCCGCTCCAGTTCCTCCGCGCCCGCCATGACGCAGGCGGCGACGTCGGGCGCCAGGTCGGCGGTGAAGTACTGCTTCGGAAGCCCCACGCGCAGGCCCGCGAGGGGGCGTGCCAGGTCGCGCGCGTAGTCCTCCTTCGGCCGCTCGACGCTTGTGGAGTCGCGCTCGTCGAAGCCGGCCATGACGTTGAGCATCAGGGCGAGGTCCTCGGCGCTCTTGCCGAAGGCGCCGCCCTGGTCCAGCGAGGAGGCGAAGGCGACCATCCCGTAGCGCGACACCGCGCCGTAGGTGGGCCGGATGCCCGAGGTGCCCGTGAGGGAGGCCGGCTGGCGGATCGAGCCGCCCGTGTCGGTGCCGGTGGCGGCGGGCACCAGCCGCGCGGCCACGGCCGCGGCCGACCCGCCGGAGCTGCCGCCCGGCACGCGCGACGGGTCCCAGGGGTTCCTCGCCGGGCCGAAGAAGGAGCTCTCGTTGGAGGAGCCCATGGCGAACTCGTCCATGTTGGTCTTGCCGACGAGCACCGCGCCGGCGCGGTCGAACTGCTCGACCACGTGCGCGTCGTAGGGCGAGATCCAGTCCGCGAGCATCCGCGAACCGCAGGTCGTCCTCCAGCCCTTCGCGCAGAAGAGGTCCTTGTGGGCGATGGGGATTCCCGTGAGGGGGGTCGCCTCGCCGCGGGCCAGGCGCGCGTCGGCCGCGCGCGCGCTCGCGAGCGCCTTTTCCGCGTCCACGGTGATGAACGCGTTGAGCCCGCCGCCCAGTCGTTCGATGCGCTCGAGAAAGACGGCCGCCAGCTCCACGCTCGAGGCCTTGCGGTCGCGAAGGAGGGCGGCGAGCTCGGAAACGGTGTGGTCGAACATGGTCAGGCCTGTCGGGGCGCGGCGACGGGCCGCGCGGGCGCCGGGACTACTCGATGACCTTCGGCACGAGGTAGAGGCCGTCCTCGACCCGGGGCGCGGCGGACTGGAACAGTTCGTGCTGGTCGGTTTCCGTCACGCGGTCCTCGCGAAGGCGCTGGGTCAGGTCGATGGCGTGCGCCATGGGCTCCACCCCGGTGGTGTCCACGGCCCGCATCTGCTCGATCAGGTCGAAGATCCCGTTGAGGTCGTGCTGCAGCGCAGCAACCCCCTCCTCGGGCACCTCGATCCGGGCGAGCTCGGCAATGCGGCGGACGTCGTCTAGGGACAGCATGCGAAAAGCGCTCTAAGGCCTTAATTCATCGTGATTTTGGGCTATTATAGGCGACCCCCGTCCCCGGGGCAAAGTCGACACCCCGAATTTCCTTACGGATCAAGATGTTCTCCTTCGTTTCCAAGTACTTTTCCACCGACCTCGCCATCGACCTGGGCACGGCGAACACGCTCATCTACGTGCCCGGCAAGGGCATCGTCCTCGACGAGCCGTCGGTCGTCGCGATCCGCCAGGAAGGCGGGCCCAGCGGCAAGAAGACCATCCAGGCGGTGGGGCTGGCCGCCAAGCAGATGCTGGGGCGCACGCCGGGCAACATCACGGCCATCCGCCCGATGAAGGACGGCGTGATCGCGGACTTCACGATCACGGAGCAGATGCTCAAGTACTTCATCAAGAAGATCCACGACAACCAGTGGTTCCGGCCGAGCCCGCGCATCGTGATCTGCGTGCCCTACGGCTCCACGCAGGTCGAGCGGCGCGCCATCAAGGAAAGCGCGGTCGGCGCCGGGGCCTCGCAGGTCTTTCTCATCGAGGAGCCCATGGCCGCGGCCATCGGCGCGGACCTGCCCATCGCGGACGCCACCGGCTCGATGGTGATCGACATCGGCGGCGGCACCACCGAGGTGGGCGTGATCTCGCTGGGCGGGATCGTGTACTCGGCCTCGGTGCGCGTCGGCGGCGACAAGTTCGACGAGGCGATCATCAACTACATCCGCCGCAACTACGGCATGCTCATCGGGGAATCGACCGCCGAGCAGATCAAGAAGCAGATCGGCTCGGCCTTCCCGGGCAGCGAAGTGCGCGAGATGGAAGTGAAGGGCAGGAATCTCGCCGAAGGCATCCCGCGCTCCTTCACGATTTCGTCCAACGAGATCCTGGAGGCCCTCACCGACCCGCTCAACTCCATCGTCTCCGCCGTGAAGAGCGCCCTCGAGCACACGCCGCCCGAGCTGGGCGCCGACATCGCCGAGAAGGGCATGGTGCTCACCGGCGGCGGCGCGCTGCTGCGCGAGCTCGACCGCCTCCTCATGGAGGAGACGGGCCTGCCCGTGATCGTCGCCGACGACCCGCTCACCTGCGTCGTGCGCGGATCGGGCCGGGCGCTCGAGGAGATGGACAAGCTGGGCACCGTCTTCACGAACGACTGACGCCCGAGCCGGCGTGATCCACGAGCCGCCTCCGTTCTTCCACCGCGGGCCCAGCCCCCTCGCCCGCCTCACGTTCTTCGCGCTGCTCGCGATCGCCACGATGATCGCCGACCACCGCTTCGGGGCGCTGGAGGCGGTCCGGCTGTCGCTCTCGGTGCTCGTCGCCCCCCTGCAGCAGGTCGCCGGGGCGCCCGCCATCGCCTTCTCGCGGCTGGCCGACTACTTCGCCTCGCAGGACCGGCTCATGCGCGAGAACAGCGAGCTCAAGGCGAAGCTCCTCGACTACGCGGCCGAGGCGCAGCGGGCCAGGCTGCTGCAGGCGGAGCAGGACCACTTCCTCGCCATGACGCCCTCGCGCAGCCGCTTCGCCACCGACGGCGTGCTGGCCGAGGTCCTCTCCCACGGACGCAACCCCTTCGTGAGGAAGCTCGTCCTGGACAAGGGCCTCACGCAGGGCATCAAGGCGGGCATGCCGGTCATCGACGGCGAGGGCGTGGTCGGGCAGGTGACCGCCGTGGGCACCTTCACGAGCGAGGTGACGCTCCTCACCGAGAAGGACCAGTCCGTCCCGGTGATGCTCCCGCGAAACGGCCTGCGCGCCATCGCCGTGGGCTCCGGCAAGGACGGCTCGATCGACGTGCCCTTCATGCCGGTCTCCGCGGACATCCAGAACGGCGACCTCTTCGTGACTTCCGGCATCGACGGCACCTATCCCGCGGGGCTCGTGGTCGCGCGCGTCACCGCCGTCGAGAAGAACACGACCTACGTGTTCGCGAAGATCACCGCCAGGCCGGCAGCCGGCGTGGACAACCATCGCTTCGTGCGCATCCTCACCGCGCAGCGCCCGTCGCCCGCGCCGGCGGAGGCGCGTGCCGAGGAAAGGCGCCCCGCGAAGGACCGGCCCGCGCCCAGGGGGCGCCGCCAGCCATGAGAGCCGCGGACCTGACCCCGGTCGCGCGCGACGTGATGAAGCTCCCCGCGGGGCCGGGGCTCATCTTCGCCTCCCTCGTGGGCGCCTATCTCTTCAACTCGCTGCCGTGGGGCGGCTGGGCGCTCCTCGCCCGCCCCGACCTCGTGCTCGTGGTCCTCGTGTTCTGGGCGATGCACCAGCCGGGCTCGGTCGGCCAGGGGCTCGCCTTCGCGCTGGGCCTCGCCATGGACGTGGGCGACTCCATGCTGCTGGGCCAGCATGCGCTCGCCTACGTGATCGTCACCTACGGCGCGCAGGTGCTGCGCGTGCGCGTGCTCTCGTTCCCGATCCTCGAGCAGACCCTGCACGTGCTGGGCCTGTTCATCGGCGCCTCCGCCGTGATCGTGCTGCTGAACCTGCTGCTCGGCGCGTCGTTCCCGGGACCCGCCGCGGCGCTCTCCCCGGCGCTCGCCGCGCTGGCCTGGGGCCCCCTCACGTGGCTGCTCTACCTGCCGGGGCTGCGCCGCATGCGCAGGGAGTCGGCGGCATGAGCATCGGGCTGGCCCTTCGCGACCAGCGCGCCGAGCTCAGCACCTTCCGCTCGCGGCTCCTGGTCGCGGGGCTCGTGGCACTCGCCGCCTTCGGGGTGCTCGTGGCCCGCTTCGTCTGGCTGCAGGTGGTCCAGCGCGCGCACTACCACACGCTCGCCGAGGCCAACCGCATCTCGGTGGTGCCCGTCGTGCCCAACCGCGGGCTCATCCTCGACCGCAACGGCGAGGTGCTGGCCGCCAACTACTCGGCCTACACGCTCGAGGTCACGCCGAGCAAGGTGGGCGACGTCGAGCGCGCCATCGACGAGCTCGCGCAGGTGATCGAGGTGAGCCCGCGCGACCGCCGCCGCTTCAGGCGGCTGCAGGAGGAGAGCCGCAACTTCGAGAGCCTGCCCATCCGCACGCGGCTGACCGAGGAGGAGGTCGCGCGCTTCGCCGTGAGCCGCTACCGCTTCCCGGGCTTCGAGATCAAGGCGCGTCTCTTCCGTTCCTACCCGCACGGCGACATCGCCTCGCACGCCGTGGGCTACATCGGGCGCATCAACGAGGCCGACGTGCGCCGCATCGAGGCGGCCGGGCTCGCGACGAACTACAAGGGCACCGACCACATCGGCAAGCTCGGCATCGAGGGCGCCTACGAGAAGGAGCTCCACGGCACCACCGGCAGCGAGCAGGTGGAGATCGACGCCGGCGGCCGCGCCATCCGCTCGCTCTCGCGGGCCGAGCCCCAGTCGGGCAACAACCTCGTCGTGACGCTCGACGTGAAGCTGCAGCGCGTGGCCGAGGAGGCCTTCCAGGACTTCCGCGGGGCGCTGGTGGCGCTCGACCCGGCGACGGGCGACGTGCTTGCACTCGTCTCCCGGCCCGGCTACGACCCCAACCTCTTCGTCGACGGCATCGACCCGGCCAACTGGGACGCGCTCAACAACTCGCCCGACAAGCCCCTGAACAACCGCGCCCTGCGCGGGCAGTACCCGCCTGGCTCCACCATCAAGCCGTTCATGGCACTGGCCGCGCTCACCTACGGGAAGCGCACGCCCGAGCAGACGATCTCCGACCCGGGCCACTGGATGCTGCCCGGGGTGTCGCGCCCCTTCCGCGACTGGAAGCCCGGCGGCCACGGCGTGGTGAACCTGCACAAGTCGATCGTGGTCTCCTGCGACACGTACTACTACGGCCTGGCCAACGACCTCGGCGTGGACGCCATCCAGCGCTTCATGACGCAGTTCGGCTTCGGCTCGCGCACGGGCGTCGACATCGACGGCGAACTGCCGGGACTGCAGCCCTCGACCGACTGGAAGTGGCAGCGCTTCAGGCAGAAGTGGTACGCGGGCGACACGATCAGCGTGGGCATCGGGCAGGGCTACTGGCTGGCGACCCCCATGCAGCTCGCGGTGGCGACCGCCACGCTGGCCAACGGCGGCACGCCGGTGCACCCGCGCCTGGTGCGCGCCGTGCAGGATGCCCGCACGCAGCAGGTGCGCGAGCTGCCGGTGCGGCTCGGCGACAAGCTCGCCATCAAGCCCGAGCACGTCGAGCTGGTGAAGGCCGCGATGGTCGACGTGACGCGCCCCGGCGGGACGGCGGTGCGCGCCGCGCAGGGCGCGCCCTACCTCGTGGGGGGCAAGACCGGCACCGCGCAGGTGATCGGCATGAAGGCGGGCGAGAAGTACGACGAGAAGCGCGTGAAGGAGCGCCACCGCGACCACGCGCTCTTCATCGCCTACGCGCCCGCCGACGCCCCGAGGATCGCGCTGGCGCTGCTGGTCGAGAACGGCGGCCACGGCGGCTCGACCGCCGCGCCCATCGCGCGCGAGGTGCTCGACTACTACCTGCTGGGCAAGCGCCCGGAGCGCAAGCTCCCCCTGGTCGCCGAGGAGGCCGAGGGTGATTAGCCGGCTCTTCGACGTCATCTCGCGGCGCATCGACGGGCCGCTCATGGTGGCGCTGGTGCTGGCACTCGCCCTCGGGCTCACCGTGGTCTACTCGGCTTCCGGCGGCGCCTCCGTCGACCGCGTCCTCGGGCAGGCGCGCAACATCGCCATCGCGGCGGCGGCGCTGTGGGTCGTGGCCAACATCCCGCCGCAGGCGCTCATGCGGCTCGCCGTGCCGATCTACGCGGCCGGGCTCGCGCTCCTGGTGGCGGTGGCCCTGTTCGGCGAGGTGCGCAACGGCGCCCGCCGCTGGCTCAACCTCGGCTTCACGACGCTGCAGCCCTCGGAGATCATGAAGATCTCGGTGCCGCTGATGCTCGCGTGGTACTTCCACCGGCACCAGGAGGGGATCACCCTGCGCGACTACGCGGTCGCCGCGATCCTGCTCGCGCTCCCGGTCGGCCTCGTGGTGCGCCAGCCGGACCTGGGCACGGCACTCCTCATCTTCGCCTCCGGCTTCTTCGTGATCTTCCTCGCCGGCCTGTCGTGGAAGGTGATCGCGGGGGCCGCCGTGGCGGGACTGGCGAGCCTGCCCTTCCTCTGGGGCATGCTGCACGACTACCAGCGCAGGCGGGTTCTCACCCTCCTCGACCCCGCCGAGGATCCCCTGGGCGCGGGCTACCACATCATCCAGTCCACGATCGCCATCGGCTCCGGGGGCGTGCTGGGCAAGGGGTGGCTCAACGGCACGCAGGCGCAGCTCGACTTCGTCCCCGAGCGCTCCACCGACTTCATCCTCGCGGTGTTCGGCGAGGAGTTCGGGCTGGCCGGCAACCTCCTGCTGATCGTCCTGTACACCCTCATCATCGCGCGCGGCCTGATGATCGCGGCCAACGCCTCCACCACCTTCGCGCGCCTCACGGCGGGGGCGGTGACGCTCACCTTCTTCACCTACGCCTTCGTGAACATGGGCATGGTGAGCGGCATCCTGCCCGTGGTCGGCGTGCCGCTGCCGCTGGTGAGCTACGGCGGCACGGCGCTCCTGTCCATGCTCGCGGGGTTCGGCATCCTGATGTCGATCTCCACGCACAAGCAGCTGGTCTCGAGCTGATGCGCGCGGCCCTCCTCGCCCTCGTCGCCCTGGGACTCGCCGCCTGCGGCACCGCGCCCAAGGCGCCCCCGAAGAAGCCGGCCTACTACTCCGACGACGGCCCGCCGGAGAAGGTGCCCGAGGACATCGCCCTGATCCCCGACGCCGTGCCGCGCGACGAGCCCTACCACCGCTGGGCCAACCGCCCCTACACGGTGTTCGGGCGGACCTACGCGCCCGTGGTGAACGACGAGCCGATGAAGGAGCGCGGCCTCGCCTCCTGGTACGGCCGCAAGTTCCACGGCCAGAAGACCTCCTCGGGCGAGGTCTATGACATGTTCGCGATGACCGCCGCGCACAAGACCCTGCCCATCCCCAGCTACGCCCGGGTGACGAGCCTCAGGTCCGGCCAGTCCGTGGTGGTGCGCGTGAACGACCGCGGCCCCTTCCACGACGGGCGCGTGATCGACCTGTCGTATGCCGCGGCCGCCAGGCTGGGCATCGCGGGCCCCGGCAGCGGCCCGGTGGAAGTCGAGCGCGTCTTCGCGCGCGACGCCGCGCGCCTGGCCACGGCAGCCGCCGCGCCGCGCCCGGCATCCGCGCCTCCCCCTCCCCCGCCCGGCCCCGTCGCGACCCCGCTCGCGGCCACCGACCTGCCGCAGCCGCGCGCCGCGGAAGTCACCACGCCGATGCTCGCGGCGGAGGCCGCGGGGCTCTACCTGCAGCTCGGCGCGTTCTCCAGTGCCGACTATGCGGAGAGCTTCCGCGACCACATCGCCCGGCAACTGCCGTGGCTGCTGGAGCCGATCCAGGTCGCGGCCTCGGGCAGCCTGCACCGCGTCCGCCTCGGGCCCTACAGGACCCGCGAGGAGGCGCAGGCCATCGCCGACAAGGTCCGCTCCTCGCTCGACATAGCCCCCCTCATCACTCCCGCCACGCGCTGAAATGCCCCCTCGATGATCCGCCGCCTCGCCCTGCTCCCCGCCCTCTGCCTCGCACTCGCCGCCCTCGCCCAGCCCGTCACGCCCCCGCCCGTCGCGGCGCGCGCCTACTACCTCCTCGACACGCTCTCCGGGCAGGCCCTCGCCGCGCAGGCGGAGGAGGACCGCTTCGAGCCCGCCTCGCTCACCAAGCTGATGACTGCCTACCTCGTCTTCGCGGCCATCCGCGACGGCAAGCTCGACCCGGCGGCGACCGTCGCCGTCTCGGAGAAGGCGTGGCGCGCCGGGGGATCGCGCATGTTCATCGAGCCCCGCAAGCCCGTCACGGCGGGCGATTTGCTGCGCGGCATGATCGTGCAGTCCGGCAACGACGCCACCATCGCGCTCACCGAGGCCGTGGCGGGAAGCGAGGAGGCCTTCGCGCAGCTCATGAACCGCGAGGCGAAGCGCCTGGGGCTGCGCAACACGAATTTCGTGAATTCCACGGGACTGCCGGCGCCGAACCACTACGCGACGGCGCGCGACATGGCCGTCCTCGCCGCGGCACTCATCCGCGACTTCCCGGACCGCTACGCCCTGTACTCGCAGAAGGAGTACACGTGGAACGGCATCACGCAGGCCAACCGCAACCGCCTGCTGTGGCTCGACCCCACGGTGGACGGCGTGAAGACCGGCTTCACGGAGGCCGCGGGCTACTGCCTGGTGGCCTCGGCGAAGCGCGGCGAGCGCCGGCTGGTCTCCGTGGTGATGGGCGCGCAGTCCGACGCGCTGCGCATGTCGGAGAACCAGAAGCTCCTCAACTTCGGCTTCCTCGCGTGGGACACGCAGCGCCTCTACCGCAAGGGCCAGGTGATCGCCAACGCCGAGATCTTCAAGGGCACCAGCGCCACGGTGAAGCTGGGCTTCGACCGCGACGTGTGGCTCACGCTGCCGCGCGAGCGCTTCGACGGCCTGCAGGCCCGGCTCACCACGGTGCAGCCCTTCGTGGCGCCCTACTCCCGGGGGCAGAATGCGGGGATAATGAAGCTCGCCCGCGACAACGCCGCCGTCGCCGAGATCGCCGTCGTGGCCCTCGAGGACGTGCCGGCGGCCGGGTTCCTCTCGCGCGGATGGGACACGATCCGCCTCCTCTTCCGGTGACCGCCATGACCTCCCCCATCGCGCACTTCAACGGCGATCTGCTGCCCCTCGACCGCATCACGATCTCCCCGCTCGACCGCGGCTTCCTCTTCGGCGACGGGGTCTACGAGGTGGTCCCCGCCTACGGCGGCCATCTCCTGCGCGCCCGCGAGCACTTCCGGCGGCTGCAGCGCTCGATGGACGAGATCCGCCTCGCCAACCCGCACACCCCCGACGAGTGGATCGCGGCGGTGGAGAAGCTCCTCGCCCACCACCCCGGCGACCAGTCGGTGTACATCCAGGTCACCCGCGGCGTGCCCGAGAAGCGCGACCACGCGATCCCGACGGGGCTCCGGCCCACCGTCTTCATGATGGCGACCCCGCTCGCCACGCCGTCGCCGGAGGCGGTGGAGAAGGGCGTGGCCTGCGTGAGCGCGAAGGACTTCCGCTGGGAGAAGTGCCACATCAAGTCCACGTCGCTCCTGGGCAACGTGCTCGCGCGCCAGGTCTCCGCCGACGCGGGCGCCACCGAGACGGTCCTCTTCCGCGACGGCTTCCTCACCGAGGCCGCGGCCTCCAACGTCTTCATCGTGAAGGACGGCGTCGTGGCCGCCGCGCCCGCGGACAACCACATCCTGCTGGGCATCACCTACGAGCTGCTCACCGACCTCGCGCGCGACGGGAAGCTGCGCTTCGAGATCCGCCCGGTCGCGGAAGCCGAGGTGCGCGCCGCCGACGAGATCTGGCTGAGCTCCTCCGCCAAGGAAGTGCTTGCCGTCACCACCCTCGACGGCAAGCCCGTGGGCGCCGGCGTTCCCGGCCCCGTGTTCCGCCGCATGCACGCCCTGTTCCAGGAGTACAAGGCGAAGCTCGCGGCCGCCCCGGCCGTCGCCCGCTGACGCGGCCCCGATGGCGCAAGGCGGCCCCGGGGAGAAGCCTCTCCTCGTCTTTCCGACGGAGTTCCCCATCAAGGTGATGGGCCGGCGCGAGGACGGCTATGCGCAGGCCGTCCTCGAGGTCGTGATGCGCCACGCGCCGGACTTCGACCCGGCCACGGTGGAGATGCGCCCCTCGAAGGCCGGCAACTACCTGTCCGTCACCGTCACCGTCAATGCCCGTTCGCGCGAGCAGCTGGACGCCCTGTACACGGAGCTGTCCCGCCACCCGATGGTCATGATGGTGCTCTGAGGCGGCGACCGTGCAACCCGTGACGCGCGACCTGGGCCGCGCCGACTACGAGCCGGTGTGGCGGGCCATGCAGGCCTTCACGAAGGCGCGCGACGACGCCACCGCCGACGAGCTGTGGTTCGTCGAGCACCCGCCGGTGTTCACTCTCGGCCTCGCCGCGAAGCCGGAGCACGTGCTGGACGCGGGCGCGATCCCCGTCGTCCGCATCGACCGCGGCGGCCAGGTGACGTACCACGGGCCGGGGCAGCTCGTCGCCTATGCGCTCCTGGACCTCCGGCGCGCGGGCTACGGCGTGAAGGAGCTGGTGAGGCGGCTGGAGCAGTCGGTGATCGACCTCCTCGCGGGCTATGGCGTGGAGGGCGCCCGGCAGGCGGGCATGCCCGGCGTGTACGTGGGCGGCGCCAAGATCGCCGCGATCGGGCTGCGCGTCTCGCGCGGCTGCACCTTCCACGGCATCTCGCTCAACGTCGACGCCGACCTCGCGGCGTTCTCGCGGATCAACCCCTGCGGCTACCCCGGGCTTGCCGCCACCCGGCTCGCGGACCTGGGCGTGCGTGATACGATCGACGCGGTGCGGCAGCGCTGGCAGGCGACCCTGCTCGCCGCGCTCCGAGCGGCTTAAAGGCCCCCATGTCCGACAACCCCACGACCGAAGCCAAGCTCGAGGCGAAGCGCGCCGGCAAGACCGCGCGCATCCCGATCAAGGTGGTCGCCGCCGAGCCCCTGCGCAAGCCCGAGTGGATCCGCGCCCGCGCCGGCGGCGGCGAGCGCTTCCACGAGATCAAGCGGATCCTGCGCGACGCGAAGCTCGTCACCGTCTGCGAGGAGGCCTCCTGCCCCAACATCGGCGAGTGCTTCGGGCACGGCACCGCCACGTTCATGATCATGGGCGACCTGTGCACGCGGCGCTGCCCCTTCTGCGACGTGGCCCACGGCCGGCCGCAGCCGCTGGACCCCGACGAGCCCCGCCACCTCGGCGAGACGATCGCCGCGATGAAACTGCGCTACGTCGTCGTCACGAGCGTTGACCGCGACGACCTGAGGGACGGCGGCGCGCAGCACTTCGTGGACTGCATCCGCGCCGTGAGGAGCCTCTCGCCCGCCACGAAGATCGAGATCCTCACGCCGGACTTCCGCGGGCGCCTGGACCGGGCGCTCGCCATCCTCGCCGCCGCGCCGCCGGACGTCATGAACCACAACCTCGAGACCGTGCCGCGCCTCTACGCGCAGGCGCGCCCCGGTTCCGACTACGCGCATTCGCTCAGGCTTCTCGGCGACTTCAAGGCGGCGCACGCCGGCACGCCCACGAAGTCGGGGCTCATGGTCGGGCTGGGGGAGACGAACGAGGAGATCCTCGCCGTGATGCGCGACCTGCGCGCGCACGGCGTGGACATGCTTACCGTCGGGCAGTACCTGCAGCCGTCGAGAAGCCACCTGCCGGTGGCGCGCTTCGTGCACCCCGACGAGTTCCGGATGTTCGAGGAGGAGGCGACGGGGATGGGATTCGCCAACGCCGCCTGCGGGCCGATGGTCCGCTCCAGCTACCACGCCGACAGGCAGGCGATGGCCTCGGGGGCCGTGTGAGGCGCCACGCCCTGGCGGCCGCGCTGCTGCTCGCGACCGCGGCGAGCCCGGCGCAGGGCCTCTTCAAGTGCACCGATGCGGGCGGGCGGGTCACCTACCAGGAGACTCCCTGCACCGGCGCGCGGGCCGAGAAGCGCATGGACACCCCGCGCCCCGAGACGCGCGACGAGGTCGAGGCGCGCCGCCAGCTCGAGCGCGAGGCGACCAGGGGCGACGAGCTGGCGGGGCGTTTTGCCGACGACGCGCGCGGCCGCGAGGCCGCCCGGCAGCGGGAGCGCGAGGCGCTGGCGCGCGAGGAGCGCAACCGCCGCCTTCGCGAGGCCAAGGAGCGGCCCGTGGAGGAAGTGCCCTGGAACACGCCGTGGGGTTTCCCCGCGAAGCCAGGGCAGGCGCTCCCGCCGGCGAAGCCGAAGAGCTGAGCGACCGCGCCGTGCGTGCGCCTGCCGCGCTCCTCGCCGGCTTCCTCCCGCTCTGCGCCGCCGTCTCCGCCGAGGCGCAGGAAGTCTTCCGCTGCACCGGGCCCGATGGCCGCGTGACCTACCAGCATGCCCCGTGCCCGAAAGGCGCGGGCGAGCAGCGCATCGACGCCACGCCCGCCAACCCCGACTACGACCCCGGCCAGCGCCAGCGCATCCTCGAGCAGGGAGAGGAAGCCGGGCGCAAGCTCGAGGCGCGCGAGGCCGAAGAGGCGAAGCGCCGCCGCGAGGCGCGCGAGCGCGAGGAGCGCCTCGAACGCGAGGCCCAGGAACGCGAGGCCGCCCGCGAGCCGGCGGTCATCTACGGGTGGCCTGTCTACCGGCCCGTGAAGCCCCCGCCGCGGCCGCCGCGGCCGGCAACTCCCCCGCCGGGTCCCGCCCCGCGACCGACGGGCCGCTGATCCGGGGCTTGCGCCGGCGCGTGCCGGCCGCGAGTATCCTCGGCGAGATGGACATCGCCTCGCGCATCCGCAAGCTGGGCTTCCGGAAGTGGTACGAGCGCCAGCTCATCGAGTGCCATCTCGCGTTCACCACCTGCTTCCTCGCCGGGATCACCGTCGCCGCCTGCCTGGAGGCGCTGCGAAGCGCCGAGCGGGGCTGGACGTCGGCCACGCTCGTTGCGGCGGTGCTCGGCGCGATCGCGCTGGGGCTGTATTCGTGGCGACGCTACCTCACGGTGCTCGAGCGCGCCGAGGTCTACGGCAACCGGTCGAACTGCCCGTCGTGCGACGCCTACGGGCGCTTCGAGGTCCTCGCCTCGGGCCACGTCGCCGAGGGGCCCTACTTCGACCCGCCGACGGAAGGGCTTCCCTACCCGTGGCTGCGCGTGCGTTGCCGCCGCTGCGGCACGGAGTGGCGCATACCGGACTGACCCGGCTCCACGCCATCGTCGCCGGGTTGTGGCGGCGCCATCGTCCGGAACGGCGCCTCCGGATCGGCCATCCCGCCCACGCAGGCCGCCAGGAGCAGCCCCACCAGGACGATCACCGCGAGGCCGGGCTCGCCCAGCCAGATGAGCAGGCCGGGCATCGAGCCCGCGCCGGCCACGAAGAATTCCGTCACGTCGCCCGGCTTCATCGAAGCCTCCTTCCCGGAAGGGATGACGCCATCGTGCGCGCCGGCGGCCCTGCGGGAATCGCTCCCCGGGCTGCGGCGAAAGGGCAGGATAGGCCCGCGGGCGGAAAAGAAAAAGCCCGCCGCTAGGCGAGCGCCCTGTACGCCGGCAGCGTGAGGAAGTCCACGTAGTCGTCCGAGGTGGTGATCTCGTCGAGGAGCCGCGCGCCCTCGATGTACTTGCCGGCCGCGAACGCGTGGGCGCCCACCAGCACCGGGACCTTCTTCAGCTCGTCGGTGAGGAT